>NZ_VJZC01000177.1 GCF_009377185.1 Streptomyces spongiae
GGCCTGTCCTGTGGACAGGGCCGGGCCGCCTGCCGCCGCGTGCGCGGTCGGTGCTGCGTGGACGAGCGGGGCGGCGGCCGCGGCCCCGGCGGCGAGACTCAACAGACGGCGGCGGGTGGGGGGTTGGGACATGCTCGGACTCCGATCATCGGTCGTCGGACTCAGGTCGTCGGACTCAGGTCGTCGGACTCAGGTCGTCGATCTCAGGTCGTCGGTCTCAAGTCGTCTGTCTCAAGTCGTCTGTCTCAAGTCGTCTGTCTCAGCGGGCGTGGGAGGGGTCACCGGGCGGTCATGGCGGGGCGGTCACGGTGACGTTCGCCGTGGCGCGGTAGGTGGTGCCCGCCACGGTTCCCTTCACCTCGAAGGTTCCGGGCTCGGCGTACTGGTCCGGCTTCACCGGGTCCCAAGTGACGGCGATCCGGCTGTCCTTGGAGCCGTCGTTGTACGTCGCGACCACGGTGGACGGGAGCGTGGGCGCCGTACCGGCCCGGGTGGTGAGGCGTTCCTCGGCGATGCTGGTGATCTCGACGGCGTCGGTCTGCCGCACCCACACGGTCGCGGTGACGGGTTGCGCTGCCCCGTCGGCGAGCCCCGTGATCCGTACGCTGGTACCTCCTTCGGCGACCTGGTCCTCGGTGAGGGCGGGCCAGGCCACGGGCGAGCGCGCCGTGGAGCCGTCGGCGTAGACCAGCGTCACCTGGCCGGGCAACTCGGGGATCCTGCCGCGCGGGGTGGGGACGTGGACCTCGCGCACGGACTCCGGTGTCTCGGCGTACACCTTCCACTCCTGGACGCCGAGGGCCAGGTTCGGGTGGCCCGTCAGCCGGGCGCGCAGGGCCGTGGTGGTGACGGGGGTGAAGGTGGTCCTGTTGTAGCGGTCCTCGGCAGTGCCGTAACCGCTGGGCGAGGCGACCTCGCGCCAGGTGTCGCCGTCCTTGTACTCGATGACCCAGGACGCCGGAACGCCGACGCCGTCCTCCGCGCCGGGCTGCGCGTCACGGAAGAAGTACAGGTCGGAGCCGTCCACACGGACCGGGTCGTCCCAGGTGTACTGGACCCACTGGGTGCCCTTCTGGGGCCAGCTGCCCCAGCGCGGGGCGTCGGACGAAGAGGCGGGTTCCCGGCCGTCGTTGATGGCGGCGATGGATTCCCAGCCCGAGGTGTAGGAGGCGGTGGGTGTGGCGAAGGGCGCCACGTTCACCTGCCCGTCGGACAAACCCTCCGCCTTGACCACAACCCTCTTCGACGACTGCAACTCACCGTCGGTGGCCGTGAGTTCCAGGGTGTACGTACCCGCCTTGGTGAAGCGGGCGACGGTCGTCGAGGCGCGCGGCTCGTCGAAGATGACGGTGCCGCCTTCGGGTCCGTCCGTCGCCTGCCACGAGGCGGAGAGCTTCCGCTCCGGGAGGCCGTCGTCCTCGACGATCCCTGTCAGCCTGACCTGGCCCGGACGGCTGTACGTGGTGTCCCGCCACGCCTCGACGTACGGGGCCTGGTTCCGGGCTGCCGGGGGCCGGACGCCGGTGGCGAACGCCTGGATCTCCTTCAGGCCGCTGGTGTGGCCGTCCCGGTGACGCATCAGCACCCGTAGCTTCTGGGTCGTCACCTTCTCGAAGCGCACCTGGTTGAGGTTGGCTCTCGGGTTGACGGGTGACTTGGCGGGGCGGGCCACGTCCTTCCACTGCCCGTCGCCGTCCTGGTACTGCACGGTGTAGAGGGCGGGCTCGGCGTATCCGCCCGGCCGTTTGTCGCTGTAGAAGTAGAGCCCGACGTCGTCGACCGCGCGTCTGCGCCCGAAGTCGATCTCGTACCAGTCCTCGCTGTTGCCCGAGCCTCGGGCGCCCCAGTACGGCTCGTTGATGGTGAAGCCGTCGACGGCGCCGGACACGCCCCGCCCCTGGGCCTCGTGGGAGGCACGGGCCGTGGCACCGGCCGCGAGGTTCTCCTTGGCCACGCCCGTCAGGTCCCGGCCGGCCTTGGCGAACAGGTCGGTGACGCGGTCCTTCCGGCCGTACTCGACGTCCTGCGGTCCCGGTACTCCGGCACGCAGGCCGGTGACGCGGGCCTTGGCGCCTCCCCCGTCGGGGAACGTGACCTTGCGGGTGGCGGGGTCGTAGACGAGGTGGGTGAGCCGGTCGGCGGTGAAGGCGAGTTTTCCGTCGAGGTAGAGGGAGTAGCCCTCGGGCACTTGGCGGCCGTACGGCCGTTTCCCGTCGCCCGGTTCGTCCCAGAGGACGGCCACGTCGGTGCCGCGGTAGTTGATGTCGGTGACGGCGAAGTGCGGCCAGTCGATGTCGATGGGCCAGAGCTCGATCTTCCGGTCGTCGCGCGGCCGGAAGCCCATCGCGTCCTCGATCACGGTCCAGTTGGTGGTGCCGAGGATGGTGTGGTGGATCCAGGAGCGGTAGCCGATCTTCTGCGGGTCGGCGCTGCCGTCGGCCCAGAACTCGTTCTGGTCGGGCCACCGGTTGTCGCCGTCGACGTAGTGGGCCCAGGCGTTCCAGGACAGCAGCTTCTTGTACCAGCTGTTGTCGATGTATTTGTTCGGGTACTTCCGCAGCACCGAGGCGAGGAAGCGGAAGGTGACGGTGGAGTTGATGACGGAGAAGTTGTTGCTTCCCGGGTGCCCCTGCTCCGCCGCTTCCGCCTTGTCGGCCTGGTTTGCCGTGAAGAACGGGAAGACCGGGTACTGCTTGTCGTCCGCCCACAGCCGGAGGGCTTCGAGGTACTGGGGGTCCTCGTCGGGCGTGGGCATCAGGCCCACGCTGTACGGGTAGTAGTTGTTGATCTCCTTCCAGGGCACCAGGGTGTCGCTGGCCACGTGCCGGTGCTTGAGCAGTTTGTCCTTCGGGTCCCACAGGTACTTCAGGACGGCGTCCTTGACCCGCTTCGCGACGCCGCGCATCTCGTCGGCCTTGCCCGTCTCGCCGAGCAGTTCGTACGCGCGGGCCGCCGCTGTCGCGTTGCTGTACACGTACGCCGACTCGGCGCGGTCGAGGTTGCCCGGCTTCCAGTCGAACGACACCGCGTCGGCGTCGTTTCCGGTCATGGCGCCCCAGTCGTACTCGATCAGTCCGTTGCCGTCGTGGTCGTAGTTCTCCAACTGGCCCCGGACGTCCTTCTCGGCGTACCGCGCGAGGTTGCGCACGATGCCGTCGGGCCCGCCGTGCACCTGGTAGGAGCGCCAGGCCGCCTCGGAGATGTACTGGGTGTAGCTGTTGGACCAATTCTCCGGGTCGCCCGGGTTGTCGGTGTACTTGCCGTTCTTCGAGACCTCTCCGGCCGACACCCAGGGGCCGTACGAATAGCTCGGGTCACGCAGGTACTTGAGGTCGTCGACGAACATGCCGACGGTCAGGGCGATGGCGTTGTTGTAGCCGAGCGCGCCCTCCATGGAGGTGGGGAACTGGTAGTCGTTGCCCGGGATGTCGGCGTCGAGGTAGTTGTACCGCAGCAGCCACCAGCGGTAGTACAGCGTCTTCTCGATGTTGTCGTCCGGGACGTCGAGGTAGGGCAGGTTCTCGGCCCACCAGCGGTTGTACGTCTGCACGTGGGTGCGGAAGGCGGCGGCCGGGGTCGCGGTGCGCACAGTGTCGTACTCGGGGCGGGAGCGGGCGATCTCCTCGGTGACGAAGCCGAGTTGGACCTTGGTGGTGACGGTGCCGCCCGCGGGCAGCGCGAGGGAACGCGTCAGGGCCTCGCCGTCAGAGGCGGGTGCGGGTGCCATGCCGTCGCCGCTGAGTCGCGGGAAGACGGTGGTGAGGTTGTTCTTCGCGGCCACCGCACCGGTGAGTTCACGGCCTTCGGCGGTCGTGGTGTACGGGGACGCGGCACGCAGCGTGACCTCGCGGCGGGCGGAACCGGTGTTGGTGAGGGTCAGGTTCGTCACGGCGACGTTCGCGTCGGTGATGAACTTGGTCTGGGTCACCCTCAGCCCGGTGCCCTCGTGCGTGAACACACTGCGCCAGTAACTGGGCGTCTGGGTACGGGCGTCGGTGTCCTCGCGCAGGGTGAGGTTCTCGCCGCCCACGGCCAGGGTGACGGTGTACGCGGACCGGTTGTCGATGCTCTCCCAGTAGGCGACCTTGCCGCCGAACCCGAGCCGGGCCGGGTCGTGCTCCTTCATGAACACGGCCCGGCCCCGCGTGAACAGCCAGTCGCCGGCGGGGTCCTCGCCCTTGCGGGCCAGCATGCGGTCCATCCAGAAGTCGGTGCCGTTCCCGGCCTTCCGGTCGGCCTCGAACTGAGCGCGCAGTGTGCGGCGGACGGAGAAGCCGGCGGGTAACTCCGGTACGGGATCGGCGGATCCGGAGTAGACCGGGTGGCCGATGGCCGAGTTGTCCGCCTCGGCCGGGGCGACGGCCGCGAGCGAGGCGAGCAGCCCGAGAGCCAGCGCTCCGGCCAGGGTTCTGCGACGGTGCCGTCTTCTCGGCCTGTGCACGACTTCCTCCAGGTGAGCGGTGTCTACGGTTCTGTGGTCCGCTGCCGGGTCGTAGGCAGCCAGACGCGCATCGTCGAGGGCCCACGGTTCGCCCAGGAGTGGTAGGGCACCAGAACGATCTGCGTGCGGTCGGCAGTGCTCACCGCGGGGCGGTCGAGCGGTTCGTACGGCCATGGCTCGTCGCTCTGTTCGGCGTGCGCGGCGACTTCTCCGGCCACGACGACCTTGTCGCCCGCGTCCTCCGGCTCCACGGACGGGTCGACCTGAACGGTGTCGACGTCGCGCCCGTCCGGCAGGTCCACGGACTCGGCGCAGTACACCAGCGGTCCGCGCTGGACGGCCACCGTGCCGCGTACCGCGTCGACGCGTGGGTCAGCCCGGACCCAGCGCGGGGTCACGGGCAGTTCGAGCCGCACCTCGTCACCGGGCCGGAAGACCCGCGTGACGTCGGCGGTGCCCGGCGGGACGACGCGGCGTGTGCCGTCCGGTTCGGTCAGCGATGCCGTGGCACCCGCCGTCCACTCGGGGACGCGCAGCGACAGGGTCCAGGGGCGGTCCGGGGACCTGACGATCCGCACGGCCACCGTCCCGCCGGACGGGTAGTCGCTACGGACCCGGAGCGCGACGCCGTGGCCGTCGGCGAGGGAGGTGGCGATCTCGGCGTCGGCGTACTGGTGCAGTTGTACGCCGTGGTCGTCCACCGTCGCGACGTACGCGGGCAGTTGGGCCAGCGTCCGCGCCACGTTGGTCGGGCAGCAGGACACCGCGAACCAGGGTGCGCGCAGGCTCGACTCGGCGCGCGGGCTGTCGGTGTCCGTGGCGGGCACGGCACCTCGGGTGCGCCGGTGCAGGGTGTTGGCGTAGAAGAAGGCCCGGCCGTCGTCGGACGGGGAGGTCGCGACCACGTTGAACAGGGTCCGCTCGGCCAGGTCCGCGAAGCGCGGCTCGCCGGTGGCCAGCAGCAGCCGCCAGCTGAGCATCACGGAGGCGACTCCCGCGCAGGTCTCCGAGTAGGCGCGGTCCGGCGGCAGCACGAAGTCGTCGCCGAATGCCTCGTCCCGGTGGTGCGAGCCCATGCCTCCGGTCAGGTGGGTCCGCCGGGCGACCGCCGCCTCCCACTGCCGTACGACCGCGGCGAGCAGGGCGTCGTCCCCGGTCTCCACGGCGACATCTACGGCACCGGCCGCGAGGTAGAGGGCACGTACGGCGTGTCCGCGCAGCACGGTGGCGTCCCGCACGGGCATGTCGTCCTGGAAGTAGGCGCGGCCGAACTCGATGTCGGCGAGGGTGTGGTGGCCGCGGCGGTCGACGAAGAGGGCCGCCTGGTCGAGGTAGCGCTGCTCCCCGGTCAGCCTGGCCAGTTCCACCAGGGCGGTCTCGATCTCCGGGTGCCCGCAGACGCCCTCGATGCCGCCCGGGCCGAAGGTGGCGCACACGTGGTCGGCCGCCCGCCGGGCGATCTTCGCCAGCTCGCCCTCGCCCCGGGCTCGGGCCTGGGCCACGCCCGCCTGGATGAGGTGCCCGTAGCAGTACAGCTCGTGGCCCCATTCGAGGTCGCTGTAGCGGGGCTGCTGTCCGGGGTGGCCGAAGGCGGTGTTCAGGTAGCCGTCCGGTTGCTGGGCGCGTGCGACGATTTCGGTGAGTGCGGCCGCGTCCGCGTCGAGGGTGCTGCCGGATCCGCCGCTCCCGCCGCTACCGGCCTCCCAGGCCATGGCTTCCAGCAGTTTGTACATCTCGGAGTCGGCGAACTCGCGTCCGCGCCGGTCCCGATCGATCCGGCCCTCGGCGACGGCCCGGAAGTTGCCCGTCCAGCCGACGCGTTCCATCCAGTCACGGCAGTGGCCGAGTGTGGCCGTCGCGTTGGTGTGCCTGCGCCGGGCCCAGAAGCCTCCGGTGATCCTGACCTCGTCCAGACCGAGCGGCCGCAGTCGGCCCCGGGTGGGCGCCACCGGCAGTACGGTGGGCCGCGTCGTGTTCTCCCTCACCAGTTCATGCCTTCGGTTTGTCCCTTCGGTCGTGGATGTGTGCCGCGGGGTGCGGGCCTTCAGCCTGTGAGCAGGTGCTTCAGCCTTTGAGTAGGCGCTTCAGCCCTTGAGCGCGCCCGACATGAATCCCCGTATGTAGTGCCGTTGCAGCAGCAGGAAGAGGAGGAGGCAGGGCACGGCGAGGACGACCACGCCCGCCTCGGTGGCGCCGTAGTCGACGGCGCCCATGCTCTGTTGCCGCAGGTTCGCGATGGCCAGCGGCAGGGGTGCCTTCTCGCTGTCGGAGATGAGGATCAGCGGTGCGATGAAGTCGTTCCAGGCGGCGAGGAAGGCGAAGAGCCCCACGGTGATCAGCCCCGGTCGCACCGCCGGGAGCAGGACCCGGCGCAGCGCGCCCGCCGTGCCGCAGCCGTCGACGAGCGCGGACTCCTCCAGTTCGCGCGGCACCGCCTCGAAGGAGATCCGCATCATGAAGGTGGCGAACGGCAGTTGGAACATGGCCAGGACGAGGCCCAGCCCGACCAGCGAGTTCTGCAGGTGGAGCCTGCCGAGCAGCACGTAGAGCGGGATGAGAAGCGTGGCGTACGGGACCATGAGGATGGCCAGGGTGAGCAGGAACAGCACGTTCTTGCCGGGGAAGTCGAATCGGGCGAAGGCGTAGCCACCCAGCAGTGACACGCCGAGGGTCAGGGCGACGGTCAGTGCCGAGACGACGGTGCTGTTGAGGAGGTACTGCCACAGGCCCGCGTCGTAGTCGAGCAACGTCCTGTAGTTGCCGAGGCCGTAGCCGGACTCCTGCGCGGTGCCGGGCTGTCCGCTGACCGAGGCCCAGGTGTTCCACAGCAGGGGGAACAGGAAGATGACGGCCAGACCTCCGGCGACGACGTAGTGGGGCGTGCGGCCCAGGGCGCGGGTGAGCACCGTGGTGTCCCTTCGTGGCGGGGTGGGGGTCATGGTCATGACTCGTCGGCGTGGCGGAGACCGCGGAACTGGAGGACGTTGAGCAGGAGCAGCACCGCCAGCACGATGATCGAGAGGGCCGCCGCGGTGCCGAGGTTCAGCCGCTGGAAGGCCTCCCGGTAGATCAACTGGACGACGGTGACCGTGCTGTTGTCCGGTCCACCCTTGGTGAGGATGAAGAACTGGTCGAAGGCGAGCAGCGATCCGGTCACGCAGAGCAGCAGGGTCAGGGCGAGGGACGGACGCAGCAGCGGCAGCGTGATGGACCGGAAGATCTGGCCGCGGCTCGCGCCGTCCATCCGAGCCGCCTCGTACACCTCGTGGGGGATGCGCTGGAGGCCCACGAGCAGGATCAGCATGTAGAAGCCGGCGAACTTCCAGACGATGAGGAAGACGGTCGACAGGAGGGCTGACGTGGGTGTGCCGAGGAAGGACACCGGGTCGTCGACGAGGCCGAGCTCTTCCAGTACGCGGCTGAGCGGGCCGGTGGTGGGGCTGTACAGCCCCCAGAACAGCAGGGAGGCGGAGGCCAGGCCCAGGGCGCTGGGCAGGAAGTAGACCGTACGGAAGAAGCCGGCGCCGGGACGGGACTCCTGCACCAGCAGGGCGAGGAGGAGCGCGAGCCCGAGGAGGACGACCGTGACGATCACGGTGTAGAGGAGGGTGAAACGCACCGCGGGCCAGAAGAGGGTGCTCTCGGTGACGTCGGTGTAGTTCTCGGGGGCGTTGACGCCCCGGTCTCCCGACAGCAGGGGCCAGTCGCTGAGGGACATCTGCCCTACGAGCAGCAGCGGCAGCACGAAGAAGACAGCGACGAACACGGCGGTGGGCGCCGCGTACCCGAGGCCCTTCACCTTCCGGGACCGCCACCAGCGGGGCGCCGTCGCGCGGAGCGGGCGGGTCCGTCGATCCGGCCGGGACGGCGGGCGTTCGGCCGCCGTCCGGTCGGGCGCCTTCACGTGCATGGGTCTCCTCTGCCGTGGGACGTGAGAGGGGGTGCGTGCGGTGGCCCCGGCCCGGTGCCTCAGCTCCGAGCCGGAGCGCCGGTGCCGCTCAGTCGGCCAGCGAAGCGCTGACCGCCTCGTTGTCCTTGTCCACGGACCCCCCGTCGCCGAAGACGGCGTCGCGCATGAGGGTCAGCCAGGGGCCGTTGGGGTCGTTGAAGGTCTGGCCGAACTTCAGCGCGTACGGGGTACGGCCGTGCGCCACGAGTTCGTTGATCGTCACCAGCCGCGGATCCGCCTTGGAGTACTTGTTGGACGCCAGATCGGTGCGCGCCACGACGTCCTTGTGCGCGGCGACCACGTCGACCTGGGCTTCGTCGCCCAGCGACCAGGCGAGGAAGTTCCAGGCCTGGTCGGCCGACTTGCTGGTGGCGGAGATACCGACGGCGTCACCGCCGACGAAGGTGGACTTGCCGCCGTCGGGTCCTGGGATGGGCGCGACCCCGAGGTCGAGGTCCTTGGGCATCAGCCCCAGGGTGGTCGACGGCATGGGCATCACACCGACCTTGCCCTTCGGGAAGACCCCGGTCCAGGTCGTGCCCGTCTCGTCGCGCGCGCCGGGGGCCGCGATGTCGTCCTTCACCCAGCCGCGGTAGGTGTCGTAGACCTTCTTGGCGGTGCCGGAGGAGAGTTGTGCCTCGGTTCCCTCCTTGTTGAGTACGTCCTCGCCGGCTGCCCAGATGGACGGCCACCAGGTGAAGACGCCGCAGCCACCGCAGTTCCCGCCGAAGAACGTGCCGTTGACGCCTCCGCCCAGCGCGTCCACGGCCCGGGCCTGCTGATCCCATTCACGCAGGGTCGTGGGCGGCTTCTCGGGGTCGAGCTCGGCCCGCCGGTACAGCTCCTTGTTGTAGAAGAGCACCGACAGGTCCAGCGTGTGCGGCACGACGTACTTCTTGCCCTCGTACGTACCGGCCTTGATGTGCGACTGGGCCAGGTGCTCGGCGAACGGCAGCGCCTCGACGCGTTCGGTGATGTCGGCGAAGAGCGCGCTGGAGGTGTAGTTCGGTACGAACACCACGTCGGAGGCGAACAGGTCGGGAAGGTCGCGGGAGCCCGCGGCGGCTCCGACCTTGGCCTGGTAGTCGTCGGTCGGGATGACGGTCAGGTCGATCTTGTTCTTGTGGCTCGCGTTGTACGCCTTGACGAGGGCCTCGCTCTGCGGCCGGGTCGCCGCACGCGTCCACATCGTCAACTTGGTGCCGTCGTCGGCACCCTTGGCATCCGCGGCTCCGCTACCTCCCCCACCGCCGGATCCGTCCTCCCCCGACCCGCATGCCGTGACCAGACTCGCGGCGGCGAGGAGTGCGATGGAGCCGGTGACGAGGCGGCGTAAGCGTCCGAGCGGTCCGGCCGTGCTCCCCATGGTCGATCCCCCCTGGTGGGCGGCGGGCCCTGGGCAGGCCGGCCGGTCGGGACGATGGATGTGGTGGCACTGAACTCTGCGACGAAGAATCGGTGACGAAGCCCGGTGACGAACTCACCGCGACAGAAATGAACCGAAAAGGCTTTCAGAGACGCTAGAACTCGACTCACCAACCGTCAATCCCCTTGCGGAAACCGTCTCTACGCGTGCGGGACGCACATGGAGTCAGGTGCTCGAAACCCATTGGTATGCCACGACCGAAAGGTTTCCCGTACTGTTTTCCGCGCGGCGTGCCACGCCCGACGGGTGTCGGCGCGCGACGCGAGACAGGAGAAGACCCATGGCACAGGCCACCGGCCCCTCTCGTTCGCAGCCCGCCACGCTCAGCGATGTCGCCCGGCTGGCGGGCGTGTCCGTCGCCACCGCCTCCAAGGCCCTCAACGGCCGCAGCCAGGTGCGCGCGGAGACCAGACAGCGGGTGATCGAAGCGGCCGAGCGGCTGCGGTTCCGGCCCAACCAGGTGGCCCGTGGTCTGCTGGCCGGGCGGACGGGCACCGTCGGTCTGCTCACCAGCGATCTGGAGGGACGGTTCAGCATCCCGATCCTCATGGGCGCCGAGGACGCGTTCGGAGCGGGCGAGGTCGCGGTGTTCCTCTGCGACGCCCGGGGGGACGCGATCCGGGAGCAGCACCACGTCCGCGCGCTGCTAGGACGCCGGGTCGACGGCCTCATCGTGGTGGGCAGCCGGACCGACCCGCGTCCGTCCCTGGGGCGTGAACTGCCCGTGCCCGTCGTCTACGCGTACGCGCCGTCGGAGGACCCGGAGGATCTGTCCATCGTGCCCGACAGCGTCGGCGCGGGCCGGATCGCGGTGGACCATCTGCTCGCGTGTGGCCGTACCCGGATCGCGCACATCACCGGCGACCCCGGGTACCTCGCGGCGCGGGAGCGGGCCGAGGGGGCCCGGGCCGCGCTCGCCGACGCCGGCCTCGCCCTGGTCGGCGAACCGCGGTTCGGGGCGTGGTCGGAGGGCTGGGGGCGGGCCGCCACCGCGATGCTGCTCGACCAGCATCCGGACGTGGACGCCGTGCTGTGCGGCAGCGACCAGATAGCCCGTGGCGTCATGGACGTCCTGCGCGAGCGCGGCCACCGTGTGCCCGAGGAGGTGGCGGTCATGGGTTTCGACAACTGGCGGGTCCTGACCTCCGCCTCCCGCCCGCCGCTGACCAGCGTCGACATGAACCTCGAACAGGTCGGCCGAGCTGCCGCGCACGCCCTGTTCACGGCGATCGGCGGGGCACGGCGTTCGGGGGCCGAGAGCCTGCCCTGCCGGGTGGTGATCCGGGGGTCCACCGCGCCGTTGTCCTGAGCGGCACGCCGTCAACCCGGGCCCGTTCTCCGGCTCCGCCCCACCCTGGCGTGCGGCCCTGAGTGGGTCGGTCGGTACGCTGCCAGGCGTGCGGGACACGCGGTCCCGCATCCTTGCCCGCCGCCCCCTTCCGTTTCCGCGACGGTGACGGAACCCGACCCGCTGAAGGCCCGATCCGATGCGTACGCACTGCCTGCGAGGACCCGGCTCGCCGGCGTCCGGGCGGCTGCGCGGGCTCAGGGCCGGGGTGCTCGCGGTGCTGTGCGTGTTGCTGCCGCTGGCCGGGCACGTGCTGTCGCAGGGGCACGCACCCCAGTGGGTCGTCGTGGCCGCCACGGCGGCTGTCGCGACGCCCGGTGCGGTGGTGCTGACACGGCATCGGCTGACGGACAGCCAGTTGCTCGGCACGCTTCTCCTCGCGCAACTCGCCTACCACGTCGCCTACTCGCTGCCGGGTGCCTGCGCCGCCGTGGCGGGGCAGGACGGCTCGCTGGGCGGTCCGCTCCGGCTCATCGAGCACGACGCGGCCGCCGGGCCGCCTTCCTGTGTGCTGCTCGCCGGTCACCTGGTCACCCTGCTGCTCACCGCCCGTCTGCTGGGCGTCACAGAGCGGCTGCTGTGGCAGAGCACGTCGCTCCTCGCGGTCGTACGGTGTCTGCTGCTGTTCCTCTGGCCGCGGTTCGATGGCCGTCACGGGACTGGTCCGCGGGTCGTGGTCCCCGAGAGTTCCTCGTCGTTGATGTCCGTGCTGCTGGTGCGGCTGCACGCGGGCAGGGCGCCGCCCGGCCGCGGGCACGGTCCGTTCGTCCTTCTCCGGCCGACGCCGATCGGCGCTCTCCACCTGCCCTGACGGGCGTGACGGGAGGGCCGCCCGGCGGGCCGGTCCTCCTCGTCCCGGCGGCTCCGGCCGACGGGTGTCCCAGAGAGTTTTCCGCGTCATGTACGTCACTGACCGGCGTGCCGTCCGTACGGCGGCACGTGTCCTCGTCCTGCCCGCGACTCTGGCGGCCCTGGCCGTCTCCGTGCCGCGGGCCGCGGCCCACACCGAACTCGACGCCAGCAGCCCGGGCGCGAACACCACGCTCGCCGGGCTGCCACCAAGCGTCACGCTGACCTTCAGCGACACGATGGCCGAGAAGTACGCCAAGGTCGCCGTCACCGGCCCCGACGGAACGTCGGCCGCCACGGGCGAGCCCCAGGTCGCGGGGAAGGCGGTCACCCTCGCGCTGGATCCCGCCGCTTCCCCCGGGCGCTACACGGTGGGGTACCGAGTCGTCTCCGCCGACGGCCATCCGGTCTCGGGGGCCTACTCGTTCACCGTCAAGGCCGCCGGCAGCCCCAGTCCGGCACCGCGAGCGACGGAGTCGGACAGTGCGGCCGCTCCCGCTCCCCGCACCGCCGAGCAGGCCGCGCCGGACGGGACCGGCGGGGAGCCCGACGGGTCGAGCGTTCCCGTTCTCGCGGCGGTCGGTGTGCTGGCCCTGGCGGTCGTGGGGACGGTCGTCGCGTGGCGGAAGCGAGCGCGTCATGGCCACTGAGACCACCACCAGGACCAAGCGCCTGCCGCGGCTGCCACGGCTGCCGCTCGTGCTGGCCGGGTCGGTCGGGCTCGCCGCCGCCGTCGCCGCGGTCGCGGTGTGGTCCGGCGGCGGAACCGCGACCGCGATCCCCGGGATCCCGGATGCCGGGGCGCTGACCGCCTGGGGCCTGCCGGTGGCCCGTACCGTCACGAACGCGGCCGCCACGGCGACCGTGGGCGCGCTGCTGCTGGTCGCCGTGCTGCTGCCGGGCGGCAGGGAACTCGGCCCGGCCCAACTGCGCTATCTCGCGTGGGCCGCCGCGGCCGCCGTGCTGTGGGCCGTGGCGTCGGCAGCCACGCTCGCGTTCCTGCTCTCGGACCTGTTCGCCCAGCCGGTCGCCGAGGTCCTCTCCCCCGCCGTACTGGCGGACTTCGTCGCCACGGACGCCCAGGGCCGTTCATACGCGCTGATGACCGGGGCCGCCGGCGTGATCGCGACGCTCGGCGTGGGGATCGGCACGGCCCGCTGGGCCCGTCTGGCGCTCGTCGTCGCGCTGATCGGCCTCCTGCCGCCCGCGTTCACCGGGCACTCCTCGGAGGCGGGCAACCATGACGCCGCGGTCACCAGTCTCGCCCTGCATCTGCTCGGTGTCGCGGTGTGGGTCGGCGGACTCGTCTTCGTCCTGGTCGTGGTCGCGCGCCGGGAGGAGCAGGCGGTGGACGCGGTCCGGCGTTTCAGCCCGCTTGCCGCATGGGCGCTGCTCGCGGTCGCCGCCAGCGGCATCGTGAACGTAGCGGTCCGACTCCCCTCCCCGGGGGACGCGTTCACCAGCCGGTACGGGCTGATGGTCCTCGCCAAGACGATGGCGCTCGCCGCTCTGGGCGGCGTCGGCTGGTGGCACCGTCGCCGCACGCTGCCCGCTCTGAAGGACGGTGCGCGGCGGGGCTTCGTCCGCCTGGCCGCCGGTGAACTCCTGCTCATGGCGGCGGCGATCGGTCTCGCCGTGGGGCTGTCCCGCACGCCTGCCCCCGGCGCCGGCGACGCCTCGGTCTCGGCCACCGACGAACTGCTGGGTTTCACCATGCCTCCGCCGCTCGGCGACTTCCCGTGGCCCGGGCTGTTCACCCGGTGGCACTTCGATCCGCTGTTCGCGTTCGGCACGGCCGCCGCCGCGCTGCTGTACCTGGCAGGGGTACGGAAGTTGCGTGCCCGGGGCGACACATGGCCCGTCGGGCGGACGGTCTCCTGGCTGCTCGGCATGGCGGTGACCGTGCTCGCCACGATGAGCGGGCTCGCGGTGTACGGCAAGGTGCTGTTCAGCGTGCACATGGGCCAGCACATGATCCTCGCGATGACCGTGCCGATCCTGCTCGTCCTCGGTGCGCCCGCCACGCTCGCGCTACGGGCCCTGCCCGCCGCTGCGAAGGGGGAGCCGGACGGCCCCCGGGAAGTGCTGCTGAAGCTGCTGCACAGCCGCTATGTCAAGGTCGTCTCGCATCCGGCCGTGGCGGGACTGCTGTTCATCGGCAGTGCCTTCGCCGTCTACTACACCTCGCTCTTCGAGACGCTGATGCGCAGCCACCTCGGGCACATGGTCATGCTGGTGCACTTCCTCGCCGCGGGTCTGCTGTTCTTCTGGGTCGTCATCGGGATCGACCCCGGGCCGCGCCGCCCTCCTCATCTGGGCCGGCTGTTCGTGCTGATCCTGACGATGCCGTTCCACTCCTGGTTCAGCATCTCGCTGATGAGTTCCAGCGACCTGATCGGCGCGGGCTGGTGGACGCTGCTCGACCGGCCCTGGGTCGCGGACGCGATGGACGACCAGTACAACGCGGGGGCCATCGCCTGGGCGACCGGCGACATCCCCGTCCTCCTCACCACGATCATCCTGGCCGTCCAGTGGGTCCGCTCCGACCAGCGCGAAGCCCGCCGCATCGACCGGCAGATCGACCGCGGCGACGGCAACGACCCACTCGCCGCCTACAACGCCTACCTGGCGAGCCTGCACGCCCGCGACGGGCGCCCCGCCCACCCCGCCACGACCGCGCCCACGCCCACGCACACCGGCAAGACCAAGTACAGCGAGGAATCATGAAGAAGCTCGGGAAACACCTCGTCGTCGCCGCGGTGATCGTGGCCGGCTTCGCCGCCGCGCTCGGCGCGTTCCTCCTGTTCTCGCCCGACGACCGTGACGCCGGCGGCGTCAACGCGCGGCCCGCGGCCCAGGCCCTGCCCGTCCGCGGCGACAGCCACCGCCTCAGTGACCCGAAGAAGAGCGAGCTGACGGTCGTCGAGTTCCTCGACTTCGAGTGCGAGGCGTGCGGGGCGATGTACCCGGTGGTGGAGAAGCTGCGCGAGGAGTACGGCGGCCGGGTCACCTTCGTCGCCCGCTACTTCCCGATGCCCGGCCACCGCAACGGCGAACTCGCCGCGCGCACCGCCGAGGCCGCCGCCCGCCAGGGCAGGTTCGAGGACATGTACACCAAGCTCTTCACCACCCAGAAGGAGTGGGGCGAGTCCCAGGACTGGAAGGAGTCCGTCTTCCGTGGCTACGCGAAGGAACTCGGCCTGGACATGGACCGGTTCGACGCCGACCTCGCCGACCCCGATGCGGCCGGACGCGTCCAGGACGACCAGCGCGACGGCCTCGGCCTGGGCGTGCAGGGCACCCCGACCTTCTTCGTCGACGGGACCATGATCCCGACGCCCGGCTCCTACGAGGCGTTCAAGGCGCTCATCGACGACCGGCTGTCCAAGTGACCGTGCCAGGCGCTCCGCTTGCCCTTCGCTGAACCACCCCGCGCGACCCGACGTATACGACAAGGTGAAAGCCCGTGACCTCCACCAACCGGATCATCTGATCATGCGGCGTCCGTGACCGGGCACGAGGGATGTACCGGGACAGGCCGGGCCGGTCGGGTGGGAACGTGCGCGCGGGCCGGCCTGTTCGCCGTGCTCGGCACCGTGTTCGCGGCCGTCGGTCACCACGCCGTCGCCGAAGGCGCGGTGCCCTGGCGGCTGGTGGGCGTGGCGATCGTGGCCCAGTTCGCGGCGGTCTGGCCGCTCGCGCGCCGCCACTACACGCCGACCGCGACCATCGCGTTCACGCTGGCGACGCAGGGCGTGCTGCATCTCGCGCTGTCCTCCGCGGACGGCGACCCGCCCGCGGTGGCGCCGTGGCACGCGACGCACGCCGGGCATCTCGCTGCCGCGGCGGGAGACGGCCACGTCTGGCATCACGCCGGAGCGGCGATGACGACCGTCCACGCGGTCACCGCACTGGTCATGGCGTTGCTGCTGAACCGGGCGGACGCACGGATGTCGGCGGCGCTCGGCACGCTGCGCACTCTGGCCGGGGCGGTCGGGACCGCCCTGGCGCAGGTGCTGTCACGACCGGTCGCCGGCACCGGCCCACTGTTGCCGACGCTGCCCGGACGGAGGCCGGGAGCGTTCTTCGAGGTGGCGCTGCGGGCACGGGAGGAAGCACTGGAGCACGTGGTGGTGCGCAGGGGGCCACCGCGGCGGGGGCGTCCTCGCGCTTCACGGTCCCGGTGTTTGCGGGACCGGTTCTTCCCGTATCAGCAAGGAGTTCCCCTGTGTCCATGTCCACGCACGTGTTGGCCCCTGCCGGCCGTCGTGTCGCTCTCGCCGGTGCCGCCGCGCTGACGGCCACGCTCGCCCTGGCCGCACCTGCCGCCGCGCACGCGGAGGTCGAGGCCGACAAGCCCCAGGCCCTCGCCAGGGACGTCACCATCGGCTTCGTGTCCGAGGCCGAGTCCGAGTCCGCGGGCTTCACCGAACTGCGGGTCGTCCTGCCCGAAGGCATCGCTCCTGAGGACGTCACGCTCCGCGAAGCGCCCAAGGGCTGGAAGTTGAAGGCCACCAGCGACGGGTACACCGTCGGCGGCCCCGCCCTGAAGACCGGTGCCAACGCCGAGCACGAGATCAAGGTCCGGCAGCTCCCGGACGCCAAGGAGATCGCGTTCAAGACCGTCGAGACCTACAGCGACGGAAAGATCTCCCGTTGGATCGAACTGCCCTCCGGTGGCGATGAGCCGGAACAGCCCGCGCCGGTCCTGGAGTTGAAGGCCGCTGCCTCCGGTGCCAAGCCGGACGGCCCCAGCTCCGCCCCCACCGAGAGCGAGAAGGCCGACCCGACTCCGTCGACCACCGAGCCGACCGCAGGGGCCACGGACTCCGAGCCCGCCGCCAAAGCCGCCGAGGACGACGGAGGCGGCTCGGCGGGCCTGGTCGTCGGTGGGGTGGTCGTGGCTCTGGCCGTCCTCAGCGGCGGCGCCTGGTGGCTGGTGAAGCGGCGCACCGCGGCGTCGCAGGGCTGACGCGGGCGGGGTGGGGCCGACC
>NZ_VJZC01000178.1 GCF_009377185.1 Streptomyces spongiae
CTCCCGCCCTCTCGCCCTCGGCATTCGGCACATCCTCGACGGCTCCCTCCCGCCGGGGCTCAGCCGGGCGGCGGAGACGGCGGGGCGGTCGGATGAGTGGCTGGCCGAACTGGCGGGGGACGGGGTCACGTTCACGTTCCGGGAAGGGGCGGGCTGAGCAGCCCGGCCCCAGGAGCCCGGCGACTGCGTCAGCTCACCACCGCCTCGTACACCAGCCGCCGCAGGTCCAGGATGACGGTGCTGGAGGAGGTCGGCCGTACCTGTGTCATGAACTGGACCGTCAGGTCGCGCTCCGGGTCGACCCAGAAGGTCGTGGTGGCGACGCCGCTCCAGCTGTACGTGCCCCGGGGGAACGGGGTGTCGGTCACGTCGGGATCGACGACGACCGACACGCCCAGGCCGAACCCGACGCCCGCGTTGGTCGGCAACTGGTGGGGCGCGCTGCCGAAGGAGCGCAGGTCCGCGTTGTCCGGGAGGTGGTTGGAGGCCATCGTCTCCACGGATGCCGGGGAGAGCAGGCGGGTTCCGTCGAGTTCGCCGCGGCGGCGCAGGAACTCCATGAAGCGGTGGAAGTCGTGGGCCGTGGCCGCCATGCCCCCGCTGCCGGACAGGAAGCGCGGGCGGCCACGCAGGGGGAGGCCGGGGATCGGGGTGATGCCGCCGCCGTCGGTCTCCCCGTACAACTCCGCGAGCCGCGGCTCCTGTTCGGGAGTGATGGACAGGCCCGAGTCCGTCATGCCGAGCGGCCCGAAGAGCCGCTCAGCGAAGAACTCGTCGAGGGGTCGGCCCGAGACCACCTCGATGACGCGGCCGAGGACGTTCGAGGAGACCGAGTAGTTCCACTGTGTGCCCGGCTCGAACTGCAGCGGCAGGCTGGCGTACACCTCGCAGGTACGGGTCAGGTCGGCGCCGGAGGGGACGGAGTTCTCCAGGCCCGCGTCGCGGTAGAGGGCGTCGACCGGGTGGGAGTGGTAGAAGCCGAACGTCAGACCCGAGGTGTGGGTCATGAGGTGGCGGACCAGGATCGGCTGCTCGGCAGGGCGGGTCACGGTCTCCGTACCGGCGCCGGACTCGTACACCCGTGGTTCGGCGAAGGCCGGGATGTACCGGGACACCGGGTCGTCGAGGGCGAGCAGACCCTCCTCCACCAGCATCAGCGCGGCCACGGATGTGACCGGTTTGGTCATCGAGTAGATCCGCCAGATGGTGTCGCTCTCGACGGGGAGCCCGGCCGCGAGGTCGCGGTGGCCGTACGCCGTGAGGTGGGCGACACGGCCCTGCCGGGCGACGGAGACGAGGTAGCCGGGCAGCCGGCCGTCGTCGACCAGGCGGGCGAAGTGCTCGTCCAGCCGGGCCAGCGCCTTCGGGTCGAGGCCGACCGATCCCGGTTCCACCTCTTGTCGCAGTCGTCCCATGACTCACCTCCGGTGCGGCCCGGGCACTCCCGCGACCCGGGCCACGCTCTCCACTCCGGCCCGAACGGTCCGCTCCGGGCTACGGCTCACGAACATCCTCCCTCTCATGGTCCCTTACGGACGGTGAGTCAACCCTCGTCGGGGCCCCTCGTCCGGGCAGCCTGAGGCAGAGTGCCCCGCCGAGCGCCGCCCCGCACGTCAGCGCCAAGAGCGCGGGCCCGGGCGACACACCGCCCGACACCCCGATCACCGTCGTCGCCACCGCGACTCCGAGTGTCGGGCCGATGTTCAGCGCGGTCTGCTGGAGCCCGCCCGCCACCCCGGCCGACTCCGCCGGGACGTCCCGTACGACGACCGTCGTCGCCGTCACCATCACCGTGCCGAAACCGGCCCCCACGAGCAGGAAGCCGCCGCCGGTCACGACCGTCGACGTGCCCTCGCCTATCCGGGACAGGGCCAGCACCCCGGCAGAGAGGAGCCCCATGCCCAGGAACGCCGTCGGACGGGCACCCCACCGGCGCAGCAGCACGGCGGCCAGCGGCGCGGCCGGCACCATCGCCACGGCTCCCGGCAGCGCGGTCAGGCTCGTCCGCAGCGGGTCCAGGCCGAGGACGTCCTGGAGCGCGTAGCTGCTGACGAACATCGTTCCGAGCATCGCCGCCGACGCGGCCACGAGGGCGCCGAGCGCCGCGCCGACGGTCCCCGAGCCCAGCACCCCGGGCGGCAGCAGGGGATCGGTGGTGCGCCGCTCCCTGCGTACGAACGCGACGGCCGCGCCCACCGTGGTGAACAGCCCGAGCACGGTCCCGGCCGTTGAACCCTCGCCGGGCACGCCGACCAGCGTGTGCACCAGAGCGCCGAGGGCCACCGCGAGCAGACAGGCACCGGGCAGGTCGAGGCCGGTGGCACCCGTCCGCGGCCGGGCCGGGGCCCGTACGGTCAGCGCGAGGAGGCCCAGGACGAGGGCCGGAACGACATTGAGGAAGAACACCGACCGCCAGCCCAGATGGGTGACCAGCACCCCGCCGACCAGAGGACCGGCCGCGGCCGCCACCCCGATGGCACTGGTGCGCAGCGCGAGCGGCATCCCCAGCCGGTCGGGCGGGTAGACGGCGCGCAGCATGCCCAGGGTGGCGGGCTGCAGCAGCGCGCCGAAGACTCCCTGGGCCACCCTCAGCGCGATCACCCAGCCCACACCGGACGCGCACCCGATGCCCGCCGACGCGGCCCCGAAGCCCAGTATTCCGGCCGCGAACACCCGGTGATGGCCGTAGCGGTCCCCGAGACGCCCCGCGAAGACCAGCAGGCTCGCCACCGCGATGAGGTAGCCGGTGCTGGTCCACTGGACCTGGGTGAAGGAGGCGCCCAACTCACGCTGGAGCGTGGGCTGCGCGATGGTGAGGACCGTGCCGTCGAGGGCGACGATCACGGCGCCGAGCACGCTGCCGGCGAGGGTGAGGCGGCGGTGGGGTGCGGCGGCTTCCATCGGCGTCGTCGGGCCCGCCGCTGTCGGCGCCCTCATCCTTCCGGCCCCAGGTGCGCGTCCAGCGCGGTGCGCAGAAGGGGTGCGAAGTCGTCGGCACCCGTGGTGAGTTGGAGGCTGCCCCAGGTCCACAGCTGGGCGATGCCGTACAGGTTCGCGAGGAGCGAGCCCGCGACGAGACGGGCGTCGGCACCGGGACGGGCGCGGCCGACCAGGTCCGTCAGCAGGGCGAAGATCGGCAGGCTCGTCTCCCGCAGACCCAACTCGTTGCTCTCCAGCAGGTCGTGACGGAACATCAGCTCGTGCATGCCCCGGTGGGTGAGCGCGAAGTCCAGGTACATGCGTCCCAGCGTGGTGAGCTGCTCACGCGGGCTCGCCGTACCGTCGCCGATCGCGGCCGCGCCCCTGGCGGCCAGGTTTTCGAAGCCCCGGCGCGCGATGGCGGACAGCAGCTCCCGGTGGGTGGGGAAGTAGCGGCGGGGCGCCCCGTGCGAGACGCCCGCGCGCCGGGCGATCTCCCTGAGGGACAGCGCCTGCACGCCTTCCGTGGTCACCAGGTCGACGCCGACCTCGATCAGACGGGCGCGCAGCCCGCCGTCCTGTTCACTGGCAGATGGCATAGACAGTGTCTACCAAGAAGGAGTAGACACTGTCTATGCGGAATTCCCCGCGGCCACCGGCCGTTGTCAGGGCATGACCCAGGACGCGAAGGAAGCCAACGGCGTGCCCGACGCCGCGCGGGACGCACAGAACGCTCTGCTCGGGCTGCTCTCCGAGCACGACGGAGGAGTGCTGGTGACCCTCAAGGCCGACGGCCGCCCCCAGCTCTCGAACGTCAACCACGCGTACTACCCCGACGAGCGGACGGTGCGCGTCTCGATCACGGACACCCGCGCCAAGACCCGCAACATGCGCCGGGACCCACGGGTGTCGTACCACGTGACCAGCCACGACCGGTGGGCGTACACGGTCGTCGAGGGCACGGCCGACCTGACCCCGGTCGCCGAGGACCCGTACGACGCGACGGTCGAGGAGCTCATCCGGCTCTACCGGGACGTCAGCGGTGAGCACCCCGACTGGGACGACTACCGGGCGGCCATGGTCCGGGACCGACGGCTCGTCCTGCGGCTCCGGGTGGAGCGGGCGTACGGGGCCCCCAGACGCTAGGCTCTGAGTTTCCCGTGGTCTCCCGCGATCCCCGGTGATCTCTCGTGATGTTCGTGTCTCTTTGAACCCTCCCCCAGCTGAAGCAGGGGGATTCCTGGCTCAGGAAGCCCCACAGGCCAGCAGCCCGCGAGGTCTTACGCCCTCAACACCAGCCGGGTCGGAACCTGCCCGGTTTGGCACAACAAAGCTCGGGTGGCACATGCTTGGTTCTCGCAATGCGCCGTCACGCTAGCCTGGTTCTCGCTCAGCGTGGCGTTCATCTTACCGTACGTGGCCAGCGGTCTTTCGCCCTGGGGGTGAATCCCGTTCCTTGCCCTGCTCCGCAGGGGTCCGATTCGGCGTTGCTGTGGCGCGGCGACTTCCACAACGCCCGTCGGCTCCTGCGGGCGATGGGCCGTCGCGTCGACCGGAAACCTCCCGGCCGCGGTGACGGCCCGGCGGAGTACTTTCACCTGTACCGCCGTGCCCGTCGCCATCGTGCCCGCGTACTGGGCAGGCTCGTGGTGCTCCTGGAGGGCGACCACTCGCTGGGCCTTCGCAGGGCCCCGGACCTTCGCCGGGCGTGCGCCGAGGCGTACGGTCCGCCGGGCGGGCCGATGGCGATCTCCCTCACCGAGCTGCTGGGGGTGATCGGAGCGCATCAGTGGCGCACGAGGGGCGTGCGGGTATCGGCCCTCGGTGCTCGCGTCCACCCGCACTACGGCGTGTTCTCGCCGGTCAGGGGCGAGTACGTCGATCTGGTCGCCGGGGCGCCGTTCCCTGGAGGGACGGCAACTCGTGGCGCTCGTCCCCGTACCGCGTTCGACCTCGGCACGGGGACAGGCGTACTCGCGGCCGTGCTGGCCCGCCGGGGGATCGACCGTGTCGTCGCCACCGACATCAACCCGCGCGCTCTGGCCTGCGCGCGGGACAACGTCCGGCGGCTGCGCCTCACGGGGCGTGTCGACGTCGAGGGACCCTGCCTCTTTCCCGACGGACGCGCCGACCTCGTGGTCTGCAACCCGCCCTGGCTTCCCGGGCGGCCCACCTCCGACCTCGAGTACGGGGTGTACGACCGGGACGGGGACATGCTCCGAGGCTTCCTCTACGGACTGGCCGACCACCTCGAACCCGGCGGCGAGGGCTGGCTCGTACTCTCCGACCTGGCCGAGCACCTGGGCCTCAGGGCGCGCGGAGAGCTGATGGCCTCCATCGAGGCGGCCGGGCTGCGCGTGGTGGAACGGACGGACACCAGGCCGCGGCATCCCCGCGCTCGGGACACGGCGGATCCTCTCCACGCCGCCCGAGCGGCGGAGATCACCTCGCTGTGGCGCCTGGCCCGTAGCTGATCACGCGCCGGTCCCCGAGCACCCGTGAGGGCACTCGGGGACCGGTGGGAGATCGGTGGGAGACCGGGAGACCGGCGGCTGCTCAGGCCGCGACCTTCTCCCGGCCCGCCGCCTCGCGCGACGCACGCTCGCCGAGGAGTTCCGTCGGGACCTTGTGGGTCTCGCGGGCGGTGAGGACGGCGACGACCGGCGGGACGCACAGGGCGGCGGTGAACAGGGCCACGGCGGACCAGTCGTCACCGTTCGGACCGGCGATCTGCGCGGCGAAGGTCACGGCGAACCCGGCGACCGCGAATCCGATCTGGGTGCCGATGGCCATGCCGGACAGGCGGACCCGGGTGGAGAACATCTCGCCGTAGAAGGAGGGCCAGATGCCGTTCGCGGCCGAGTACACGACACCGAAGGTGAGGATGCCGAGGATCAGGACCAGCGGGTACGAGCCGGTGGAGATCGCCCACAGGTAGGCGAACATCATGACCGCGCTGCCGGCGGCGCCGATCAGGTACACCGGGCGGCGGCCGATGCGGTCGGACAGGACGGCCCACGCCGGGATCGCGCCGAGCGCGACGAGGTTGGCGAGCGCGCCCACCCACAGCATCGAGGAGCGGGACAGCCCGACCGAGTCGCTCGTCCCGTACGCCAGAGCCCACACCGTGAAGATCGTGGAGACCGAGGCGATCAGCGCGCCCGCGATGACCCGGAGCACGTCCGCCCAGTGCTCACGCAGCAGGATGGCCAGCGGGAGCTTCGCGACGCCCTCGGAGCGGGTCTGCTGGGTGAAGGCCGGGGTCTCCTCCAGGGTCCGCCGGATGACGTAGCCGACGACGGCGACCGCGATGCTCAGCCAGAAGGGGATCCGCCAGCCCCAGGACAGCAGCTGGTCCTCGGGGAGCGCGGCGACCGGGATGAAGACCAGGGTGGCGAGCAACTGCCCGCCCTGGGTGCCGCTCAGGGTGAAGCTGGTGAAGAAGCCCCGGCGGTTCGGTGGCGCGTGTTCCAGAGTCATCGAGTTGGCGCTGGCCTGCTCGCCCGCCGCCGAGATGCCTTGCAGGACACGGCAGAGCACCAGGAGGACGGGCGCCAGCGTGCCGACCTGGTCCCGCGTCGGCAGACAGCCGATGAGGAACGTCGACAGACCCATCAGGATCAGCGTGAAGACCATGATCTTCTTGCGGCCGAGCCGGTCACCGTAGTGCCCGAGGAAGAGCGCGCCGATCGGCCGTGCCGCGTACGCGACACCGAACGTGGCCAGGGACAGCAGGGTCGCCGTGGCCGGGTCGGACTCGTCGAAGAAGACCTCGGGGAAGATCAGGGCGGCGGCGCTGCCGTAGATGAAGAAGTCGTAGTACTCCAGGGCGCTGCCGATCCACGCGGCCGTCGCGGCTTTCTTCGGCTGGCCGGGCGGCGCGTCGAGGGGTGCGGCGGGGACAGACGACACGGCGTGCTCCTTCGAGGGGACTCCAACGTAGGCGGAGTGAGCGGAGGGGAGAAGTGCCGGATCCCTGGGGGTGGAGGGTCGGCCGCGCCGGATGTTCGCCCGGCTAATTAACCCACTAGGTAGTTAGTAGTGGTTGGCCAGTGATGTTGCGCCGACGTTTCCCGGGTGTCAAGGGGGCGTGCGGAAGGATCTTCCGCAGCGGCCGTGCCGTGTCCTCGGGCCGCTGCGGGTCGGTGGTCCGGTCCGTTGGCGCCCGGCTGAAGCCGTCAGTCCGTGGTCCGGTCCGCCGTCAGATAGGCGATGACCATGTCGCCGAGCATGGTGCGGTAGTGCTCGCGCTGGTCGGCGGCGACCAGGTCGCGGCCGAAGAGGGCGCCGAAGGTGTGCCGGTTGGCGACCCGGAAGAAGCAGAAGGAGCTGATCATCGCGTGCAGGTCCACAGCGTCCACGTCCGCGGTGAACAGGCCCGACGTCCGGCCCGACTCCAGGATGCGGCGGATGACCTCCAGGGCGGGTGAGCCGATCTTCCCGAGCTCCTCGGAGGCGGCGATGTGCTCGGCCTCGTGGATGTTCTCGATGCTCACCAGACGGATGAAGTCCGGGTGCGCCTCGTGGTGGTCGAAGGTCAGCTCGGCGAGCCGCCGGATGGCTGCGACCGGGTCCAGGTGCTCGACGTCCAGATCCTGCTCGGCCTGCCGGATCACGGAGTACGCGCGCTCCAGCACGGCCGTGAACAGCTGCTCCTTGCCGCCGAAGTAGTAGTAGATCATCCGCTTCGTGGTGCGGGTGCGGGCCGCGATCTCGTCGACGCGCGCCCCGGCGTACCCGGAGCGGGCGAACTCCCTGGTCGCCACGTCGAGGATCTCGGCCTTCGTACGGGCCGCGTCGCGCAGCCGCCCGCCGGAACGGGCCGGCTCTTCGACAGTGGTCATCGGATTCCTCGGATTCCTCGGTTGTTCCGGTGCTCGCGATTGTAGAAGCAGGAGCTCGTCGGGCAGGGGGGCGCGGTTACTCAGGGTTCTCCGAGCGGTGGCGTGACTCTCGCCAACTCTTCCCAGGGCTCCCACGGGCTGATATGACTAACGAACCAGTTCGTACATTAGTGAGCCGCTCGCAGGAGGCCCGCCGTGCCCCAGGACTCGTATCTCGTCGGTCTCATCGGGTCGGGCATCGGGCCCTCGCTCAGCCCCGCCCTGCACGAGCGCGAGGCCGACCGGCAGGGCCTTCGTTACGTGTACCGCCTGATCGACATCGACACCCTCGGCGTCGGCCCCGAGGCGGTGGGCGACCTCGTCCGCGCCGCCCGCGACCTGGGCTTCGACGGGCTGAACATCACGCACCCGTGCAAGCAGCTCGTCATCGAGCACCTGGACGGGCTCGCCCCGCAGGCAGAGGCGCTCGGCGCCGTCAACACCGTCGTCTTCGAAGACGGCCGCGCCGTCGGCCACAACACGGACGTCACCGGCTTCGCGGCCTCCTTCGCCCGAGGTCTGCCCGACGTCCCGCTGGAGCACGTGGTGCAGCTCGGCGCCGGAGGCGCGGGCGCGGCCGTGGCCCACGCCACGCTCACCCTCGGCGCCGAGCACGTCACCGTCGTGGACGCGATGCCCGACCGGGCGGTCGACCTCGCCGCCGCTCTGAACCGGCACTTCGGCGCTGGCCGCGCGGCTGCCGCGACCCCGGACGGCCTGCCGCGGCTGCTCGCCGGGGCCGACGGGGTCGTGCACGCGACGCCCACCGGGATGGCCGCCCATCCCGGGGTGCCGTTCCCGGCGGGGCTGTTGCGGGCGGGGCTGTGGGTTGCCGAGGTGGTGTACCGGCCGTTGGAGACGGAGCTGTTGAGGACGGCTCGGGCGGTTGGCTGCGCCACGCTGGACGGGGGAGGTATGGCCGTTTTTCAGGCTGCGGATGCGTTTCGGTTGTTCACCGGGCGGGAGCCGGACACTGCCGCGATGTTGGCGGACATTGGTGAGTTGGCCGGTGTTGCGAGTGTCCGTAACTGAGCGCCGTTGGGGGCCTGTGGTGCGTCGGCTGCGGGTTGTTTGTGGCTGGTCGCGCAGTTCCCCGCGCCCCTGAAGGGGCGCCTTGCCGGAACCGAAGCCTTGAAGGAGCCCTTCCATGCGTACCTCCATCGCCACCGTCTCGCTCAGTGGGTCCCTCACCGAGAAGCTCGCCGCTGCCTCTCGGGCGGGGTTCGACGGGGTCGAGATCTTCGAGAACGACCTGCTCGCCAGTCCCCTCACCCCCGAGGACATCCGCGCCCGCTGCGCCGACCTGGGGCTGAGCATCGACCTCTACCAGCCGATGCGCGACATCGAGGCCGTGCCGCCCGAGGAGTTCGCCCGCAACCTGCGGCGCGCCCGGCACAAGTTCGAGCTGATGGGGCGGCTCGGCGCCGACACCGTCCTGGTCTGCTCCAGCGTCTCCCCGCTCGCCGAGGACCACGACGCGCTGGCCGCCGCCCAGCTGCGCCAACTGGCCGACCTGGCCCAGGACTTCGGCATCCGCGTCGCGTACGAGGCGCTGGCGTGGGGGCGGCACGTCAACACGTACGACCACGCCTGGCGCATCGTCGAGGCGGCCGACCATCCCGCGCTCGGCACCTGCCTGGACAGTTTCCACATCCTCGCCCGCGGCAGCGATCCCAAGGGCATCGAGGACATCCCCGGCGAGAAGATCTTCTTCCTGCAGCTCGCCGACGCCCCGCTGATGGCGATGGACGTGCTCCAGTGGAGCCGCCACTACCGCTGCTTCCCCGGGCAGGGCGGCCTCGACGTCACGGGCCTGGTCCGGCACGTCATCGCGGCCGGCTATCAGGGGCCGCTGTCCCTGGAGATCTTCAACGACGTGTTCCGGCAGGCCGAGGCGGGCCCCACGGCCGTCGACGCGCACCGCTCCCTCCTCGTCCTCCAGGAGGCGGCCGGCCTGGCCGCGCTGCCCGAACCCGTGGTCCCCACGGGCGCCGCCTTCGTCGAACTCGTCACCGCCGACGCCGAACCGGCCTCCGCGCTCCTCGGCGCCCTCGGCTTCGCCCGGGTGGCACGCCACCGCAGCAAGCCCGTGGACCTGTGGCAGCAGGGCGAGGCCCGCGTCCTCGTCAACACGGGGCCGGCCGCACGCCGTGACGGCACCTCCCTCGCGGCTGTCGGCCTGGAGTCCCCGGACCCCTCCGGAGCGGCCCGCCGCGCCGAGGCACTCCTCGCCCCCGTGCTCCCGCGCCGCCTCGCCCCCGAGGACGCGCTCCTCGACGCGGTGGCCGCCCCCGACGGCACGGAACTGTTCTTCGTCGCCACGCAGGATGCGGCCCAGCGGCCCGCACCGCCCCACTGGCGCGCCGACTTCGTGGACGTCCCGCACCAGGACGCGGCCCCCCACGGAGTCACCCGCATCGACCACCTGGCCCTCACCCAGCCCTGGCACGAGTTCGACGAGGCGGTCCTCTTCCACCGCAGCGTGCTCGGACTGCACGCCCAGGACAGCGTCGACGTCGCCGACCCCTACGGACTGCACCGCAGCCGCGCGGTCACCAACGCCGACGGCAGCGTCCGTATCGCCCTCGGAGTCGGCCCCGCCCCCACCGAGGACGGCGCCCGCGCCCAGCACATCGCGCTCGCCACCGACGACGTGGTCGCGACGGCCCGCGCCTTCCGCGACGCGGGCGGCCGTCTGCTGGCCGTACCCGCGAACTACTACGACGACCTCGCCGCCCGGCACGAGTTCCCCGACGGGGAACTGGAGACGTACCGCGAACTGGGCATCCTCTACGACCGGGACGCGTACGGCGAGTTCCGGCACTGCTACACCCACACCGTCGGCCGGGTCTTCTTCGAACTCGCCCAGCGCGACGGCGGTTACCGCGGCTACGGCGCCCAGAACGCGCCGGTCCGGCTGGCCGCGCAGCACGCCGTGCGGTGACTCACTGGCGGCTGACCGACCTGCTCACACCGGCGAGGACCGTCGTGGCCAGGATCCAGCCCGTGATGATCAGGACGTAGGACAGCGTCTGGTACCCGCCCCGCGGGGCGAACGCGCCCTCCTGCCCGAAGGAGATCACCGGCAGCAGCAGGTCGAGCGTGTAGAACACCGGGTTGAACTGCGGGGCCTCGGACGGCTTGAGCGGCGGCGGGTGGTGCAGCCCGTACGCGATTGAGCCGACGGCGAGCAGCGACAGCAGCCAGACGCAGGCGCGCAGCGGGCGGAAGCCGTAGCCGACGGTGGCGTCCTGGAGGTGGCCCCACACACGGCCGTACCAGGGGAGCGTGGAGCGGTGGCGGCGCTGCTTGGCGAGTTGCACGAGGCGGGCCGCGAGATCGTCGCCGATCCTGCGGTAGGCGGCGGTCAACTGCTCGTAGGCGTGCGGGACATACCCCTCCCGGTCCCGCTCCAGCATCGGCAGGCGACGCTCGGCGGGCTCGTGGGGGATGAGCGTGGAGTAGACGAGGCTGTTGAGGAGGACCTCGTCCGGCACCGCCTCCGCTTCCAGGAACAGGACGTCGATCTGGGCGCGGCGCAGATTGAGTCGGCCCTCCAGGGACGCGTCCCCCCGCAGCCAGAGTTCCCCCACGGTGCAGCCGCTCGCGCGCAGCGCCGCGTCGCCGGGGTTCGACAGGCGGGTGTGCGAGAGGTCGAGGCGGCCCGCGACACGGGCGCCGCCCAGGCCGATCCAGCCGACGGCGTGCACGCGCCGCATGAGGACGTCGCCCTCCACGACGAGGGTCTGTGCGTCGAGGACGGCGTGGCCAGGATGGTGGAGCCGTGCGCCGTCGAGGTTGACCGATCCGGCGATGGTGGCGCTGTCGAGCCGTATCTCGCCGTGCGTCCGCAGCCCGGTCGCGCATATCTCGTCCTCGACGGTCACGTGCTTGAGCTGCAGCACGGGCTGCGGTCCGTCCGGTGCGGTGAGTTCCGCCCCTTCCAGGAACAGTGCCCCCGTGATGTGTGCCCCGCCGAGACGGACCGGTCCGCGGAACCGGCAGCCGGTCAGCCGCAGACTGCCGTCCACCCGGGCACGCGCCGACGCCAGACCGGGAAGCACCGAGTCGGTCAGGTTGAGATAGCTCAGGTGCGCGCCGGAGAGGTCGGGAGTGTCGTCGAAGCGGCAGGAACTCAGGCGTACGACGCTGTCGACCGTCGCGTACCGCAGGTCCAGGACCCCGGTGATCCGCGCACCCGCGACCTTGAGCGCGGCGACCTCTCCCTCCTCCCGCGGAGCCCTCAGCAGCAGCGCCCTCAGCACGCTCGCCCGTACGGTCCGCTCCGGCCCCCACCCGTCGCCGGGCGAGGCGTCCTCGTCCTCGGCCGTACGGAAGTCCACGGCCTCGCCCCGGGGAAACGCCCGCCACACCCGTGCCTCGGCCGGCGTCAGATCGTTGATCTCGCTCACGCCCGGACTCTGACGCGACCCCTGTGAGCTGTCAACTCGCCGTGGGCGACCGGGACTCCGGCCGGCACACCTGCCCCGGTCGCCCTGCCTGTCACGACCGGTCCCACACCTCCGCGTGCCGGCGGTGGGCGTCGGTCAGCCCGTTCGCGAAGTACCGCTCGTAGTACTCGGTCTCGACGTGATGCGCCTGGAGCCAGACGCCCGGTACGTGGATCGCGTCGGTGTGCGCCGGGAAGCGGCCGTGCGTACGCAGGATGTACTCGCAGATGTCCCGCGCACAGTCGATCACCCGCTCCTCGTACTCGCTCGCCTCGGCCAGGTACCGCTGCCCGTAGTCCTCCTTGTAGATCCGGGCGAAGACGTCCTTGTCGGCGTACGTGCCGCCCTGCCCGAACTTCTCGCGGACGATCGCGTCCACCGCGTCCGACATCGACCTGTACGCCGGCGGACACGCGGCTGTGATCAGCGGTTCGCCGTCGGGGGAGCGCAGACCGACCGGGTGCGAGCGGACGTTGCTGTACTTCGGCAGCGGGATGTGCCAGCGCCACAGGTCGCCGAGCCGCCAGCGCGGGGTGGCGAACGTGAAGCCGAGCATCCTGCCGTACTTCCGCGAGAACTTCGGGTCGCCCAGCGCGATCTGCGGGTTGATGGTGGCGTGGATCCAGGCGCCCAGCCCCATCGCCTCCGCCGTCAGCATCAGGTTCTGCAGCAGCAGGTCCGCCTCGATCTGCGTGCGCATGGGGCCGAGCGCGCCGAGCGGCAGCTTCAGGTCCTTGTTGAGGAAGCCGTTCCCGACCCACTTCCTCACCCCGGCCGGGCGGTAGAAGTTGCGGTCGTCGACCAGGGTCGGGCGCGCCCCGTCCGGCTGGGTGAGCAGGTACATGAGCGCGTTGACGTACTGGTGCGACAGATCGACGACCGGGAAGAACAACGTCGTCCCCGGCAGGTTGGACAGGAAGCGGTTCGAGTCCAGATACGCCGGGAAGTCGCGCTGCCCCTCGGCGACGTCGAGGCGGTGGTCCAGGACCTTCACCTTCGACGCGCGGGCCCGCGCGATCAGCGTGTCGGCGTCGAAGGGCTCCCGCGGCGCGGGCGGCAGTTTGCGCAGGAAGTACGTCCCCGAGTCGTTGATCATGAAGAAGTGGGTGCCCTGGGCGTTGTCCGGGCTGCCCGCGGTCCGGCCCGCCATGGTCAGGTTCGGCTTGGCCATGATGGGCTTGCCGTCCCGCGGGTCGTCGAACGGCCGGTCGGGCATGGTGAGTCCCGTGCACCCCGTGATCGCGATGAGCAACGCCTCCTCCAGCTCCGACAGAGGCTGTGGAGCGTGGGGCGAGGAGTAGGTCATCGTGCCGGCGGGCACCGAGGCGCCCCGGCTGACGCGGTGGGTGCGGCGTCGCCAGACGGTCTCCAGTAGTGGGCGCCGGAACAGATCGTCGAGTCCGGGGTGCCCCTGGGGCATGCCCGCGTACTCAGGCTGGTCGTCGATCACTGTCATGTGTTTCCCCCGTTGGATCTTGTCGCTCAGATCGCTCAGACCTCGTCAGGTCTTGTCACTCAGCCCTCCGTTGCCCGTCGGCCGGACCGTGCGCCACGGCGCGAACGCGCTCGCCTCGCGCGGCAGCAGGGCCGCGAGCTCCGGGCAGTGGCGCAGGATCACCGAGTTCATCCCGCCCTTCTCCACCCAGTCGATGCCGAGCGGGGTGTAGATCTCGGGTCGGTAGTCGACCGTCAGGAAGCGGTCGCTCTGCAGGCGGCGGCTGGCCATCAGGATGAAGACGCGGAACGCGGTGTCGCTGAACCCGAAGCCGGTCGGTGGGTTCTCCGCGAACAGGCCGACCACGGTGTCGATCTCGTCGACCGAGCGGTAGACGTCCTTCAGTCGCGCCACGGTCTCCGGGTTCTCCGACACCTCCTCGAAGGAGCGCAGACGCGGCTTGTGCAGGCCCGCCCGGAAGTCGTTGTAGCGCGGTACGCCGCGTCGCCGCGTCCGGACCAGGTCGACGACCGACAGGTCGATGATCTCGCCCTCCCGCTCGAAGTGCTGCAGCGAGCGCGGGAAGTTGTGCAGCGTGATCGCGCCGGGGTGGGCGATGCCGAACGAGTACAGGCTGTTCGCCAGCCCCGTCTTGCGGATCTGTGTCTCCGCCGCTCCACCGTGGATGTCCAGGAAGCCCACGGTCTGAAGACGCTGCCCGAAGCTGTGCTCGCGCAGTTCGAAGTCGTCCGGGATCAGCGGGTGCATACGGTAGACGGTCGTGAAGTCCTCGGTCAGCGAGTACGGCGCCGTGTGGTGGTCCGGCAGTGTCTTGGGGATACCGGTCAGCGAGTGCGCCTCGAACAGCCACAGGCCCAGCTGGTTCAGCCAACTCCTGGGCGGTCCCTGCCAGTTGGTCTTCAGCCCGATGTCGATGGCCTCGGTGGCGAGGATCGCCGGTGTCCACTCCACGGTGTGGATCTTGGCTATCAGCGCGGAGACCACCAGGCGTGCCGTGTGGTAGATCCGCTCCTCGCTCATCGACGGGTACTCGGCGCGCAGCGCGTGGCACACCGCGTTGTGCTCGCGCGCGAACAGCGTGTGCATCGCGCTGAGGCCCATCCACCAGCTCTCGTTGAAGCCGGTGAGGGGAACCCCGTTCGCCCCGCCCGGCGGCAGATGGCCGTCTTCCAGACGGAGTTCGGCGCCGCCGTCCGGCTCACGCAGGAACCGCGCGGTCTGCTCGTCGCCGCCGTACACCTCGGAGCCGTCCCACCAGTGCGAGGCGTAGTTGCCGAACAGGATCGGCGGGCGGTTGCCCGGCTGCTCCAGGCCCTCGTTCTCGGCGATCCGCATGACGTTCTCGGCAGGGCCGCCGGGCGTGTTGTACCAGGGCCCGGAGCCGGGCGGCAGCGGAACCTCCACGCTGCGGTCACCGAGCTTGTAGCGGCGGTGGTTGACCCAGTCGTGCACCTGGAACTGGATCCAGGCGGCGGCGAGCACGTTGAGCGAGGTCGCCGGCACGAAGCTCTCCCGGTACAGCAGCTCACGGCTGACCGTGACCGGGTTCGGCACATCGAAGAGATCGGGCCGGTATTCGGGCTTCAGATTGCGCCCGAAGGCGGCCCCGACCGCGCCCATCCCCGGGTCGGACAGATCGTTGTACGTCCCGTCGTACGACCGCTCCGTGCGCAGCCGCTCCGGTACGGGCTCCGGCACGGGCTGGGCCTTGGGCGGGGCCTCGCGCACCTCGGTGTCGACCAGGTTGAGCCGCCGCAGCACCTTCCGCAGGAACACCAGGTTCAGCAGGCTCAGCCGGACCGGCAGCCGGTGCCAGGGTATGTACCGGTTGAGCAGCGCGAACGCGGTGCCCACGGGCCGGTCGAGCAACCGGTTCTGCAGCGGTTCCCGCGTGACGAAGCGCTGCCCGAGCCGGTGCGCGCTGCTCGCCCGGTACGCCGTCTTGCGGGCCCGGTTGATGTTGCCCAGCGGCCGGAACTCGTCAGTCGTGTACCAGGGGTTGAAGGCGAGCTCCTCGATCCGCCGGGCGGCGGAACGGGCCTCGGCGCTGTTCAGGTCCTGGCGCGGGATGGTGAGCCGGGCGATCGCCAGCGCGGGCGTGACGGAGTCCCTCCACTCCACGGCGGCGTCCTCGACGGGCGTGTGACGCTCGTCCAGGTACCGCTGCACGCACAGGTCGAACACGACGTCCGTCGTCGCGAGCCGCCGCGCGAACTCCCGCGCCAGGAACTGCGGGTCCGTGCGGTCGGGCGCGGATCCGGGAGGACCGCCCGGTGCCGGGCGCAGCAGGTAGCGCACCGGCCCGGCATCGCCCCACAGGATGGCGCCCCGGCTCCAATACGTCTCTGTGGCGAGGGAGTTGACGGCGTGGCGGGTGGCGGACCGGACGTTCTTCCGCATCCGGTTGGCCGTCCCCAGCCCCACGGCCAGCGGCAGCTTCACGAACAGCCCGAACGCCTTCCGCAGCGGTGTCCTCGCCCCTGCCATGGCTTTGGCGAAGGCCACGAACTCGCGAGCGTTCCGGGCGTGGGAGACGGGGTAACTGGTCGCGAGCAGGTCGTGGCTCTCACCCTCCGACACTCGCACGCGCACGGCGGCGCCCCGTAGATCGGGTGAACCGTCGCCCTGTCGGATGCCGCTCGCGTTGGACAGGCGCACGGTGGCCGTGTACTCGGCGCCGGGCTGGGCGAAACCGACGCGCAGGGCGGCGGGCAGGTCGTCGTGGAAGCGTAGTCGGGCGTTCTCCACGGCCACCGGTGCCTTGGCGTGGAAGGCGCGGGTGATTCCGCCGCCCCCGGCGCGGCGGTTGCTGACCTGGACGTTCATCAACTCCCGTGCCAGCCGCTCGAACACGAGCCGTTCGGCCTCGGGGCTGCCGCCTTCGTACCGTTCGTACTGCTGGTCCTGCTGCCCGGACTCTGCCATCTGTCGTTTTCCTTCGTACGTACGGATGCGAACGTGACTGGGGCAAAGGGGGGCCCGCACACGCTACCGGCGCGAACCCGCCGTCAACAGCGACAGTTCGCGCCATCCCGAACATCTGTGAAGAACCGTGCAGACAGTGGCAATTGGGCACGTCAAAGTGGTGCTCGAACGCATGTAGGAGTACCTCGGGTGTGTTTCCATCCCAGCGGCCCCAGGCGAGGGGAGCGGCGCTGGCCGGGGAACGATGTTCTCGCCCCCGCCGCCCCTACCCGTCCCGTCC
>NZ_VJZC01000179.1 GCF_009377185.1 Streptomyces spongiae
GTCGTAGAGCGCCCCGGCGACCGGGTCCTGGGCGGAGAGGTCCTGCGCCCGGTAGGGATCCTGGCCGTAGGCGTCCGGTCCTTGGGCGTCCTGCAAGTACATGTCGGTGTGGGGCTGCGGCGGGACATGGCCGGGCCCGGGCTGCGGGCGCTCGGGGTAGCCCGAGTCGTCCGCGCCCTGACCGCGGTCACCGTCGTACGGCGCGTTCATCCTTACCCCACCTCATCGTCCCCTGGCCCACCGGCCACGACATCGCTCAACGGTCCACTCTCTCACCCGTGCCGGACGGGTCGGTGCTTTCCTGTGCGGTGTCCGCTGGCGGGTCACTCGGGTGCTCCGGCTCGTCTGCCCCGGACCGCGCGAGGGACTCCTCCACGGGTCCGTCCGCGGTGGGGACTCCCGTGGCGCTGGTCTCCTCGACCGGGGTGTCCTCCTCGGTCTCCTCCTCGGCCCGCCGTGCCGCCGCGCGCTTGCGCTGTGTGTACATCCGGAAGCCGGCGAGCACGAGCAACAGCACTCCGCCGGCGATCACCAGCATCACGGTGGGCGTGAACTCGGTGACGCTCACGTCGAACGTCACGGGGGGACCATACTTCTGACCGTCCTCCGTGTAGAGCTGCGCCACCACCGCGACCTCGCCGTTGACGTTGGCGTTGGTGTCGAACTTCACCGACTGGCTGTGTCCGCCGGAGACCGTGATGGTCTGTTCCGCGTAGTCGTCGCCGTCGATCTCCAGGCGCTTCGGCTGCAAAGACGTGAGGCGTAGCACCAGCTTGTCGACGCCCTGCACGAGGTTGTTCTGCACCGTCACCGGGATCGTGGCGCTGCGGCCGGAGAGCTTCGTCTCCGACTTCTTGATCAGCCTGACCTGGTCGGTGAGGGTGCCGAGGTACGACCGCACGCTGTCGCGGTAGGCGCGGGCCTCGGTGGCGCGGCCGCGCCAGGAGGTGGACATCTCCCGGTTCATGGCCCGTCCGAAGGGTGTGACGACGCGGGACTTGTCGGAGAGGATCACCTTGAATCGGTCGAGGTCGGTCTGGGTGCCGAGGATCGTCTCGAAGGCCGCTGTCGGCAGCTGCTGCTTGCGCAGGGACGCGGGGTACGCGGAGGCCGCCGGGACCTTCGTGTTGGCATTCGGGTCGGGCTTGGTGTCGGCGGCCGTCGACAGGTCCTGTGACTGGGACCAGTTTCCGTTCTGGAGGGCCGTCAGGGCCTGAGCCATTGTCTGGGCCTGACTCGCGGACGGCATGCGCTGCGGGGCGATCACCACGCTGCGCTGCTTGTCCGGGGCCTGCAGGTTGGTCATCAGGCTCTGCGCGAGGAACCTCTGCACGGCCAGGGTGGCGTTGTCGGCCTTCGTCATGTCGCCCTGGAACGCCGTGGACAGCCGTGCGTCCGCCACGACCGCCGTGGTGCCGCCGCCGATGGGGCGGGCCGCGTTCGGCGTGTACGTCAGCCTTCCGGTCTCCTGGAGGCTGTCACTGCGGGCGATCACCTTGTCGGCGCCCGCCGAGGTGGCGACCTTGACGATCGACGGGTCGACGGCGCCGTTCACGGGCCAGGAGAAGTCCGTCTCCGGTTCCACGTGGAGCACGGTCTCCACGGTGTCGGCGGCCACGTCGGTGGCGTCCTTGAGGTGGCTCAGGGAGCCGGTGACGTTCTTGCCGTTGTGCGCCAGCGAGGCGAGGTCGGGGTCGGCGAAGGGGAGGGCGACGACTTCCTCGCCCTGGACGGCCTCTTCGAGTTCGGCGAGCCACCGCTTGGCGACCGCCTGGTTCTTGCCCGCGACGGTTTCGGTGCCGCTCTTGACCTGGTAGCTGCGCGTCATCGCGTCGACGGAGGCCAGGAGGTCCGGGTCGATCACCCAGGTGATGTTGAGTTCCTTGCCCAGGCTCAGCAGCTGGTCCAGGCGGCCGCCCCGGGAGATCTCGTCGGCCAGGTCCTCGTTCTGGAAGACGGGTGTCTGCTGTTCGCCCGGCCCTGTCTCCGCCGTCAGGTGGGAGGTGGAGAGCAGGGGCCAGAGGTACGTCGTCTTCGTCTTGCTGTTCGCCTCGTCCGGCTGCCAGGGGAGGAACGTCCGCTGGATGCCGAGCACCTGGTCGTACGGCGTGGCCGCGGTCCGGCCGGTGAGGGAGACCCCGAGCTGGTAGACGCCGTCGGCACCGAGGTCCAGTTCCTCGACCGGCACCGAGATGCTGAACGACTGGGCCACGCCGGGGGTGAGCCTCGAGAACTTCTCGACGTACTTCCCGCCGACCTCGGTCCCGTCGGTGTACTGGTTGAAGCGGGTGCGTTTGGCGGCCTCGTCGATGGCCGAACGGCCGGAGACGGTCCCGCCGACGCGGACGCCCACGTGGGCGCTCGTGACCGGCTGCTTGCCGTTGTTCCTGACCGTGCCGGAGACGGTGATGGTGTCGCCATCGGTGGGAACGGTCGGGGCGAGCGAGTCCAAGGAGACGTCGACCGTGTTCGACCCGGTGGCCTCGGCCGGTGAGGACTTCGTCGCGGAGTGCGCTTCCGGCGCGGCAGGCAGCTGGAGCAGACAGGCCAGCAGAGGCGCCCCGGCGAACAGTGCTCCGGTCCGCCGGAGCCACCGGCGGGCAGGTGAGGCACTCATACCCTGGGTGTCTACCGCCTCGGCCACGCGCTCGCCCGTCCCTCGTCGTGTCAGTGGTCGTCGGAATGTGCGTCCACGCATGGTAACGATGTGCGCTGAGGGGAAGTGCCGCGGTCTGCCTCACAAGATCGGCGGGCAGGGCCACGCTGTCCCGTATGTGCACGTATTAAAGGGAGCGGCGGGAGGGACGACTGTGCACGTTCAATGGAGGCGCTCCCAGTGGCCGGGGGCACGTACCCTTTTCTGTTGTGCCGAACGCCAACGAAGACAAGCCCAGTGCCCTGAGTCAGGTGCAGCACCGCGCGGTGAGCGAACTGCTGCGGGTGTCCCCTGTCGCCGACGATCTCGCCCGCCGTTTCCAGACGGCCGGGTTCTCGCTCGCCCTCGTCGGCGGCTCGGTACGGGACGCGCTCCTCGGTCGGCTCGGCAACGACCTGGACTTCACGACGGACGCGCGTCCTGAGGACGTGTTGAAGATTGTGCGCCCCTGGGCGGACGCCGTGTGGGAGGTCGGTATCGCTTTCGGCACGGTGGGGGCTCAGAAGGACGCCCGCGTCGGAGAGGCTGTTCAGCGCTTTCAGATCGAGGTCACCACGTACCGGTCGGAGGCGTACGACCGGACCTCGCGCAAGCCGGAGGTGTCCTACGGAGACTCCATCGGGGAGGACCTCGTACGGCGTGACTTCACGGTGAACGCGATGGCCGTGGCACTCCCCGAGAAGGAGTTCATCGACCCCCACGGTGGTCTGGAGGACCTCGCGGAGCGTGTGCTGCGCACGCCCGGCACTCCGGAGGAGTCCTTCTCCGACGACCCTCTGCGGATGATGCGGGCCGCGCGTTTCGCCGCCCAGCTCGACTTCGAAGTGGCTCCGGACGTCGTCTCGGCGATGACCGAGATGGCCGGGCGAATCGAGATCGTCTCCGCGGAGCGGGTCCGGGACGAGCTGAACAAGTTGATCCTTTCCGCGTATCCGCGGAAGGGCCTGACGCTGCTGGTCGAGACCGGGCTCGCCGACCACGTGCTGCCCGAGCTTCCGGCGCTGCGGCTGGAGCGTGACGAGCACCACCGGCACAAGGACGTCTACGACCACACGTTGATCGTGTTGGAGCAGGCGATGGCGTTGGAGGAGGACGGTCCCGATCTCACGCTCCGGCTTGCCGCACTGCTGCACGACATCGGTAAGCCGAGGACGCGCCGCTTCGAGAAGGACGGCCGGGTCTCCTTCCACCACCACGAGGTGGTGGGTGCCAAGATGACCAAGAAGAGGATGACCGCCCTCAAGTACGCCAACGACCTCGTCAAGGACGTCTCGCGTCTGGTCGAACTCCACCTGCGCTTCCACGGCTACGGGACCGGGGAGTGGACGGACTCGGCGGTCCGCCGGTACGTACGTGATGCCGGCCCGCTCCTGGATCGCCTCCACAAGTTGACCCGCTCCGACTGCACCACGCGCAACAAACGCAAGGCGGGCGCCCTGTCTCGCGCGTATGACGGACTGGAACAACGCATCGCTCAACTCCAGGAGCAGGAGGAGCTGGACGCCATCCGTCCGGACCTCGACGGCAACCAGATCATGGAGATCCTGGGCGTCGGTCCGGGCCCGGTCATCGGGCAGGCCTACAAGTTCATGCTGGAACTGCGGCTGGAGAACGGCCCGATGGGGTACGACGCGGCGGTGTCGGCGCTCAAGGAGTGGTGGACCGAGCAAGGCTGAACCGGCGGGGGGAACTGGGGCCGAGCCGTGAAACAGGGGTCATGTTTCACGTGAAACATGACCCCGGCCGAACCGGTCGGGCACATACCGAGGGGCGATGTTTCACGTGAAACATCGCCCCTCGATCGTTCCTGTGCCGGCCCTACACGGACTTCAGGCAGAGCACCACGTTGTGGTTGTTGCCCACCTGGTAGTACGAGATCTCGGCTTCCTTGACCGACTGGCACTTGCTGCTGTCGCTGGTGTTGTCGAACTTCTCGACGACCTTGTACTCGGCGCCGTCGGAGGAGCAGTCGACGGTCTTCAGATCCGGCGAGGACTGCGAGCCCTCGTTGTGCATGCAACTGCCCACGGAGGTGGTCTCGGCGTCACTCTGGCCCAGGTACCACTTGCCGAGGGCGACGATGATCGCGACGACGATGAAGGCGCCGATACGCAGAAGGGTCTTGCTGACGCGCTTCTTCGGTGCGGGCGGCGGGACCGGAGCCCCCTGGAACGGTGCGCCCGGCTGCGGCGGGTACGGCTGGGGGACCCCCGGCTGGGTGGGCTGTGTGGCGTACGGGTTCTGGCCCGGCGGCGGAGTGGTCATTTGGGGGTCCCCCTCGGAAGTATGCGCGCATGGCGCGAAATAAGACGTGCGTAAGCTATCGGGACCCACTGACAACGCAGAGCCTCAGGAATGCTCTGTGGCACTGATGTGACACTTACTGCCGTTCAAAGCGGGCCATACCCGCAGCAACCGTCGCGTAGATAACGGCGATTGTTATCACCAGAGCAGCTGAGCGGCCGTCAGGCGGGAGCATCAGGGCGGCAACTCCCGCGGCACCGACGAAGGCGATGTTGAACAGCACGTCGTAAACCGAGAAGATCCGGCCACGGAAGCCGTCGTCGACCGAGGACTGGATGATCGTGTCCGTGGCGATCTTCGCGCCCTGGGTGACGAGACCCAGGACGAAGGCCGCGATCAGTATGGGAACTTCGGCGAACGGAAGTCCCAGGGCCGGCTCCAGGACGGCGGCGGCAGCGGCACAGGTGACGATCCACATGCCTGGCCCCAGCCGCCCGGCCGCCCACGGGGTCACCACGGCCGCCGCGAAGAAGCCCGCGCCCGAGATCCCCACAGCGAGGCCCAGCAGGGCCAGCCCCTCCTCGGAGTCCGACGACCAGGCATACCGGCAGAGCATCAGCACCATGACCGTCAGGGCGCCGTAGCAGAACCGCATCAGCGTCATCGAGGCCAGCGCCCAGGTCGCCTCCCGCCGCTGGGGCTCGGCGAGATGCCGTACGCCCGCCACCAGGTCCCGCGCGGTGCCGGAGAGCGCCGCCCGCAGTCGCAGCCGCACCAAGTCCGGCTCGGGCCCCAGCAGTTCCGGTGCCATGCGCAGGGAGGCGAGGGCGGAACACAGGTACAGGACCGCGCCGACGACGACCACCGCGGCATCGGAGTCCGCCACCAACAGCCGTACGGCGAAGGCGATTCCACCGCCCGCGGTGGCGGCGAGTGTTCCGGCCGTCGGGGAGAGGGAGTTGGCCATCACCAGGCGATCGGCGTCCACCACGCGCGGCAGCGCGGCCGAGAGCCCGGCTAGGACGAAGCGGTTGACCGCGGTGACACAGAGCGCGGAGACGTAGAAGAGCCAGTCCGGCACGGCGCTCAGCATCAGAACGGCCGTCACACAGGCCAGGAAGGCACGCAGCAGGTTGCCGTACAGGAAGACCTGGCGGCGCCGCCAGCGGTCCAGCAGGACACCGGCGAACGGGCCGACGAGCGAGTACGGGAGGAGCAGAACGGCCATCGCCGAGGCGATCGCGGCGGCCGACGTCTGCTTCTCCGGTGAGAAGACGACATACGTGGCGAGCGCGACCTGGTAGACGCCGTCGGCTCCCTGGGAGAGCAGCCGCACGGCGAGCAGGCGCCGGAAGTTCCGGAAGCGGAGCAGGACGCGCAGGTCACGCACGACGGACATGAGCCACAGCCTCACATACGGGGAGGGTCCCCGGGTCATGCGACCCGGGGACCCTCAGCAGGACTCGAACTGAAGCGCCTCAGAGCCCTGTTGTACCGGCACGCAGCGCTTGGTCCGCTCCTAGCGCTCGACCTCGCCCTTGATGAACTTCTCCACGTTCTCGCGGGCCTCGTCGTCGAAGAACTGGACCGGCGGGGACTTCATGAAGTAGCTCGACGCGGAGAGGATCGGGCCGCCGATGCCGCGGTCCTTGGCGATCTTGGCGGCGCGCAGGGCGTCGATGATGACGCCGGCGGAGTTCGGGGAGTCCCACACCTCGAGCTTGTACTCCAGGTTCAGTGGGACGTCACCGAACGCACGGCCCTCCAGGCGGACGTACGCCCACTTGCGGTCGTCGAGCCAGGCGACGTAGTCGGACGGGCCGATGTGCACGTTCTTCTCGCCGAGCTCCCGGTCGGGGATCTGCGAGGTGACGGCCTGCGTCTTGGAGATCTTCTTGGACTCCAGGCGCTCGCGCTCGAGCATGTTCTTGAAGTCCATGTTGCCGCCGACGTTCAGCTGCATCGTGCGGTCCAGGACGACGCCCCGGTCCTCGAACAGCTTCGCCATGACGCGGTGCGTGATCGTCGCGCCGACCTGCGACTTGATGTCGTCGCCGACGATCGGGACGCCCGCCTCGGTGAACTTGTCCGCCCACTCCTTGGTGCCGGCGATGAAGACCGGAAGGGCGTTGACGAACGCGACCTTGGCGTCGATGGCGCACTGGGCGTAGAACTTCGCCGCGTCCTCGGAACCCACCGGCAGGTAGCAGACGAGTACGTCGACCTGCCTGTCCTTGAGGATCTGGACGACGTCGACCGGCTCCTCCTCGGACTCCTCGATGGTGGCCCGGTAGTACTTGCCGAGGCCGTCGAGGGTGTGGCCGCGCTGAACGGTCACGCCGGTGCTGGGCACGTCGCAGATCTTGATCGTGTTGTTCTCGGAGGCGCCGATGGCGTCGGCGAGATCCAGGCCCACTTTCTTGGCGTCGATGTCGAACGCGGCGACGAACTCGACATCACGGACGTGGTAGTCGCCGAACTGGACGTGCATCAGGCCGGGGACCTTCGACGCCGGGTCGGCGTCCTTGTAGTACTCGACTCCCTGCACCAGCGATGCGGCGCAGTTGCCCACACCGACGATGGCTACGCGAACCGAACCCATTCCGGTTGCTCCCTGTGTGTACGAGTGAGGCCCTGGCAGGGGTCTCACGTGGCAGTGTCGCCGGGCGTATCCGGCCCGGGGGTGTCCCCGGGCCGGGGCAGGACGCCCGGCGCTCCCTCTGTGGTGTCGCGAGCGGGTTCTCCGTGGGCGCGCCCCTTGAGGTCCCGGCCCGCCCGCTCGCTCTCGATGAGCTCGTTCAGCCAGCGCACTTCGCGCTCCACGGACTCCATCCCGTGGCGCTGGAGCTCAAGCGTGTAGTCGTCGAGGCGCTCCCGGGTGCGCGCCAGGGAGGCGCGCATCTTCTCCAGCCGCTCCTCCAAGCGGCTGCGACGGCCCTCCAGGACGCGCATGCGCACGTCGCGGGAGGTCTGCCCGAAGAAGGCGAAACGAGCGGCGAAGGTCTCGTCCTCGTACGCGTCGGGGCCCGTCTGTGAGAGCAGCTCCTCGAAGTGCTCCTTACCTTCCGCCGTCAACCGGTAGACGATCTTCGCCCGGCGCCCGGTGAGCGGAGCGGCGGGAGCGTCTTCCTGTGCGCCCCCCGATTCCTCGATCAACCAGCCGTTGGCGACCAGCGTCTTGAGACAGGGGTAGAGCGTCCCGTAGCTGAAGGCGCGGAACACACCCAGCGACGTATTGAGTCGTTTGCGCAGCTCGTAGCCGTGCATCGGAGATTCGCGGAGCAGTCCGAGTACGGCGAACTCGAGGATTCCGGAGCGCCGGCTCATCGTCGCCTCCTCTCTGCCGCGGCCTCACCATCACGTCTTTATGCCGAGCTGATGTATCGACTCGATACATCTCGACGATAGATCGCCCCTGCGGATGCGACAAGAGGGGGCGCGGTGAACGGGATCACATCACCGTTTCGTTGCAGGCAAGTTGCCTGGTTTGGGATGAAGTTCGGTCCTCGGGTGTTTTGGCGGTGCGTAGTCTGTGCGCCATGCACACCACCGGGAACCGAGTGACGTCTGAGCGCGTCGTCGTCCTTGGTGCAGTACGGATGAATGCCAACACGACCGCATCCGTACTTCGGGGGGACAGGAAACCAGCCGCCGTTTCCAGGCGCGCAAGGGTGCGCCTGCCCGAGGAGTAGTCGTTCGATGAGCGAGCACCGTCGCAAACCGCCGCAGCCGCAGGGAGGCGGACGTGCCGCGGCCCGACGCGGCCAGTCGGCGTCCTCCGGCCGCCGCGCGGCACCGCGAGGCGCCACCGGGTCTCCTTCCGGCTCCTATGGCTCGGGAGGTGAGGAGCGCCCGTATGGCGGCCGTGCCGAGGCCCGGCGAGCCACACAGAGAAGCGCAGGGGGTGGCCGCCGCAGAGCGGCGCCCGAGGCCGCGGGACGTGGTCCCGGGCGCGGTAGAGGACGTTCCGCACCGCCTTCCCGGAAGCGGATCATCGACTACCCGCGCGCGGGGAAGTACGGCGCTGCCCGCTGGGTGCCGTCGTGGCGACTCGTGACGGGTCTGTTCATCGGGTTCTTCGGGAGCCTGGTGGCGGTGGCGGGGATCGGCTACGCGCTCGTGGGCGTGCCCGACCCGGCCAAGGCGGCTCAGGCGCAGAACAACGTCTACTACTGGGACAACGGCAAACCGATGGTCTCCACCGGTGGGGAGACCAACCGGCAGATCATCGCCTACTCCAAGATCCCCAAGGCGATGCGGTACGCGGTCATCTCGGCCGAGAACAAGACGTTCGAGACCGACAGCGGCGTCGACCCGATGGGTATCGCGCGTGCCCTCTTCAACATGGCCAAGGGCGGCGACACCCAGGGCGGCTCGACCATCACCCAGCAGTACGTGAAGAACGCGATGCTGGACGACCAGTCGCAGACAGTGACCCGGAAGTTCAAAGAGCTCTTCATCTCGATCAAGGTCGGTGCGAAGAAGTCCAAGGAGGAGGTGATGAGTGGCTACCTGAACACCGCCTACTACGGGCGCAACGCCTACGGCATCCAGGCCGCCGCTCGCGCCTACTTCGGCAAGGACGCCGAGGAACTCAACCCGAGTGAGTGCGCCTTCCTGGCGGCCGTGCTCAAGGGCGCGACGTACTACGACCCGGCGGGCTCCGTCGAGATCGACCCCTCGGCCACTCCCGAGGCCAACCGCAAGCGGGCCGATGAGCGCTGGCGGTGGATCCTCGGCGAGATGGTCAAGGACGGGCACCTCAGCCAGGCGGACCGGGCCAAGTACACGTCGTTCCCCAAGGTCCAGAGCCCCCGCTCGAACAATGATCTGAAGGGCCAGGTCGGTTACCTCGTCGACCTCGCCAAGGCGTACATCATCAAGAACACCAACATCTCGGAGAGCGAGCTGCGGCGGGGCGGCTACGAGATCCACACGACCTTCAACAAGACGATGGTCAAGCAGCTCTCGGACTCCGTGGCGAAGGTCCGCAAGGAGAACATCAAGCCCAAGGAACGCCCGAAGACGGACACCCACGTCGAGTTCGGCGGGGCCTCGGTCGATCCGGCCACCGGTGCGATCAGAGCGATCTACGGCGGCGCGGACGCGACCCAGCACTTCACCAACAACGCCGACCAGACGGGCGCCCAGGTGGGCTCGACGTTCAAGCCCTTCGTGCTCGCGGCCGCCATGAAGTGGGGCGTGCGCGACAAGGACGGAGACGAGGAACAGCCTCAGGACGAACGGACCATCGTCTCCCCGAAGAGCCTGTTCAGCGGCAAGAACAACCTCAAGGTCAAGGAATACAACGGCGACGTCTGGACGAACGAGAAGGGCGAGGAGTGGCTGCAGGCCAACGACGGCGACGAGTCGTACGGCAGTCCGCCGAACTACGACATCAGCCTTCGTGAGGCGATGAGAGTCTCGGCGAACTCCGCGTTCGTGCAGCTCGGAATGGACGTGGGCCTCGACAAGGTCAAGGAGTCCGCCATGGATGCGGGCCTCCTCGAGGGCAGCCTGACGGGCACCAGCTACCCGTCCTTCTCGATCGGCATCTCCGACCCGAGCGCCATCCGTATGGCGGGGGCGTACTCCACCTTCGCGGACAGCGGCAAGCAGCGTGACATCTACTCGGTCAAGGAGATCGAGGGCGAGGACGGTGTGGTCTTCAACCACCAGGACATCGCCAAGACCAAGCAGGCATTCACCGCCAAGGTCGCCGACAACGTCACGAACGTCCTGAAGACCGTGGTCGACGAGGGAACCGGTACCAACGCCCGGCTGCCGGGCCGTGAGGTGGCCGGCAAGACGGGTACCACCGACGGCAACAAGTCCGCGTGGTTCGTCGGGTACACCCCGCAGTTGTCGACCGCGATCGGCATGTACCGCATGGACGACAACGAGAAGATCAAGAACCGTGAGTTCCTGCAGATGTACGGAACCGGTGGTCAGAAGTCGATCCACGGTGCCTCGTTCCCGTCAGAGATCTGGCACGACTACATGGAGCAGGCACTCAAGGGCAAGAAGGTCATCGACTTCCCCGATCCCGAGCCGATCGGCGTGGTCGTCAACGACCAGCCGGACCCGACGCCGACCCCGTCGGTGACCGAGTCCGACGAGGAGACCACTGAGCCCAGCCCATCGCCCAGTGAGACCGAGGTCTCGCCGTCGCCCACACCGACCGAGACCTGCAACCCGTTCGACCCGACCTGCAACGACGTGGGCGGAAACGATGCGGGCGGTACGGACACCGGAGGCACGGATGGTGGGGTGACCTCCTCACCAACCGAATCCGAGGGCAATACGAGAGGAAACGGCAACGACGGAGGCATCTTCGGATGACCGAACGGCTCGCTGCCGGTGTGAAGGGACACCATCGAGGGTGTTTCACGTGAAACACCCGCCGTGAGGTGTTTCACGTGAAACGAGGGCCGCCGTACCCCACCGGGTGCGGCGGTCCTCGGCGTATTCCAAGGTGCGTACGGCAGGATGTGCGGCATGCCCAGTGCAGACACGACGCGAGTGAGCGTGGACGAGCCGGAGCCGGTACGGCCGACCAAGGAGGACGAGGTCGCCGCGAGCGGCAGTGAGCTGATCGGCGGCCCCATCGGGCGGCGAGCACTGCTCGGGACGTCCTGGTGGACCCCCGTGCGAGTGGTCGCGCTCGTGGCCATCGGCATGTTCGCCCTCGGCATGGTGCAGAAGCTGCCCTGCTACGACGGCGCCTGGTTCTTCGGGGCCAGCTCCCAGTACACGCACGCGTGCTACTCGGACATTCCGCACCTCTACCAGGGGCGCGGCTTCGCCGACGGCCTGGTGCCGTACTTCGACAAGCTCTCCGGCGACATGGAGTACCTCGAGTATCCCGTGCTGACCGGTGTGTTCATGGAGGTCGCCGCCTGGCTCACCCCGGGCAGCGGCAAGATCCAGGACCAGGAGCAGTGGTACTGGATGGTCAACGCCGGGATGCTGATGGTGTGCACGGCGGTCATCGCCGTCTGCACCGTGCGAACCCAGCGTCGGCGCCCCTGGGACGGCCTCCTGGTCGCCCTCGCGCCCGCCTTCGCGCTGACGGCCACCATCAACTGGGACCTTCTCGCCGTGGCCCTGCTGGCCGCCGCGATGCTGATGTGGTCGCGGCGGCGCCCCCTCGCCTTCGGCGTGCTGGTGGGGCTCGCCACGGCCGCGAAGTTCTATCCGTTCCTGGTACTCGGACCGCTCTTGGTGCTGTGCTGGCGGGCGGGCAAGTGGCGGGAGTTCGGTACGGCGCTGCTGGGTGCCGTCGGCGCCTGGCTCGCGGTGAACCTTCCGGTGATGTTCCTCGCTCCGGAGGGATGGGCGAAGTTCTACAGCTTCAGCCGTGAGCGCGGAGTCGACTTCGGATCGATCTTCCTGATCTTGTCGCAGCGGTTCGACATCCAGATCACCGCGGACACGGCCAACACCTCCGCGATGGTCATGATGGTGCTCGCCTGTGGGGGTGTCGCCGCGCTCGCGTTCACCGCCCCGCGCCGGCCGCGTCTCGCCCAGCTCGTCTTCCTGATCGTCGCGGCCTTCATCCTCACCAACAAGGTCTACTCACCGCAGTATGTGCTCTGGCTGATCCCCCTCGCCGTGCTGGCCCGGCCGCGGTGGCGGGACTTCCTGATCTGGCAGGCGTGCGAGGTCGGGTACTTCCTCGGGATCTGGATGTACCTCGCGTACACGACCAGCGGGGACGCCCACAAGGGGCTGCCGACGGAGGGCTACCAGCTGGCCATCGCCGTCCACCTGCTGGGGACGCTGTTTCTGTGCGCCGTCGTCGTACGGGACATCTACCTGCCCGAGCGTGACGTCGTGCGCCGGGCCGGCGACGACGATCCGGCGGGCGGTGTCCTGGACGGCGCGGAGGACGTCTTCGTGCTCGGTGCGGCGGCTCATCCCCCACGGCACGCGGCACACCTGGACGGGCCGCACGTCGCGTGGGGCAGCCACGGCACCACAGAGAGTTCGCCCTGAGCGAACAGGCTGTAGGGAAGGTACGCAGAAGGCCGTACATGGAGTCCGTGTACGGCCTTCTGCGATCGTCGGGTCAGCGGTCGACGATCCGGTCGAACTGCGTGGTGGTGTGCCGCAGGTGCGCCACCAGTTCCTCGCCGACCTTCGGCTCCGGGGCGTCCGCGGGCACGAAGAGGATCGACACCTGCATGTGCGGTGGTTCCGCGAACCAGCGCTGCTTGCCGCCCAGGACGAACGGAGAAAGGTTCCGGTTGACCGTGGCGAGGCCGGCGCGTGCGACGCCCTTGGCGCGCGGCATGACGCCGTGCAGCGCCTTCGGGGCCTCCAGACCCACCCCGTGCGACGTACCGCCCGCCACGACCACCAGGAATCCGTCCGAAGCCGCCTTCTGCTGGCGGTAGCCGAAGCGGTCGCCCTTGGAGATCCGGGTGACGTCCAGGACGGCACCGCGGTACTCGGTCGCCTCGTGGTCCCCCAGCCACAGCCGCGTGCCTATGCGGGCCCGGAAGCGGGTCTGGGGGAACTGCTGCTGCAGGCGGACGAGTTCCTCCGCCTTGAGGTGGCTGACGAACATCGTGTGGAGCGGGAGACGGGCCGCGCGCAGGCGGTCCATCCAGCCGATGACCTCCTCGACGGCGTCGGAACCGTCGGTGCGGTCCAGCGGCAGGTGGAGGGCGAATCCCTCCAGGCGGACGTTCTCTATGGCGGCGTGGAGCTGGGGCAGGTCCTGCTCGCTCACGCCGTGCCGCTTCATCGAGGACATGACCTCGATGACCACCCGGGCGCCCACGAGGCCGTACACGCCGTCCACGGACGACACGGAGCGGATGACGCGGTCGGGCAGCGGCACCGGCTCCTCACCCCGCCGGAACGGCGTGAGCACCAGCAGGTCGCCGCCGAACCAGTCCCTGATCCGGGCGGCCTCATAGGTGGTGCCGACGGCGAGGATGTCCGATCCGAGGCGTGTGGCCTCCTCCGCCAGACGCTCGTGGCCGAAGCCGTAGCCGTTGCCCTTGCAGACGGGGACGAGCCCCGGGAACTGCTCCTGCACATGCTTGTGGTGTGCCCGCCAGCGCGCGGTGTCGACGTAGAGCGTGAGCGCCATGGCCGGTCCCGGAACCTTTCTCGTGGCTGCGGTGAATCAGAGCTGCGGTGTATCAGAGGTGTGAAGCGCAATTGTGGTGCATCCGCCGGACCGGCGGGGCGATGCGGGACCGCGTCAGCGGCGTGACATGTAGATGTCGAGCGCCTTGTGAAGGAGCTTGTTGAGCGGGAAGTCCCACTCACCCAGGTACTCGGCGGCCTGTCCGCCTGTGCCCACCTTGAACTGGATCAGACCGAAAAGGTGGTCCGTCTCGTCCAGCGAGTCGGAGATGCCCCGCAGGTCGTACACGGTCGCACCGAGGGCGTAGGCGTCGCGCAGCATCCGCCACTGCATGGCGTTCGAGGGCCGGACCTCACGCCCGATGTTGTCCGACGCGCCGTACGAGTACCAGACGTGCCCGCCGACGACCAGCATCGTCGCCGCCGACAGGTTCACGCCCTCGTGCCGGGCGAAGTACAGCCGCATGCGGTTGGGGTCCTCGTTGTTGAGGGCCGACCACATGCGCTGGAAGTACGACAGGGGCCGAGGACGGAAGCGGTCGCGCACGGCCGTGATCTCGTACAGCCGCTGCCACTCCTCCAGGTCCTGGTAGCCGCCCTGGACGACCTCGACACCCGCCTTCTCGGCCTTCTTGATGTTGCGCCGCCACAGCTGGTTGAAGTTCTTGTGGACCTCTTCCAGGGAGCGGTTCGCCAGCGGCACCTGGAAGACGTAGCGGGGCTGGACGTCCCCGAAGCCGGCCCCGCCGTCCTCGCCCTGCTGCCAGCCCATGCGGCGCAGCTTGTCGGAGACCTCGAAGGCGCGCGGCTCGATGAAGTCGGCCTCGATGTCGCGCAGGCGCTTCACGTCCGGGTCCTGGATGCCCTTCTTGATGGACGTGGCCTCCCAGCGCCGGATGATCACCGGCGGGCCCATCTTCACGGAGAAGGCGCCCTGCTGCTTGAGGTGCGCGAGCATCGGTTCCAGCCAGTCGACCAGATTCGGCGCGAACCAGTTGATGACCGGGCCCTCGGGCAGATAGGCGAGGTAGCGCTTGATCTTGGGCAGCTGCCGGTACAGGACGAGGCCCGCGCCGACCATCTCGCCCGTCTTGTCGAACCACCCGAGGCTCTCGGAGCGCCACTCCGCCTTGACGTCAGCCCAGGCCGGGACCTGCATGTGGCTCGCCGCCGGCAGGCTCTGGATGTACGCCAGATGCTGCTCTCGGCTGATCGTCCTCAGGGTCAGGCTCATTCAGGGCGCTCCTCGGGCTGGTGTGTCCCCATGGGTACAGGGGCTCCGGCTCTAGCGCCGAAGCCTACTGCGCCCTGCGAGCGCGCCGTCTGGCCGTATGCAACCTGGCGCGGACCTGTCCGTGGCCGGACGCCGAGAGGTGTTGTCCGGCAGGCTGACGGGTCGTCGGCCGGTGAGACCGCCGACGCCCCGTCAGCCACCGCGGAGTCAGCCGAAGAGGCCCCCATGGGCCATGCCGAGGAAGAAGCCGACCGCCGAGGCACCGAGACCCACGATCAGACCGAAGCGCTCACGGGTCGTCTCGGAGATGAACTGCCCGTACGCGCCGGTCAGGATCCCCACCAGCCCTGTCCAGGAACTGAGCAGGTGCAGATGGTGGAACATCGCCGTGACGAAGGAGACCACCCCGAGCACGAGCGTCACGGCAAGCAGGGTGACCTGCACGGGGTGGGGCTTGTGATCGGTGGCGAACAGGGATCCGGCGATGTTGGGTCGCATTGTCTGTGCCATAGGGCACCTCCTGCGGAAGGCGGCGCATCGTAGCGCCTTACACACCCGATGTGTACAGATTGACGGTCCACGCGGCCTGATTTCAACCGGTAGCGCGAGTGCGGGTACTCTGTATCGTCTGCATGGGTGTCTGCCCTGGCCACGACGGGGAGTTCCTGCCGGGATCTCCGATTGTCAGTGGCGGCCGATACCGTTGCGTACGCATCACAACCCTCCTGCCACGGAACGACCGTGGCCGCTGAGTCCAAAGGAGGTGGGTTCCACATGCGTCACTACGAGGTGATGGTCATCCTCGACCCCGATCTGGAGGAGCGCGCTGTCGCCCCTCTGATCGAGAACTTCCTCTCCGTCGTCCGTGAGGGCAACGGAAAGGTCGAGAAGGTCGACACCTGGGGCCGTCGTCGTCTCTCGTACGAGATCAAGAAGAAGCCTGAGGGCATCTACTCGGTCATCGACCTCCAGGCCGAGCCTGCGGTCGTCAAGGAGCTCGACCGCCAGATGAACCTGAACGAGTCGGTCCTCCGTACCAAGGTCCTCCGCCCCGAGACCCACTGAGCTCTCCCGCTCAGCTGATCTCGGGATTCGAGTAGCAGCAACCAAGCAGCCAGAGCAGCAAACCCGCCGAGAGGTTCCCCATGGCAGGCGAGACCGTCATCACGGTCGTCGGCAATCTTGTCGACGACCCCGAGCTGCGCTTCACCCCTTCCGGTGCGGCGGTCGCGAAGTTCCGTGTCGCGTCCACGCCCCGCACCTTCGACCGCCAGACGAACGAGTGGAAGGACGGCGAGAGCCTGTTCCTGACCTGCTCGGTATGGCGGCAGGCGGCGGAGAACGTCGCCGAGTCGCTCCAGCGAGGCATGCGCGTCATCGTGCAGGGCCGGCTGAAGCAGCGGTCCTACGAGGACCGTGAGGGCGTCAAGCGCACGGTCTACGAGCTCGATGTCGACGAGGTCGGCGCGAGCCTGCGCAGTGCCACGGCCAAGGTCACCAAGACCGCCGGCCGCGGTGGCCAGGGTGGCTACGGCGGCGGTGGCGGTGGCGGCCAGGGTGGCGGCGGCTGGGGC
>NZ_VJZC01000180.1 GCF_009377185.1 Streptomyces spongiae
GTCTCGGGAACTGTGCGTCCGCGGGTGGTGGGCTGCCGGGCCACGTATCGCCCCGGGCGGCGCGGCCGCCGGTGCGTCATGGTGCCGGGTGCGCCCCCAGTGCTTTTAGGGGCGCGGGGAACTGCGCGACAAGCCACAACGAACCCGCAGTCGGCCACCGGCAGAACTCGGCAGACGAGATCAAACCCGACCGCCCCGCACGGCCTGCGTCTGCGTCGTCTGCCCCACCACCCGCCCGTCGTCCCCGTACAGATCCGTCTGGACCACCACGAACGAGCGCCCCACATGCAGCGGCCGCGCCACCGCACGAACCGTGCCGGACCGAACCGCACGAAAGAAGTTCGTCTTCGACTCGACCGTCGACGTACCCGCACCCGGCGGCAGGTTGAGAAACGCACACACCGCCCCCACCGAGTCGGCGAGCGCCATCAACACACCGCCATGCAGCACACCCCCCACCGTGCACAGCCGCGGAGCCCACGGCAGGGCAGCCCGGACGCCGTCCGCCCCGGCTTCGGTGAGGGCGATGCCGAGCTCGACAGCGAAGGGAACCGCGGCCAACAGGTCGTCGGGCGAGGGAACTTCGGGGCGCGTGGCCATGGCGGCGGACCTCCAGAACGGGAACACGGACAGGCCCCACCGTGTCCCCGCGTTCCCGCCCCGGTCGATTACCTCCGGCGTAAGGACCGCACCCCGCAGCCCTCAACAATCGCCGACCACGCCCCGTACATCCGACCCCGCTTTGTCCTGTGAGTGGAGAAAGTAGTAAGCAATTCCTGCGCAACTTCTTCCCACTCGCGGCAGCCACTGCTACGTTCCCCTCGAAAGCAAGCCACAGAGGTGTGGCCGGAAACCGACGCACGCAGGCCGGTTGAGGCGGGGAGGGGCTCGTGAGACGCATGACGGCTCGACCCGCGAACACCCACCAGGCCCGGCTGCTGCGCCTGCTGCGCGACGGTGGTCCCAACTCCCGGGCCCAGCTGGGCGACCAGGTCGACCTCTCGCGGTCGAAACTGGCCGTCGAGGTGGACCGACTGCTGGAGACGGGCCTGGTCGTGGCCGACGGACTCGCCGCCTCACGCGGCGGCCGCCGCTCCCACAACATCCGGCTCGCCCCCCAACTCCGCTTCCTGGGCGTCGACATCGGCGCGACCTCGGTCGACGTCGCCGTCACCAACGCGGAGCTGGAGATCCTCGGCCACATCAACCAGCCCATGGACGTACGGGAAGGCCCCGTCGCCGTCTTCGAGCAGGTCCTGTCCATGGCCGCCAAGCTGAAGGCGTCAGGGCTCGCGGAGGGCTTCGACGGCGCCGGTATCGGCGTCCCCGGACCGGTCCGTTTCCCCGAGGGCGTCCCGGTGGCGCCGCCGATCATGCCCGGCTGGGACGGGTTCCCGGTACGGGAGGCGCTCAGCCAGGAACTCGGCTGCCCGGTCATGGTCGACAACGACGTGAACCTGATGGCGACGGGGGAGCAGCACGCGGGCGTGGCCCGCTCCGTGGGCGACTTCCTCTGCGTCAAGATCGGCACCGGTATCGGCTGCGGCATCGTCGTCGGCGGTGAGGTGTACCGCGGTACGACGGGCAGCGCGGGCGACATCGGGCACATCGTGGCGGTACCGGAGGGACGGCCGTGCGCCTGCGGCAACCGGGGCTGCCTGGAGGCCTACTTCAGCGGCGCCGCGCTCGCCCGCGACGCCACGGAGGCCGCCCAGCAGGGACTCTCGGCGGAACTCGCGTCCCGCCTGGAGGCGGGCGGCAGCCTCAGTGCCGTCGACGTCGCCGCCGCGGCCGCCGCCGGCGACGCCACCGCGCTCGACCTGATCCGCGAGGGCGGCAACCGCACCGGCCAGGTCATCGCCGGACTCGTCAGCTTCTTCAACCCGGGCCTGGTGGTGATCGGCGGCGGCGTCACCGGCCTCGGCCACACCTTGCTCGCCGCCATCCGTACCCAGGTCTACCGCCAGTCGCTGCCCCTCGCGACCGGCAACCTGCCCATCGTCCTCGGGGAGTTGGGCCCGACTGCCGGAGTCATCGGCGCGGCCCGGCTGATCAGCGACCACCTGTTCTCACCCGCGTAAGCCGGCTCCAGCAGTACCTCGGTACGGCTCACAAGTACAGCGCCCCAGCTCTGCCCTGCCCTGCCCCGAACGCGCCTGCCCAGCAAGCGCATCGCCCTGTAACCGGCCCGCACGCCCGCCAAGGGGAACCGTCATGGCACCAGAACCACCGCTGCTCACCATGTCCGGCATCACCAAGTCGTTCCCCGGAGTCCGGGCCCTGGACGGCGTCGACCTCGACGTCCAGGCCGGCGAAGTGCACTGCCTGCTCGGCCAGAACGGCGCCGGGAAGTCCACGCTCATCAAGGTCCTCGCGGGCGCCCACCAGCCCGACGACGGCCGCCTCACCTGGCGCGGCGAACCCGTCGTCCTCAAGTCCCCGATCGCCGCCATGCGCCTCGGTATCGCCACCATCTACCAGGAACTCGACCTGGTGGAGGGCCTGTCGGTGGCGGAGAACGTCCACCTCGGCCACGAACCCACGGCCGCCGGCTTCGTCGTCCGGGGAAAGGCGGCGAAGGAGTCAACGGCCGCTCTGCTCAAACGACTCGGCCATCCCGAGATCGACCCCGCCCGGCTCGTCGGTGACCTGTCCGCCGCCCAGCAGCAGATCGTCTCCATGGCGCGGGCGCTCTCCCACGAGGTACGGCTCATCGTCATGGACGAACCCTCCGCCGCGCTCGATCCGGACGAGGTCGACAACCTGTTCCGGATCGTGGGCGACCTGACCGCCGCCGGGGTCGCCGTCGTCTACATCTCGCACCGCCTGGAGGAGATCCGCCGCATCGGCGACCGTGTGACCGTACTGAAGGACGGGCGCGCCGTGGCGGGCGGGCTGCCCGCGAAGAGCACGCCGACGCGCGAGGTCGTTGCGCTGATGACCGGACGCAATGTCGAGTACGTCTTCCCGGACCGGCCGCCCGCGACGCCCGCGGAGAGCACACCGATCCTCCAGGTGCGCGGACTGGCCCGCGACGGCGAGTTCGAGCCCCTCGACCTGGAGGTCCGTCCCGGCGAGATCGTGGGCCTCGCCGGACTCGTCGGCTCCGGGCGGTCGGAGATCCTGGAGACGATCTACGGCGCCCGCAAACCGACGGCCGGTCAGGTCCTGGTCGACGGACGGCCGTTGCGCCTCGGCAGCGTACGGGCCGCCGTACGGGCGGGACTCGGACTCGCACCCGAGGAGCGTAAGGCGCAGGCACTGCTCATGCTGGAGTCCGTCACCCGAAACGTTTCCGTGTCGTCCATGTCCCGCTTCTCACGCGGGGGTTGGATCGACCGGCGCGCCGAGCTCGGGGCGGCGCGGGCCGCGACACGGGAACTGTCGCTGCGGCCCGACAACCCGTCCGTGCCGGTGCGCACGCTCTCCGGCGGCAACCAGCAGAAGGTCGTCCTCGCGCGCTGGTTGCTGCGCGGCTGCCGCGTCCTGCTGCTCGACGAACCCACCCGTGGCGTCGACGTCGGCGCCCGGGCCGAGCTGTACGCGGTGGTCCGCCGCCTCGCCGACGAGGGCCTCGCCGTGCTGCTGGTCTCCAGCGAGGTCCCCGAAGTGCTCGGCCTCGCCGATCGCGTCCTGGTGCTTCGCGAAGGCAGCGTCGTCCACACCGCGCCCGCCCGCGAACTCGACGAACACCGCGTACTCGACCTCGTCATGGAAGGAAGCCCGGCATCATGACGCAGCACGCCTCCCCGCCGCGGGACAACACCGGCAAGGTGCCGTCGGTGGGCCAACCCACCGCCTGGCGCGGCCTGTTCGTCCGCGCCGACGTCCGCACCCTCTCCCTCCTCGGGGTCCTCGCCGCACTGATCGTCATCGGCGGCATCACCAAGCCCGACGAGTTCCTCGACACCCGCAACCTCCAACTCGTCCTCACCCAGGCGTCGGTGATCGGTGTCGTCACGGTCGGCATGACCCTCGTCATCACCTCCGGCGGCATCGACCTCTCCGTTGGCGCGATCGTCGCGCTGGCGTCCGTGTGGGCGACGACGGTGGCCACACAGGAGTACGGCTTCGCCGGGATCCTCTTCACCGCGGTGATCGTCGGTGTCGGGTGCGGGCTGGTGAACGGACTGCTCATCGCGTACGGCGGCATGGTCCCCTTCATCGCCACGCTCGCCATGCTCGCCTCGGCCCGCGGACTCGCCCTCCAGATCACCGACGGCAAGACCCAGATCGTCACCGTCGACGGGATCCTGGACCTCGGTGAGCGCGACGCGTACGTGCTCGGCATCCCGCCGCTCGTCCTCGTCTTCGCCGTGGTCACGATCATCGGCTGGCTGGTGCTGAACCGTACGACCTTCGGCCGGCGCACCGTCGCCGTCGGCGGCAACGCGGAGGCCGCCCGCCTCGCCGGCATCGACGTCCGACGCCAGCGGCTGTACCTGTACCTGCTCTCCGGACTGTGCTGCGGCATCGCCGCGTTCCTGCTGATCGTGCTGTCCGGCTCGGGCCAGAACACCAACGGCAACCTGTACGAGCTCGACGCCATCGCGGCCGCGATCATCGGCGGCACCCTGCTCAGCGGGGGCCGCGGCACCATCACGGGCTCCGTGCTCGGTGTCCTGATCTTCACGACGATCACCAACATCTTCGCGCTGAACAACCTCCAGAGCGACGTCCAGCAGATCGCCAAGGGCGCGATCATCGTCGCCGCGGTCCTGGTCCAGCGACGTACGGCGAACACGACGACCTAGACGTACGCCAGCACGACGACCCGACACGGAAGGGCCCCCACGCCATGGCACACCTCACGAGCCGCAGAGGACTGCTCTTCGGGACCGCCGCCGTCTCGGCCGGCGCCCTCCTCACCGGCTGCACCAGCAACGAGTCCGACGACGAGCCCGCGGCGAACGACCAGCCGGCCGCCGACGACAAGCCCGGCAAGGAGGTCACGATCGGCTTCGCCGGACCGCAGGCCGACCACGGCTGGCTCAACGCCATCAACGACAACGCCAAGAGCCGCGCGAAGAAGTACGCGGACGTCACACTGGAGATCACCGAGGGCTCCAACGACACCGCCCAGCAGATCGGCCAGATCGAGACCCTCATCAACAAGAAGGTCGACGTCCTGGTCGTCCTGCCCGCCGACGGCAAGGCCCTCACCCAGGTCGGCCTGAAGGCGATGCGGGCCGGCATCCCCGTGGTGAACCTGGACCGGATCTTCAACTCCCCGCAGGCGTACCGCTGCTGGATCGGCGGCGACAACTACGGCATGGGCCTCAACGCCGGCCACTACATCGGCGAGAAGCTCAAGGACACGAAGAACGCCCGCGTCATCGAACTCGCCGGACTCGACAACCTGGAGCTCACCAAGCAGCGCTCCAAGGGCTTCGACGACGCGCTGAAGAACTACCCCAACATCCGGAAGGTGGCCCGCCAGGCCGCCGACTTCACCGTCGAGTCGGGCCAGGCCAAGATGGCCCAACTGCTCCAGGCGCAGTCGAAGTTCGACGCGCTGTGGAACCACGACGACGACCAGGGCGTCGGCGCGCTGCGGGCCATCGAGCAGGCCGGGCGCGACGACTTCCTGATGGTCGGCGGCGCGGGCGCCCTGTCCGCCTTCCAGGCCATCAAGAAGGACGACGGCGTCCTCAAGGCGACCGTGCTCTACCCGCCGACCATGGCCGCGTCCGCGATCGACCTCGCCCGCGCCCTCGGCCAGGGCAAGGGCGTCAGCGGCCTCGCCGAGTTCGAGATCCCGTCCTCACTGACGCTCTACTCGGCAGTCGTCGACAAGGACAACGTCGACCAGTACATGTCCACCGGCTTCAAGTGATGCGCCCTGCTCCGCGGGTCCGACCGGCGTGACCCACGGATCAGGAACCACCCCCCACCGCGCCATGACGAACGAGGAGGACCTCCGTATGGGACAGCCGCAACAGCCCGACGAAGCCGGGGCAGGTGCCGCGACGGCAGCCACGGCCGGGGCGGCGGTCGCGACCGAGGCGGACACGGCCGAGGCGGTCACCGGGGCCGGGAACGGCGCGGGCGCGACCGTCACCAAGCCCACGCTCGGCGTCGGCATGGTCGGCTACGCCTTCATGGGTGCCGCTCATTCCCAGGGCTGGCGCACCGCGGGCCGCGTCTTCGACCTGCCGAGCCGTCCGGTCCTCGCCGCGATCTGCGGCCGGGACGCGGCTGCCGTGCGCACGGCGGCCGACCGGCACGGCTGGGCCGCGGCCGAGACCGACTGGCGTGCCCTCATCGAGCGCGAGGACGTCGACGTCGTCGACATCTGCACCCCCGGCGACAGCCACGCCGAGATCGCCCTGGCCGCGCTCGCCGCGGGCAAGCACGTGCTGTGCGAGAAGCCCCTCGCGAACACCGTCGCGGAGGCCGAGGCGATGGCCCAGGCCGCCGAAGCGGCTTACGAGCGCGGCCAGTTGGCGATGGTCGGCTTCAACTACCGCCGGGTGCCCGCCACCGCCCTGGCCCGGCGGATGGTGGCCGAGGGCCGGCTCGGCACCCTGCGGCACGTACGAGTGACGTACCTTCAGGACTGGCTGGTGGACCCGGAGTTCCCGCTCACCTGGCGGCTGCGCAGGGAGTCGGCCGGCTCCGGCGCGCTCGGCGACCTGGGCGCGCACATCGTCGACCTCGCGCAGTACCTGGCGGGGGAGCGGCTCGCCGGGGTGTCCGCGCTCACCGAGACGTTCGTACGGGAACGGCCGCTGCCCATCGGCGCCACCAGCGGCCTGTCCACCGTGACGTCCGCGGGCACCGGACAGGTCACCGTGGACGACGCGGCCCTGTTCACCGGCCGCTTCACCTCCGGTGCCCTCGCCTCCTTCGAGGCCACCCGGTACGCCACCGGCCGCAAGAACGCCCTGCGCATCGAACTGAACGGCGAGCACGGCTCGCTGGCCTTCGATCTGGAACGCCTCAACGAGCTCGCCTACCACGACGGCACGGAACCCGGGGCACACGCCGGATTCCGCCGCATCCTCGTCACCGAGCCCGACCACCCCTACCTGGAGGCATGGTGGCCGCCGGGCCACGGCCTCGGCTACGAGCACTCCTTCGTCCACCAGGCCCGCGACCTCGTCCACGCGATCGCCGAGGGCCGTCGGCCGCAGCCCTCCTTCGCCGACGGGTTGCAGGTGCAGCGCGTCCTCGCGGCCGTCGAGGAGAGCGCGGAGAAGAACTCCGTCTACACACCCATCGCGGTCTGAGGAGGGCCCAGAGAATGCCGCGCACGTTCACGCTCTTCACCGGACAGTGGGCCGACCTGCCCCTGGAGGAGGTCTGCCGCCTTGCCCGCGACTTCGGCTACGACGGCCTCGAACTCGCCTGCTGGGGCGACCACTTCGAGGTCGACAAGGCCCTCGCGGACCCGTCGTACATCGACTCGCGCCACCAGCTCCTCGACAAGTACGGCCTCAGGTGCTGGGCGATCTCCAACCACCTGGTCGGCCAGGCCGTCTGCGACGCCATCATCGACGAACGCCACCAGGCCATCCTGCCCGCCCGCATCTGGGGCGACGGCGAGGCCGAGGGCGTACGGCAGCGGGCCGCCGCCGAGATGGCCGACACCGCGCGGGCCGCCTCGGCCTTCGGCGTCGACACCGTCATCGGCTTCACCGGCTCGGCGATCTGGCACCTGGTCGCCATGTTCCCGCCCGCGCCCGAGTCCATGATCGAGCGCGGCTACGAGGACTTCGCGACACGCTGGAACCCGATCCTCGACGTCTTCGACGCGCAGGGCGTGCGGTTCGCCCACGAGGTCCACCCGAGCGAGATCGCGTACGACTACTGGACGACCCACCGAGCGCTGGAAGCGGTCGACCGGCGCCCGGCCTTCGGCCTCAACTTCGACCCCTCGCACTTCGTGTGGCAGGACCTCGACCCGGTCGGCTTCCTGTGGGACTTCCGCGACCGGATCTACCACGTCGACTGCAAGGAGGCCCGCAAACGGCTCGACGGACGCAACGGCCGCCTCGGCTCCCACCTGCCGTGGGGCGACCCGCGCCGCGGCTGGGACTTCGTGTCGGCCGGTCACGGTGACGTCCCCTGGGAGGACGTCTTCCGGATGCTGCGCTCCATCGACTACCAGGGCCCGGTCTCCGTCGAGTGGGAGGACGCCGGCATGGACCGGCTCCAGGGCGCTCCCGAAGCCCTGACCCGCCTCAAGGCGTACGACTTCGAGCCGCCGTCCGCCTCGTTCGACGCGGCGTTCGGAGGCAACGACTAGGACCACGAGCTCCACCTCTCACGGTGGCTCCGGGGTGACGGCGCACCCCGGAACACCGATCCCTCCGGGGTGACGGCGCACCCCGGCGTACCGCACACATCCGTGCACCTCCGTACGACCAGCCCCTTCCTGGAGGCACTCGTGCACCCGTACGACAACATCAGGGACAACACCAGCCGCACCAGACGACCAAGTTCCCGCGGGGCACTCGCGCTGCTGAGCGGATTGCTCCTCGCGGGTGCATCCCTCTCCCTCACCGCTCCCACGGCTGGCGCAGCCGTCGCCGAGCAGGGAGCCGCCGCCTCCGAGTCGGCGGCCGCGGCCGAGGACTTCCAGCAGGTCACCCTCGCCAAGGGCGAACCCGAGACCGGCGAGCCCATGTCGCTCGCCGTCCTGCCCGACCGCTCGGTCCTGCACACCTCGCGCGACGGCGAACTCCGCCTCACCGACGCCGCCGGCAACACGAAGCTCGCGGGCAAGCTCGATGTGTACACGCACGACGAGGAGGGCCTCCAGGGCATCGGCGTCGACCCCGGCTTCGCCGACAACCGCTTCATCTACCTCTACTACGCGCCTCCGCTGGACACCCCGGCGGGCGACGCCCCCGAGACCGGCACCGCCGCCGACTTCGCGCCCTTCGACGGCGTCAACCGCCTCTCGCGCTTCGTCCTGAAGACGGACGGCACGCTCGACACCGCCAGCGAGACGAAGGTCATCGACGTCCCCGCCTCCCGTGGCCTGTGCTGTCACGTCGGCGGTGACATCGACTTCGACAAGGACGGCAACCTCTACCTGTCGACGGGCGACGACACGAACCCGTTCCAGTCGGACGGCTTCACCCCCATCGACGAGCGCGCGAACCGCAACCCGGCCTTCGACGCCCAGCGCTCCTCCGGCAACACCAACGACCTGCGCGGCAAGATCCTGCGCATCAAGGTGAACGCCGACGGCTCCTACTCCGTCCCGGACGGCAACCTCTTCCCGCCCGGCACGGACAAGACGCGCCCCGAGATCTACGCGATGGGCTTCCGCAACCCGTTCCGCTTCAGCGTCGACAAGGAGACGGGCATCCTCTACGTCGGCGACTACGGCCCCGACGCGGGCGCCGCCGACCCGGAGCGCGGCCCCGCCGGACAGGTCGAGTTCGCGCGCGTGACCAAGCCGGGCAACTTCGGCTGGCCGTACTGCACCGGCAAGAACGACGCCTACGTCGACCACGACTTCGCGACCGGCGCCTCCGGCTCGGCCTTCGACTGCGCCAACCCGAAGAACACCTCGCCGAACAACACCGGGCTGACCGACCTTCCCCCGGCCGAGCCCGCCTGGATCCCGTACAACGGCGCCTCCGTCCCGGAGTTCGGCGACGGCTCCGAGTCCCCCATGGGCGGCCCGGTCTACCACTACGACGCCTCGTTGGACTCCCCGGTGAAGTTCCCGGAGGCCTACGACGGGGACTTCTTCGCGGGTGAGTTCGGCCGACGCTGGATCAAGCGGATCACGTCGGACGCGGACGGAACCGTGCAGTCCATCAACTCCATTCCCTGGACCGGCACCCAGGTCATGGACATGGCCTTCGGCCCGGACGGCGCCCTGTACGTCCTCGACTACGGCGTCTCCTGGTTCGGCGGCGACGAGAACTCCGCCCTGTACCGCATCGAGAACGCCACCGACGGCCACTCGCCCGTCGCCCAGGCGGCCGCCGACCGTACGTCGGGACAGGCGGCACTGAAGGTCCGCTTCTCCTCGGCCGGAACGTCGGACGCGGACGGCGACGCGCTCACCTACAGCTGGGACTTCGGCGACGGCGGCACTTCGACCGCGGCCAACCCCACGCACACGTACAAGAAGAACGGCACCTACACGGCGACCGTCACCGCCAAGGACACCACCGGCCGCACCGGCAGCGCGAGCGTGCAGATCGTGGTCGGCAACACGGCGCCCAAGGTGACGCTGGAACTCCCCAAGGACGGGCAGCTGTTCAGCTTCGGTGACGCCGTGCCGTTCAAGGTGAAGGTGACGGACCCGGAGGACGGCACGTCGATCGACTGCGCCAAGGTGAAGGTCAGCTTCGTCCTCGGCCACGACAGCCACGGCCACCCGCTGACCACGGCCAACGGCTGCTCCGGCACCATCCAGACCAGCGCCGACGGCGGCCACGACGAGGACGCCAACATCTTCGGGGTCTTCGACGCCGAGTACACCGACCTCGGCGGGGGCGGACAGGCCGCGCTGACCACCCACGACCAGAACGTCGTCCAGCCCAGGCACCGCCAGGCCGAGCACTACGGCGACTCCACGGGCGTGACGATCCAGACGAAGGCGAGCGCGCACGGCGGCAAGACCGTCGGCGACATCTCGAACGGCGACTGGATCTCGTTCAAGCCGTACGTGCTGTCCAACGCAACGAAGATCACCGCGCGGATCGCGTCCGACGGCGCGGGCGGCAAGCTGGAGGTCCGGGCCGGCTCCCCGACCGGTCGGCTGCTCGGCAGCGCGAGCGTGCCGGTGACCGGCGGCTGGGAGAACTTCCAGGACGTCAGCGCGAACCTGTCGAAGGCGCCAAGTGGCACCACCACGCTCTACCTGGTCTTCAAGGGCAGCGGCAGCGGTGGCCTGTTCGACGTGGACGACTTCACGTTCACGACGACGTCGGCGTCTTCGGCGGGCTGAGGGGGCGTCATGCGAGCAAACGGACGACTGGCGACGGCTGTTGTGGGTGCCGGGCTGCTGATCGGGTGCGTGTCGGGACCGGCGGCCTCGCAGGGCTCGGGTGCGGGTGGTGGTGCCGGTGCGGATGCCGGTGCTCATGCCGAGAGCCGGGTGCTGGTGTTCTCCAAGACGGCGGGCTTCCGGCACGACTCGATCCCCGACGGGGTCGCCGTCGTGAAGGAACTGGGCGCGGCGGGCGGCTTCACTGTCGACGCCACCGAGGACGCCAGCGCCTTCACCGCGCGCAACCTCGCCCGGTACGACGCCGTGGTGTTCCTCTCGACCACGGGTGACGTCCTGAACGAAGCCCAACAGGGCGCGTTCGAACGGTACATCCGGAGGGGCGGCGGGTACGTGGGTGTCCACGCCGCCGCCGACACCGAGTACGACTGGGCCTTCTACGGCGGGCTCGCCGGGGCGTACTTCCAGTCCCACCCGGCGATCCAGCCCGCCACGGTCGACGTGGAGGACCGGGCCCACCCGGCCACCGCGGGGCTGGACGCCGCCTGGAACCGCACGGACGAGTGGTACAACTACCGCTCCAACCCGCGCGAGAGAGCCCACGTCCTCGCCTCGCTCGACGAGTCCTCGTACACCGGCGGCACCATGAACGGCGACCATCCGATCGCCTGGTGCCAGGAGTACCAGGGCGGGCGCGCCTTCTACACCGGGGGCGGCCACACCAAGGAGTCGTACGCCGAGCCCGCCTTCCGGCAGCACCTGCTGGGCGGGATCCGGTGGGCGACCGGTGAGGCACAGGCCGACTGCCGCCCGGAGAACGGCTACCGGCCGTTGTTCGACGGCACGGCCGAGTCCTTGTCGGCGTGGCGGCAGGCAGGGCCGGGCTCGTTCGAGCTGGGCGACGACGGCACGCTGACGTCGTCCGGCGGGATGGGCATGCTCTGGTACGCGGCGTCCGACGCCCGGTCGTACTCGCTGAAACTCGACTGGAAGATGGCCGGCGACGACAACTCCGGCGTGTTCGTGGGCTTCCCGCCCTCGGACGACCCTTGGTCGGCCGTCAACAACGGCTACGAGATCCAGATCGACGCGACCGACGCCGCCGACCGCACCACCGGCGCGGTGTACGGCTTCAAGTCCGCCGATCTCAAGAAGCGCGACCGTGCGCTGAACCCGCCGGGGGAGTGGAACACCTACGAGATCCACGTGGAGGGCGAACGCCTCCGCGTCTATCTCAACGGTGTGAAGATCAACGACTTCACCAACACCGACCCGGCCCGGAGCCTCACTGACGGACACATCGGCATCCAGAACCACGGAGCCGACGACGAGGTGTCCTTCCGTGACATCCGGATCAAGGAACTGCCCGCGAAGTCCGCCACGTCCACCGGACTCACGGCTTCGCAGGGCGACTGAGCGACGGCGGGCGGGGGACGCCGGACCCCCGCCCGCCGTCTCCCTTCTCACGCGTTTTCGCTGTGTTGCGAGTACGACCCCGTACGACCCCGTACGCCCCCGTACGACCCCGTACGACCCCGTATGACAAGGAGGCTGCCCATGCCCGAGTTCCGTTCCGAACCCCGGGTGGGTGTCTGGCTGATCGGAGCACGCGGTTCCGTCGCCACCACCGTCGTCGCGGGGTGTGCGGCCGTGACTGCGGGCCTGAACGCCCCGACGGGCATGGTCACCGAGACCCCACTCTTCGCCGACACAGGCCTGCCCTCCCTGTCGTCCCTGGTCTTCGGCGGCCACGACACGGTGGACTGCCCGCTGCCGAAACGCGCGGAGGCCCTCGCCGCGGGAGGCGTCCTGCCACACGGCCTGCCCTCGGCGCTCTCCTCCGAACTGACCGCGGCCGACCGCGAGATACGCTCGGGTGGCCCGTCGGCGGGCGACACCCGCGACCCGGACGACCTCATCGACGCCTTCACCACGGACATCCTGGACTTCGTACGACGCCACGGCCTCGCCCGGGCCGTCGTGGTGAACGTGGCGTCCACGGAACCCACGCCCACCGGCTCCACCCTCCCCCCTAGCTCGCTGTATGCCGCGGCCGCCTTGCGCGCGGGCTGCCCGTACGTCAACTTCACGCCGTCCACCGGCCTGCACCACCCTGCACTCGCCTCCCTCGCGGATGCCTCCGGCCTGCCGTACGCGGGCCGGGACGGCAAGACCGGCCAGACACTGCTGCGCTCGGTACTGGGCCCGATGTTCGCCCAGCGGTCACTGACCGTCCTCGCCTGGTCCGGTACGAACCTCCTCGGCGGCGGAGACGGTGCCGCCCTCGCCGACCCGGCCGCGGCCGCGGCGAAGAACGCCGGCAAGGAACGCGTGCTGGCGGACACCCTGGGCCGGACGCCGGAGGGCGAGACCCACATCGACGACGTCCCCGCCCTCGGTGACTGGAAGACAGCCTGGGACCACATCACCTTCGACGGCTTCCTCGGCACCCGTATGACCCTCCAGACCACCTGGCAGGGCTGCGACTCGTCGTTGGCCGCCCCCCTGGTCCTGGACCTCGCCCGCCTCACGTCCCGCGCCCACGAAGCGGGCCTGACGGGCCCCCTGACCGACCTCGGCTTCTACTTCAAGGACCCTGTCGGTGACGGCCCGCCGGCCCTGGGAGACCAGTACGCGGCCCTGGCGGGGTTCGCGGAACGGTTGCGCGAACTCCAGGGGGAGGGGAACGCGCGATGACCTGGACCCGCACGACGAGGATCAAGGCCTGGGCCGAACTGCTCCGCCTGCCCGCCCTGTTCACCGTCCCCGGTGACGCCCTAGCGGGTGCGGCCGCAGCCGGGGCCACGCGCCCGAACTCCGGCACCCTCCTCGCCATCGGCTCCTCCCTCTGCCTGTACGAGGCGGGCATGGCCCTGAACGACTGGGCCGACCAAGCCGAGGACGCCGTCGAACGCCCGCAGCGTCCCCTGCCCTCCGGCCGCGTCCGCCCCGCTTCGGCACTCGCCGCGGCGGGCGCCCTCACCGCCGCCGGCCTGGCTCTGGCCGCCCGCGCGGGCCGTCCCGCCTTCACCGTCGCCCTGCCCCTGGCTGCCACCGTCTGGTCATACGACCTCACCCTGAAACGCACCCCCTCCGGCCCCCTGAGCATGGCCGCCGCCCGCACACTCGACCTCCTGCTGGGCGCAGCCGCCACCACCGGCACCACCCGCGCCGCCCTCCCTTCCGCTCTCGCCCTCGGCGCCCACACGTTCGCGGTGACCACGGTGTCCCGCCGCGAGACCCAGGGCGGCTCCTCCTTGGCGCCCCTGGTAGGCCTGGCAACGACGGGCGCGCTGACCTGGCGACTGGCCCGTGAGCCGGGCCCGGGTTCGGGGCCGGCACCTGACGCGACAGGCCCGGTCCGCCGCCTCACGGCGACCAACCCCACTGGCACCCCCAACCCGGCCGTTCCGGCCCGCCCGGCAGCGGTCCTGTGCTCGGCCCTCGCCGCCACCTACGCGGCGACCACCGCGCTCCCCCTCTTCCACGCCACCCTGAACCCGTCACCCCCGCTCACCCAGCGCGCCGTCGGTTCCGGCATCCGCGCCCTCATCCCTCTCCAGGCCGCCCTCACGGCCCGCGCGGGCGCACCTGGCATGGCCCTGTTCACCGCCGCCCTCGCCCCCGCCGCACGCAGCTTCGCGAGGAAGGTGAGCATCACATGACCGCCCCTGACCGGCACATGACCGCCTCCGACCGGCACATGACTGCCCCCGACCGGCACGGGACCGCACCCGACCGGCATATGGCCGCATCTCCCCGGCACTTGACCGCAGAGCCTCTGACTCCCGCAGAGCCTCTGACTCCCGCAGAGCCACTGACTCCCGCAGGGCCACTGACTCCTGCGGAGCCGCGAACGCCCGAGCAGCCGCAGCCTCCCATGCGCCGCTCCGACCACCTCCGGCTGACGGCCCAGACGCCCTCAGGCCCGACCACCACCACACACTCCGAGCACCCCCACCCGACACCGCACTCCCTCTACCCTCTCCGCTTCGGCTACGGAACCAACGGCCTCGCCGACCTCCGCCTCGACGACGCCCTCGCCCTGCTCGCCGAACTCGGTTACGACGGCGTGGGCCTGACGCTCGACCACATGCACCTCGACCCGCTCGCCCCGGACCTCGCCGCCCGCACCGCGCGTCTCGCCCGCAGGCTGGCGGGGCTGGGGCTGAGCGTCACCGTGGAGACCGGCGCCCGCTATGTCCTCGACCCGCGTCGCAAACACGGACCCTCCCTCCTGGACGCGGACCCCGGCGACCGTGCCAGGCGCGTCGATCTGCTCCTCCGCGCGGTGCGGGTCGCCGCCGACCTCGGCGCCCACGCCGTGCACTGCTTCAGCGGCGTCACCCCGGCCGGCACGGACCCGGACACCGCCTGGAAACGCCTGTCAGAGGCGCTCACCCCCGTCCTGGACGCCGCCACCGACACCGGCGTCCCCCTCGCCGTCGAACCCGAACCCGGCCACCTCCTCGCCACCCTCGCCGACTTCCACCACCTGCGCGAAGCACTCGGAAACCCGGACGCGCTGGGACTCACGCTCGACATCGGCCACTGCCAGTGCCTGGAACCCCTGTCACCGGCCGACTGCGTCCGCGCGGCCGCCCCCTGGCTGCGCCACGTCCAGATCGAGGACATGCGCCGCGGCGTCCACGAGCACCTTCCTTTCGGCGATGGCGAGATCGACTTCCCTCCCGTTCTCGAAGCCCTCACCGCCACTGGCTACCAGGGCCTGACCGTCGTCGAACTGCCCCGCCACTCCCACGCGGGCCCTCATTTCGCCCAGCAGTCCCTCTCTTTCCTCCGCCGCACGACCACGCCCACCGCACCTCCGGCCGAGCAGGTCCCGGCCCAGCAGGCCCCTGTCGAACGAGCCCCATCCGGCACCGTGGCCACCGGACCCGTCCCTCACGCCTCCGAGGCCGCCCAGCTCCCGGCCCCACCGCCGGGCGAGCCCACTGCCGCCCCCGAAGGGAGAACCCCGTGAACCACCTCCACTCCATTCCGGGCGCCCCCGCGGCGGACAGTACCCTCGCCCTCACCTCGCTCGACGAGCTGCGCACCCTCGTCACCAGCCATCTCGACACTGCTGCCCGCGCCTGGTTCGACCGGGCCCTCGACGAGGCCGCCGCCCGACCGGGACCCCACGGGCCCATCTCCGTCTGGGAGCTGCGCCTCGCCGAAGCGGGCCGACGCTGCGGTCCCGAGCAGGTCGACGCCGTGCGCGTCCTCATCCTCCGCGCGGCCCGTGCCGACGCGGACACCCTCACCCGCGTCTACCGCCAGGGCACCGCCGCCGAACGCCGTGCCGTCCTGCACGCCCTGCCTCACCTCGTGCCCGGCCCGGCCGCCGTGCCGATCGTCGAGGACGCCCTGCGCACCAACGACACCCGCCTGGTCGCCGCCGCGCTCGGACCGTACGCCGCCCGGCACCTGGACGCCCACAATTGGCGGCACGCGGTCCTGAAGTGCCTGTTCACCGGGGTCCCCGTCGACGAGGTGGCCGACCTGGCCCGCAGAGCCCGCGCCGACGCCGAACTCGCCCGCATGCTCGCCGACTACGCCGACGAACGCACCGCCGCGGGCCGTCCCGTACCCGAGGACCTGTACCGAGTCCTGGCCCTGACCGAGCCCCGGCCCGGGGGCGAGCCCAAGGCCGGAGGCCAGCCCAAGACCCGTGGTGAGCCCAAGACCCGCGGTGAACTCGGGACGCGGGGCAGGCCCGGGATGCGGGGTGAACCCAGGACGTCGGGTGAGCCCGAGACCGAGGGAGGCGCCTCGTCCCGCACCGGGCCGACGTCCCGGGCCGCGCCCGCGCCCGACGTCCCCACCGCTCCGGAGC
>NZ_VJZC01000018.1 GCF_009377185.1 Streptomyces spongiae
GCACCACGACCGCGACCGTGTCCACGTTGCCCAGCAGCAGAACGACCAGCACCACACTGCTCACGGGCAGCCGCAGGGCCGCGGTCACCGACGCCGCCATCCCGGCCGCCATGGCCGGGACCAGCCCCTGCCGCCGAGGCGGCGGCAGGCAGCGAGGAGGAGGGCGCCACCGCCCTACCTCGCCGTTTCGGCCTGATATTCGCCGGCCTGATGACCGCCATGCTGCTCGCCTCGCTCGACCAGATGATCGTCAGCACCGCGCTGCCGACGATCGTCGGCGAACTGGACGGCGTCCGGCACATGGCCTGGGTGACCACCGCCTACATCCTCGCCGCCACCATCGGCATGCCCGTCTACGGCCGGCTGGGCGACCTCGTCGGCCGCAAAAGCCTTTTCCTCGGCGGCATCGGTGTCTTCATCGTGGGATCCGCCGTCGCCGGAGCCGCGCAGAGCATGACCGTGCTCATCATCGGCCGTGCGGTGCAGGGCCTGGGCGGCGGCGGTCTGATGATCACTTCGCAGGCGATCGTGGCCGACCTCGTCCCGCCCCGGCAGCGCGCCCGCTACATGGCTCCCATCGGCGCGGTCTTCGGCCTGGCCGCCGTCGTCGGACCGCTGCTCGGCGGCTGGTTCACCGACCACGCCGACTGGCGCTGGGCCTTCTGGATCAACCTGCCGCTGGGGGTGATCACCCTCGCCGTCTGCGCGTTCACCCTGCGGCTGCCCCACCGGGCGAAGAAGCCGGTCATCGACTACCCCGGTATCACGCTCATGGCCGCCGCGGTGACCTGCACCGTCCTGTTCGCGAGTTGGGGCGGCACCGAGTACCCCTGGTCGGACCCCGTCATCCTGGGCCTGGCCGCTGGTGCCGTGGTGGCGTGGGCGGCCTTCTTCCTCGTCGAGGCCCGCGTCCCGGAGCCGGTGATTCCACCGCGTATCTTCCGCAGCCGGATCTTCAACATGGCCACCCTGATCGGGATGATCGTGACCGGCGTCGGAATGTTCGCGGTCGTCGGCTACATGCCGACGTACCTCCAGATGGTCTACGGCAAGAGCGCCACCGAGTCCGGTCTGCTGCTCCTGCCCATGGTCGTGGGCATCATGCTCACCGCCGTCTTCTCCGGCACCGTCATCAGCAGGACCGGCCACTACAGGATGTGGCCCATCCTGGGCACGGCCGTCGTCGCTCTGACCTCCCTGCTGATGTCCACCCTGGAGCCCGACACCTCGATCTATGTGGTCTGCTGCTACTTCCTGCTGCTCGGCGCCGGCCTCGGCACGATGATGCAGACCCTCGTCCTGGCCGTGCAGAACGACTTCCCCGCCTCCGACGTCGGCACCGCGACCTCCACCAACAACTTCTTCCGTGAGATCGGCGCCACGCTCGGCACAGCGGCGGTCGGTGCCGTCTTCGCCCACCGCCTCACCGACCAGATCGCCGAACGGGTCCCTGCCGACGCGGTCAAGGCGGTCGGCAGTACCGACTCCCTGACACCGGCCGGCGTGCACGCCCTGCCCGCCAAGCTGGAAGAGGCGGTCGTCCTCTCCTACCAGCACGCGCTGACCCCGGTGTTCCGCTATCTGGTGCCCCTCTTCGCCCTGGCCCTGGTGCTGGCCTTCCTCCTGCCCGAGAAGCGACTGGCCGACAAGCACACGGCCCCGGAGGAAGAAACCGCTCCCCCGCCCATGGCCATGGAGGGGACGTGAGCGGGCGGAGCCGGTCGGCCCGATCCTGATCAGGTGAGGTCCAGTTCGGCGAGTTCGCGCCGCGAGCCGACGCCCAGCTTCGGGTACGCCTTGTAGAGGTGGTACTCGACGGTGCGGGGGCTGAGGAAGAGCTGCGCGGCGATCTGACGGCTGCTGTGGTCGCCTGCGGCAAGTCGTACGACCTGGAGTTCCTGAGGGGTGAGGCGGTCGACGAGGTTCTGGGCGGTCGCCTGGGCGAAGGCCATGCTCCCATCTGACGGACGCCGGGACCACCCGCCAAGGGCTGAACAACCATTTCTCCCGGGTCGCCGAAGAGGTCTGGCTGTACGAGTACATCGAGATCTACAGCCGCAACCATCTCAAGGTGAACCTGACCCGACGCGACAAGACCGCCGCCCCTTTTCTGAGGGATCGCCGGATCGACAATCTGCTCTAGAGATCTTCTGATGCAGCCCGGAGAGCTTGACGCATCGTCGCACGGCCGTCTCGGCGTGTCTCGCGACCCTGCTGGCCCTGCTTTCCCCGACCCCGGACCGATCGATCAAGAGACGGAGAGCAGCCGGTGGAGTACTGGGCGCCATATGTGATCCCCGCCTGGTTCCGGGCTCCTGCCACGGACTTCATAGCCGCCGGCGAACAGGGATTCGACAGCGGCGTCAGCATCCAGCACTTTCTGGGCGGACACACCTCGGACATGGCGGAGCGCCGTGCGATCGCGCCAGGACAAGTGACGATCAGTCAGCAAGCCGAGGTGGGCGGGGTGTTGGCAAGCGCGGTGTGCACCGGCCGTTTCTACGACTTCCTGACCCGGGACGACGACGGCGAGTGGGTCATCGTCCGCAGGCAGCCTATCCACTAGAAGGACCGCCACCTCGGCTACGTCCAGACGAAGGCCGGGTTCACCGTGAAGCCCGGACTCCCCGGCCTGGTCGGCGGGGCAGTCGACCACTTCTGCCCCGAGGGCGCCGCCTGGCTGCACGGCTCCGAGCGGCCGGGCGCACCGCGTTGATCCGCCGTGCCGTCGCCTCCGCATTCCTGACCGGGAGCCGGGGCCCGGCAAGGCGCCACGACCGGACGCGCGGTGGCGGGTCGCACCTGCGCGGTGGCGGCATCCGGCCACACGGACCGCGCCCGCTCGCCGGTCGGAACTCACCTCAGGTCTGACCGGCCGCATCGACGCGCCGTGCGGAGCGCTTGCCGCGCAGATGCCCCAGAAGCCCGAAGAATCCGGAGGCGAATCCGCTGATGAGGCCGCTCAGGGCGTGATTGCCGACGTTGCCCGCGACGCTGTCCGGCATGCCGACGATCACGTAGTTGACGGAGCTGCTCACTATCGCGCCGATGGTCCCGCCGACGATGCCGAGTCTCAGTGCGAGCCGCACGGCGGACCGGGATCGCGCCGACGATGCCGAGGCGGTTGGGGTGTTCATCGGCCACACTCCGAACTGGTGTGTGTCGTCATTGACTTCACCTTCGCTCGACGAGGGGAGTGGGTTCCGTACGGGGGCCGGCGCCCCTGCCGGGGCGCCGGAGGCGTGACTAGTAGAAGCCGTGCCAGGCCAGGCGCTCCAGGCCGAGCCTCAGCCGTCCCCAGTGCACGAAGCTGTGCTCGGTGTTCAGCGCCACGTGCGACGCGGCCAGGTGGATGTCCCGCCAGACCTTCTGAATCGGCTGGCTTTCCGCGAAACCGCTCGACCCGGACATCTTCATGAGGGAGTCGACGGCGTCCACGATCAGCTGGGCGGCCCTGGCGTAGTCCCGGGCGCACCGGGCCCGCGACTCCAGGTCGAACGGGCCGCCGGACTCGACGATCGTGAGGGAGTGCCGGCAGAGCAGTTCGGCGGTGTCGAGATCGGCGGCGGCCCGGGCGATCCGGTACTGCACGTTCTCGAAACCGGCGACCCTGCTGCCCGGTGCCGTGGCGCGCTCCCGGAACGCCCGCAACGCGCCTAGCGCCGCACCGAGCATCGGGCCGAGAAAAGCCGCCGGGGCATAGGTGACATAGGGGCTGCGGTAGTGCTCGGCGGTGTACTGGAGGCTGCCCTCGGTGACGCCCTCCAGCAGATCGGTCATGGGCAGCACCCGATGGTGCGGAACGAAGACGTCGTCGGTGATGCCCGTGTTGCTGCCGGTGCCGCGCATCGCGACCATGTCCCAGGTCTGCTCGATGGTGAAGTCGTCGGCCGGCAGCAGGAACAGGGTGCGCACCGGCGTCTGCCCGTCGTCCCCCGGCAGCATGGCGGTGAAGGTGGCCCAGGTGGCGTGCCCGATCCCGCTCATCCACGGCGAGCGGCCGGAGAGCCGGTATCCCCCGGGAACTGGGGTGGCCCGACACCCGGGAGCGTGTGCTGCCGCGATCAGGGCGTCCGGGTGGTCCCGCCACACCTCCTGCTGGGCTTCGGGAGCGAAGCGGCAGATGTCGTGCGCCTGCCCCGCCATCAGGGACGCGCACCATGCATGGGACGCGTCGACCTGTCCGATCAGGCGGGTGGCGTCGAACCAGGTCGTCAGGTCGTGGCCGAGCCCCCCGTGCGACTGCGGCACCAGCAGCCGGGCCATTCCGGCTTCGACCATCGCCCGCACGGCCGCCGGTTGCAGGGTGCGTTCCCGCTCGGCCGCCGCAGTGTGTTCGGCGATGACCGGAAGTACGTCGTGGATCCGGCCGAGGGTCTCCTCCGCGGTGGACAGGGTCGGAGCGGGGATGGTCATCGTCTTCTCCTCGGATAAGGGTTGCCGTCGATGCCGTCCGGTGCCCAGGGGGCACGCGGCGGGGCCAGGGCCTGGCCCACGGGTCGGGCCGAACGAAGCGCTGTTGTGGCGCGGAGCCCCGGGCGACGGGCTCGCCCCTACGGCTCCCCGCCCTCCTCGTCGGCGGCGCACACGGGCATCGGTGTGGCGGGCGGGCGCAATTTCCGCCGCCGACACGGCGAACCGACCAGGCCAAAGCCCTCGCGAACCTCCTCCCCGAGGCGTCGTTCCCGCGACTGACGCCGACGTTACGAGCTGAGGGAGTTCAGGACAACGGAATGTTTCGCATAGGAGTTATCCACGCCGTGAATGTCAGGGAGGCCGAGGGGACGGGCCTGGCCCGTCGACGAGGTGCGCAACTCGCGTGTCCGCATGACCGGCAGCGCGGTGGCTGCGGAACGCCACTCGCCGTGAATCCCATTGAGAACACCGTTGACACCAATGGTTCGCCGCTGCTTCACTCCCCCTATGCAGCAGGCAGGAGCAAGAGCGGCGAACCGCCCGGTTCTGGGCCTGGACGTCGATGGAGTCGTGGTGCTCACCGAGCCCTTCGCCACGGCCGTGACGGAGCACCGCGTCAGCGCGTGGGGGCGCTGGGGCCGGATCGTCTCCGTCCCGGCCACCGCGCCGGCGATCATCGGCCGCCTGGCTCGCGACTTCGAGATCGTCTGGGTCAGCGCATGGGGCCACAACGCGCACACCGCGCTGCGTGAGGCGCTCGGTCTGCCTGATGTGCCCTGGCGCTTTCTGCCGGTGCAGTTCGGCAAGGCCAGGGCCGTGGCCGCCTATGCGGGAGACCGGCCCTGGGCACTGGTCCACGACGGCCTGGACGACGAGCCCTCCGAGTCCGGCACGGTCGTGCGGGTCGATCCGCGGCGCGGGCTCGACCAGGTGGACGCCGAGAAACTCGTAGAAGCCGTGCACGGCCTGCCGTATCGAGAGATCCACCGGCGTGGCAGCCGCCCGTGACCGAGTCGTCCACCCTTCCCGTACAGCAAGAGGAGCCCGCCATGATTCACGACCAGCAGGCCGCGGTCGACGTCGGCACCGCGTACGGCTTCACCCCGGGCAGCCCCCTGGAACAGATCGCGCGCGTCGGTCCGGGAACCCCGATGGGTGAGGTGCTGCGACGCTACTGGCAGCCGGTCGCCCTGACGGACAAGGTCACCCAGACCCCGCAGCGCGTCCGTGTGCTCGGTGAGGACCTGCTGCTGTTCCGCGACGGCACCGGCCGGCCGGGCCTGCTGTATCCGCGGTGCTGTCACCGGGGGGCCTCGCTGTACTACGGCGGTGTGGAGGAGAACGGCATTCGCTGCTGCTACCACGGGTGGGTGTTCGACGTCGAGGGCCGCTGTCTGGAGCAGCCCTGCGAGCCGGAGCTCGGACTGCACCGTGATCGCGTACGCCAGCCCTGGTACCCGGTGACCGAGCGCTACGGGCTGGTGTGGGCCTACATGGGCCCGCCGGAGCGCAAGCCCGTACTGCCCCGCTACGACGTCTTCGAGGAACTCGGCCCCGGCCAGGCCGTCCACGCGGACGACTCCGGCTTCTCGGGAGGCGGCCCGGCCGAGCTGGACTTCAACTGGGTGTCCCACTGGGAGAACGTGATGGACCCCTTCCACGTCCCCATCCTGCACGCCCGGTTCAGCGGCAACCAGTTCGTGCCCGAGATGGCGATCATGCCCGAGGTGTCCTTTTCCTACCTGGACCACGGCATCCGCTCCGAGTCCACGCGGACCCTGCCGGACGGCCGCACGCTGCGGCGGGTCACCGAGGCGGTCTTCCCCAACCTGCGGGTCGTCGCCGATCCCCGGCTCAGTCTCGGAGCGTGTGACGTGCTCGGCTGGGTGGTGCCCGTCGACGACGAGAACTTCAAGATCTTCACGCTGTTCCGTTCCGCGGACCCGGACCGCCTCTCGCAGATGCGCACGGCCTTCGGCGGCAAGCGCTGGGCCGAGCTGAACGACGAGGAGCACCGGCGGATGCCCGGAGACTACGAGGCCCAGAGCAGCCAGGGCCGCATCAGCCTGCACACCGACGACCACCTGACGACGACCGACCAGGGTGTGACGATGCTGCGGCGCATGATGGCGAGGGTCGCCCGGCAGGTCGCGGACGGTGGGGACCCGCCGGGTCTCGTCTTCGACGAGAAGGACGAGCTGGTGTGCGTACGTGGCGGCAACTACATCGAACCGCTCACCGACGACAGTGCCGAGGCCACGCCGTGAGCGAGCGCGCCGTGCGGGTGCGGGCACTGCGGTGGGAGGCCGACGGTGTCGTCTCGCTGGAGCTGGAGGCGGCCGACGGCGCGCCGCTGCCGCCCTGGGAGCCGGGCGCGCATCTGGACCTGGTCCTCCCTGAGGGGCTGGAGCGCCAGTACTCGTTGTGCGGGCGCCCGGACGCGTCGACCTGGCGGGTCGCCGTACGCCGCGAGGCCGACGGCCGCGGCGGCTCCGCGTGGGTACACGACCGGCTGCGGCCCGGTACGACGCTCCCGGTCAGAGGGCCGCGCAACCACTTCGCCCTCGTCGACGCCCCCGCGTATCTGTTCATCGCCGGCGGCATCGGCATCACGCCGCTCCTGCCGATGGCCGAGCGGGCGACGGCGGCGGGCCGGGAGTGGCGGCTGCACTACGGCGGCAGAAGCCGCGTCGGCATGGCCTTCGTCGAGGAGTTGGCCGGGTACGGGGAGCGGGTGGCCCTGTATCCGCGGGACGAGGGCGGACGGATCGATCTGGAAGCGGTTCTGGACGACGCGCCGGCGGATGCGGCCGTGTACTGCTGCGGCCCGCCCTCGCTGGTCGACACGGTCGTCCGGCTGTGTGCCGAGCGGGACCGCCAGGTGTCCGTCGAGCGGTTCGCTCCGGTGATCCCGGCCGAGGCGGCGCGGGCCGGCGACGGCTTCGAGGTGCAGCTGCTGCGCTCAGGCGTCAAGGTGGAGGTCGCCGGCGGCCAGTCCATCCTCGAAGCCGTCGAGGCCGCGGGTGTGTGGCCGCCGTCCTCATGTCTGGAGGGGACCTGCGGCACCTGCGAGACACGGGTCGTCGAAGGCCGGGTGGACCATCGCGACAGCATCCTCACCGAAGCCGAACGCGCCTCCGGAGAGACCATGTTGATCTGTGTGAGCCGCGCCGACTGCGCGCGCCTGGTACTGGACCTGTGATCGGGCCGGTGGACGATGAAGACCTGCGGAACACAGCGGCGGTACATTGCTTACCAATGTTGACACCAATGGTGACACGCTCCATGCGTGAGTACCCGATCGCCCGCGACTTCGCTGACAGCCGCGCCAGCAGTCCGGAGAAGCCCCCGGCCCGGCCGTGCCGGCGGCGCCGCGTCCCTGCCCGCAGGCCGGCAGGGACGCGAGAACGCGCGTACAGTGCGGTGGCTGGGTCGGGTCGGTGGTGCCGCGATGGGCTGAGGGTATGGCAGCGCGCCCTGCCTGCGGACTGCCAGCGGATCATGTCCGTGCCGGAGGCGGAGGCGTGCCGGGAGACTGTTCGACCAGACAAGCCCGTTGAGCGCTAAGCGGAAGCCTTCTACGTCGTCGACGAACTCAGTTCCCAGGTGACCGTCTACCTCATCGGCCCCGCTACGGGTCCCTGGTTTCGCACAGTTGGGTGCTCGCCCTGCCCTCGGACTTCAACAGATGCTCACCACCCGTCCCGGAAAGCGAACGGTCCGCCGACCCCGCCGACGAACCTTGACAAGAGATCGAGGCTAGCGTGGTACACGGAACCGCTGCAGATCAGCTCCGGCGATGATGTCGCCCTCATACCGCCCCGCCTTTCTGCTGGCATCGGCGCGTCGTTGCCAACGCTCCTGTGGGTAGTCGACGACGTCACCTGGGACCAGATGCGAGAGCACGATCCGGCGCACGCCTGATTCCGCGCCGATCCGACCGATGGCATCAATGTCCGTATGTACGGCTCTCATGTGTTCCAGGGTCTCCCCCGTCACTCCCTGGTCTGCCAGCCAGTCCATGTCGACAGCCTCGTGGACCAACAGGTCCGCGCCCTCGGCGAGCGTGGGAATGTTGGGGGTGAGGGCGGTGTCGCCGGAGAACACCACACTGCCGTGCTCGGTCTCGAAGCGATAGGCGAACGACGGGAAGACCGGGCCGTGCGGGACGAGGATCGCGGTCACTCGTAGCGAGTCGTCCTCCATCACCTGAAACGGTTCCATCGCTGGCGCCGTGTCCCCCAGGGCAGAAGCACCGGTCCCGGCGGGCGGCATCAACTCGTGGACTCTCACATACTCTGCCGGGTTCTTGACGCCCAGTCCCTCACTCGCGAAGACGTTGGTGGAGTAGGCGAAGGCAGCGTTGCACTTCTCAGTGAGCCCAGCGATTCCGGGCATGGGCTCGTCGGGCGCGAGAATCGGTGGTGTCCGCAGGCTGCCGGCCGAGGCAGGGCCGTAGACATCGATCGGGCGAGGCGCGTCCTCATCGCTCGCACCGGCGACCAGGAGAGGAATGTCGAAGTAATGACACACATGGTCGGAGTGCAGGTGCGTGATGAAGACGCCTGCCAATGTTGACATGTCCAGGCCTGCTCGCACGAACTGGCTGACCACGCCTCGCCCACAGTCGATCAGGTAGGTCCGGCCGCCGACCACGAGCGCCGAGGCGATCCCCTGTCTGCCGCGCACCGGAGGCGGCCCGCCTGCCGTGCCCAACAGGACCAACTCCGTGCCACGGCCGGCATCCGTCGGCTGCCGCATCGCTTCAGCACCGACACGATGCAGTGCGTGCTGGGACGCTCCTCCGTCAGACATATGTCGTCACACCTTTCTCCTCAGGTTGTTCCCGATACCTGTCACGGATGGCCAGGCAGCCTGTGGGAGCAATCGTCGGGGTGGCTTCCGGACGTGCCGGACACTCGCGTGTCGCGGACGGAACAGGGTCGGACCGCCGCAATCAAGCGGAGGGGCTCGCATCGAGTCTCGGCGGGTCCGCCGTGGCGTGGCATGTCGACGACTCTGCGTCACCGCACGCTTGGCAACACCGTGAGCATTGCTCGTATTCAGCACAGGCCCTGGATCGGGGAATGGCACCTGGCGAGTCGTGTACTCGTGAGGAGCCTTTGCGAGCGGCCGTCACGGTAGGCGGCGATCACGCGTGGTCCCGTGCGCGCCAGACCCTTGCTGCGGCTGCGGTACGCCGTCAGCCACTCACCGCTCCGCCCATCGGGAACCAGCAGAAGGACCCGCGGGATTTGTGGCCGTCTGCTCTTGCAGAAAGTCAAACAGCGGCGAACCTATGGTGTCAACAGTGTTCTCCCCCAGATGGTCCGCGTGTACGCCCCAGGGAACCGGCCGGCCTCGCGAGCGGCTTCCGCACATCCCGCCCGGGATAGCCGAGGACCTACAGCGCCCAGCCATCGGACCGTTTCGGCTCTCGACGGGAACGCGCCGACAACCCCGCCGCGGACGCCCCGCACGCCCTGGCCGGGCATCCGACGCCGGCCGGGCATCCGACGGCAAGACGTTGGGACCGGACACCGCCAGGCACGGCCCCCGGCGCGGGGGCCTGTAACACCGGCACCCGCACGGCGGACGACCTCGCCCTGGGAACACTGTTGACACCATTGGTTCACGGCTGCTTCACTCCCGCTATGCAGCAGGCAGAAGCAGACACGGCGGAACGCCCGGTGCTGGGCCTGGACGTCGACGGAGTACTGGTGTTCACGGAACCCGTCGGCACCCCTGCGACGGAGCATCACGTCACTGCCTGGGAGCGGCGGGAACGGAACATCTCCGCACCCGTCACCGCACCGGCGATCATCGAGCTACCGGCCCGCGACTTGGAGATCGTGCGGGTCAGCGCCTGGGGGCACAACGCCCACACCGCACTGCACGAAGCCCTGGAACTGCCTGCCACCCCCTGGCGGTCCCTGCCCGTGCAGTTCGACAAGGCGCGCGCCCTGGCCGCCAACGCCGGCGACCGCCCGTGGATGCCGATCGACGACGGCGGACGCGAGGCCGCGGAGGCCGCAGGCGTGTAGCCGCCGTTCTCATGACCGGAAGGAACGTGCGGTACCTGCGACACGGATCGTCGAGGGCGAGGTCGAGCACCGCGACAGCATCCTCACCGGCGCCGGGAGAGCCCCTGGGAAGACCGGGCTGACCTGCGTGAGCCGGGCAGCCGGACAAGGAAGGCGTACGACATGGAGTTATGCAGCCCGACGAAAACGAGAACAGTGTTGACACCACCGGTGACACCACTAGGCTTTCCCGTTATGAAGACACTTGGGGAATCAGGAGCACAGCGCGCCCGCGGCACGACCCGTTTGGACCGCGAGCACGTCCTCGACGTCGCGGAACGCATCGCGGCCACCGAGGGCACCGCAGGACTGACCATGCGCAGGCTCGGGTCAGAACTGGGCATGAACCACACGGCGGTCTACCGGCATTTCCGGGACAAGGACGAACTGCTGGAGCAGGTCGCCGACCGTCTGCTGGATCGGCGCGCCGAGGCGGCACCGGGCACCGATTGGCGGGAGACTCTCCGGAGCCAGCTGCGCCACGCGGTCGGACGGTTCGATGTACACCCGGATCTCGCCCGGTTGGTGGCTCTCAGGCCCTACACGACGGACACTCTCGCCGCGCACATGGAACGGGCGCTGGTGACCCTCCAGGAAGTCGGCCTGACGCTCGAACAGGCAGCCCGCGTCTACCAGCTCACCGAGAACTTCGTAGTCGGGTTCGGTCTGTACACCTCCCTCCTGCGCCACGCAGCAGAAGAGGGACGCGTACCCGGCCGCGGCGCCGAACGGCGCGCGCTGGGCGCACTGCACCCCGACCGGTTCCCGAACGTGGTCGCGGCGGCACCCACGCTGCTTGAGGACGACGACAGGCTCTTCGACCTGGCCATCGAGGTCGTGCTTGACACCGTCGAGCGCATGGCTGAAAGACAGCAGAAAACGGAACGTTAATCACCGAATCTCCGGAAGGAGCGGGTCCATGGTGCGAGTCAGGACGAAGTTGCTGGGAGTAGCCGTGGTGGCGGCGGTGGGAGCCGCGGCCTGCGGCTCCCCGCCTCCGACCAAGGGCCAACATCAGACGGCCACTCTGTCGGCCACCACCGCGGTACCGGTCGGCGACACGGGCCCGCTCACCTGGGGTCTCTACCGCGCCACGAGTTCGCTGGACCCACTCACCGCCATCGACATCCCCGAGTCTTCCGTCATCGACTCGCTGTGCGAAAGCCTGCTGCTGCAGAAGCCGGACTTCGCACTCGCCCCGGGGCTGGCCGAATCGGCCGAGTACACCGACCCCCGGACCCTGGTGCTCAAACTGCGCCCGGATGTGCGGTTCTGGGACGGGACGCTGCTGACGCCCGCCGATGTCGTCTTCAGCCTCCAGCGCGCCCGCGACCCGAAAGCCGGCGGCTACTACTCCACCGTCTTCGAGCGGGTCGCCTCGATCAAGGCGACCGGCCCGCACGAAGTCGAGCTGAAGTTGTCCGAGCCCGACTACTGGCTGCGTGGTGAGCTGTCCACGATGGCCGGAACAATCGTCCAGAAGAACGACACCGAGCGAAAGGGCAAGAAGTTCGGCACCCCGTCCGGCGGTGTCATGTGCACGGGCCCGTTCCGGCTGAAGTCCTGGAAGGCGGGCGGAGAGACCGTCATCGAGCGCAACTCCACGTACTGGAATCCCGACCAGCGGGCCAAGACACCGAGGATCACGTTCAAGCCCGTCGAATCCTCCTCTGCCCAGACCGCCGCACTGCGCACCGGCGACCTGGACGGCTACTACAGCCCGACTCTGTCGAGCTACGAGCAACTCAAGAAGAACGCCCGCCTCACCGTGGCCACCGGCCCCGCCCTCGCTACCGACGCACTGGCGATCACCAACCTGCAGGGGCCGCTGGGGGACGTCCGCGTGCGTCGCGCCCTGTCGCTCGCCATCGACCGGTCGGCCTACAGTCAGGCCGTGTACCACGACCAAGTGGCCACGCCCCGGACCTCGACGAACCCCGGCACCTGGGCCTATGGCACATCCGTCTTCGCGGAAACCTCCGGCAAGGCGTCGCCGCTCGACCGCGACCTCGACCAGGCGAAGAAACTCGTCCGACAGGCTGGTGCCGAGGGCAGGACTCTCGTCATGGCAGTCGTGCCCGCCCTGTCCAGCATCAACACACTGTCGACGGTCGTGTCGGAGGCGGCTCGGGCTCTGGGCCTTAAGATTGAATTCAAGACGTTCTCTCCGGACGTGTTCGGCACTCTGTTCGTCGACCCCAAGGCGCGCGAGGGCATCGACCTGCTCCCCACTCTCAACGGCCCTTACCACGGCGATCCGGCACCCTATCTGGCGACGTACACGTTGCCGGGCGGCGGCCAGAACTTCTCCGGCTGGCAGGACGCCAAGGTGACACGATTGCTCACCGCGGCCAGGGAGACCGCCGGTGACGACAACCGGGCCAAGCTCGTGGCCGAGGCCGACCAGCTCATCACGAAGGAGCTGCCTTGGATTCCCATCGCGCACCCGTACTCGGTTGTGTACATGTCCAAGAAGATCACCGGGGCTCCGGCCTCGTCCGTGTTCGGTAACGGGCCCTGGGCGAACATGATCGGCGCGGCGCGGAAATGAACGAACTCGCCTACCTTTCGGCGGCGGAGGCCCTACGCCTTTTCCGGTCACGGGAACTGTCCCCGGTGGAACTGCTCACTGCTGTCATCGAGCGTGCCGAGCAGGTCGAGCCGACCGTCAACGCACTGTGCCACACCCTCTACGAGCCAGCACTGGATCAAGCTCGCCAGGCCGAGGCGCGCTACGCCGGCCGGGGCCCCGCGCCACGCCCTCTGGAGGGCATCCCCCTGGCCGTGAAGGAGGAGGAACCCATCGCTGGCCAACCGTGCACCCAGGGCTCCCTCCTCCTCAAGGACGAGATCGCCGACCACACCTCCTGTCTGGCCCGGCGCATCCTCGACTCCGGCGCCATCATGCACGCCCGCACCACCGTCCCCGAGTTCTCGGCCGCCGCGATCACCCGGTCGAAGCTGTGGGGGACGACCCGCAACCCCTGGAACCCCGACTACGCCGTGGGCGGCTCCTCGGGAGGCTCCGGCGCGGCGCTCGCGGCCGGGACCACGACCCTGGCCAGCGGTTCCGACATCGCCGGATCCATCCGCATCCCGGCCTCGTTCAACGGCGTCGTGGGCTACAAGCCGCCCTACGGCCGCGTGCCCGTGGACCCGCCATTCAACCACGACACCTATCTGCACAACGGCCCGATGGCCCGTACCGTCGCCGACGCCGCCCTGCTCCAGAACGTGATCGCCGGACCGGACCCCTCGGACATCGCCTCACTGTCCCCCCGGCTGGAACTGCCGGACCGGTTCGGCACGGCCGAGGGCCTGCGGGTGGCCGTCTCGGTGGACCTCGGCGGGTGGACCGTCGACCCGGAGATCAGGAAGAACACGCTCGACGTGGCCGACGCGCTGCGGTCGGCCGGGGCCGTGGTCGAGGAGGTGGACCTGTCCCTGCCGCGCGAGCAGGTGAACCGGGCCGCGTCGATCCACTACGGCCTGACCATCGGCTTCCTGGAGGAGCTGATCGCCGGCCGGCCCGACGACACGTCGCCGTATCTGGCCGCCGTGGTGGAGCGCATCAGACGGCAGAGCCGGGGCGGCGACATCGCGGAGAAGTACGCCCTTGAGTCGGAGCTCTACGCACCGGTCGCCGGCGTTCTGCGCTCCTTCGACGTCCTGCTGTGCCCGACCGTGGCCACCACCGGTCTGTCGGCCGACGAGGACTACGCGGGCGACGTGCCGATCGAGGTCGACGGAGAGGTGTTCTGGGACCCGATCGACACGGTGCTGACCCTGCCGTTCAACGTCCTCGGCCGCTGCCCGGTGCTCGCGGTGCCGTCCGGGTTCGCCGCCAACGGCGTTCCTACCGGTGTGCAGTTGGTGGGCGCGCCGTACGACGACGAGATCGTCTTCCGGGCGGGCGCCGCCCTGGAGAGCGTCCGGCCCTGGTTCGCCCCGGACGGACGACGTCCGGAAGGAACAGGGTCGTGACCGCCGTCGCCGTGCGTCCGGCCGGGCATCGGTCCGGGCGGGCGACGGGCGTGGCGCGCTTCGTCGCCCGGCGCCTGGTCATGCTCGTCGCGACGCTCTTCACCTCCAGCTTCGTGATCTTCGGGGCGCTCTACCTCGCTCCGGGCGACGCGGTCTCGACGCTCTCCGGCTCCCGGACGCTGTCGCCGCAGGCCGTGGCCGCGCTGCGCGAGCAGTACCACCTCGACGACCCGTTCCTGGCGCGGTACTTCCAGTGGCTGGGCGACACTCTGCTGCACGGTGATCTCGGCACCTCGATCACCTACCGCGAGGACGTGTCGTCGGTCATCGCCGCCCGGATGGGGGTGACATTCCAGCTGGTGCTGTACGCCGCGCTGATCATCGTGGTGGTCGGGGTCGGACTCGGCCTGCTGTCCGGTCTGCGAGGCGGGGTCGTGGACACATCGATCCTCGTGGTCACCACGGTGTTCGCGGCAGTGCCCTCGTTCGTGGCGGCCACCGTCCTGCTGTCGGCGTTCGCCGTGGGTCTCGGCTGGTTCCCCGCCGTCGGCACCGGTGAGGGTCTCGCCGGGACCCTGTGGCACCTCACCCTTCCCGCGGTGGCACTGGCGCTCGCATCCCTCGCGATCGTCTCGCGGATCACCCGTGTGGCGGTGCGGACGGAGCTGGGCCGGGAACACGTACAGACCGCTATCAGCCGAGGGATCCCCTATCCGGCCCTCGTGCGCCGACACGTTCTGCGCAACGCGTCGATCCCGGTGACCACCGTGGTCGGCATCACGATCGCCTCCCTGTTCGGCATGTCGGCGGTGGTGGAGCAGACCTTCGGCCTCGGCGGCCTCGGCTCCGCACTCGTGGAAGCCTCTCTGGCCCGTGACGTGGCGGTCGTGCAGGGGGTCGCCCTGGTCTTCGTCACCGCGTTCGTCGTCGTCAACACGCTGGTGGACGTGGCGTACGCCGTGCTCGATCCGCGAGTCAAGGCAGGGAGCCGAGCGTCATGACCATCGCAGCCTCCGTTCTCGACGGCGTACGAACCCGGCGTCGGCGCGTGGCGGGCAACACCGTCGTCGTCTGGGTCTGCGCGGCCATCGTCGGGCTCGCCCTCCTGCTCGCCGTCTTCGGACCGGCGCTGGCGCCCCACGACCCGGACGCGGCGGACCTGACCTACGCCAACGTCGGCCCCGTCGCCGGACACCCGCTGGGCTTCGACAGCCAGGGGCGCGACCTGCTGAGCCGGCTGCTGGCAGGTGCCAGGACCTCGATGGCCGGTCCGGCCCTGGTCGTCGTCCTGGCGATGGCGGGCGGCACCGTCCTCGCCGTCGTGTCGGCGTGGGCCGGCCGCTGGATCGACGCCACCCTCTCGGCCGTCATGGACGTCCTGTTCGCGTTCCCGGCGGTCCTGCTGGCCGTGCTCGCCGCCGCCGTGTTCGGCCCCGGCCTCACCGCGCCCACCCTTGTCCTCGCGCTCGCCTACACCCCGTATGTCGCCCGGGTACTGCGCGGCGCCGCACTGCGCGAGCGGGCCCAGCCCTACATCGCCGCCTGCGAGGTCCAGGGCCTGTCCGCGTTCACGATCTGCCTGCGGCACCTGGTCCCCAACATCGCGCCGATGATGGCCGCGCAGGGCACCCTGCTGTTCGGCTACGCGATGGTCGACTTCGCCGCCATCTCCTTCATGGGGCTCGGGGTGCAGCCGCCGACGTCGGACTGGGGCGTGATGGTGTCCACCGGCCAGCCCGGCGTACTTCAGGGCTATCCCGCCGAGTCACTGACCGCGGGCCTGTGCATCGTCGTGGTCGTGGTCGCGGTGAACCTGCTGGGAGAGCGTCTGTCACAGAGGAGCGAGGGACGATGACCGTACCGGTACTGGAAGTGGACCGACTGGTCGTCGACGTGCTCGTCGAGGGCGAGCCGCGCACCGTGCTCCACGAGGTCTCCCTGTCCCTCGGCGAGGGCGAGGCGCTGGGCCTCGTCGGCGAGTCAGGTTCGGGAAAGTCGATGACGGCGCGGGCCGTGGCACGGCTCCTCCCGCCGGGCGCGCGCACCAGCGGCACCATCCGCTACGGCGGCCACGACGTGCGGACCCTGAAGGGGGGTGCGCTGCGGGACTACCGCGGCGACGTGGCCCTCGTCTTCCAGGATCCGCGTGCACACGTCAATCCGGTGCGCCGGATCGGCGACTTCATGACCGAGGCCCTGCGGACCCTGCACGGCGTGGACAAGCACACCGCCGCCAAGCGGGCCGCGGCGGCGCTGGCCGACGTGGGCATCGCGGACGGCGAACGCCGCCTGGAGCAGTATCCGCACGAACTCTCCGGCGGTCTGCTGCAACGGGTGGTGATCGCGACGATGCTGCTCACCGAACCGAAGCTGCTGCTGGCCGACGAGCCCACCACCGCACTGGACGTGACCACCCAGGCGGAGGTGATGGCCATCCTCGACGAACTCCGCCAGGAGCGCGGCATGGCCCTGCTCTTCATCACCCACGACCTCGACCTGGCCGGCGCCGTCTGCGACCGGACGGCGGTCATGTACGCCGGTCAGATCGTCGAGACCAGGGAGAGCGCCAAGCTGCACGAGGATCCCCTGCATCCGTACACCGCCGCGCTGGTGACGGCGCGTCCGGCCGTCGACCGGGCGGTGGACCGGCTCGCGGCGATCCCCGGACGGTCGGTCAGCGCGTTCGAGGCCCCGGACGGCTGCCCCTTCGCACCGCGCTGCCCCCACGCCGTCGACGCATGTCACCAGGAACGTCCACCCGCCGAGTACGTGGACGGCGGGCTGGTCCGCTGCATCCGCGCCGACGAGCTGCGCGGACGGCTCGCCGAGGAGGTCGCCTTCCATGACTGAGGAACCGGTACTGCGGGTCACCGGGCTGCGCCGGGAGTTCGGCGGAGTCGTCGCCGTCGACGGCGTCGACTTCGAGATCCCCCGCGGCGGCTCGCTCGCCATCGTCGGCGAGTCAGGCTCCGGCAAGAGCACCGTGGCCAACATGGTCGTCGGGCTGTGCGCCCCGACCGCCGGCACGATCACCGCCTGCGGCAGGGACCGCAGCAGGCCGGCCAGGTCGGCGAAGGAACGCAGGCTGCGCGGGCGCGAGGTACAGATCGTGTTCCAGGACCCCTACGCGTCCCTGGACCCCAGGCACTGCGCCGAGCAGACCCTCGACGAGGTGCTGCGCCTGCACCGCGCCGACGACGGCAAGCAGCAGCGGCAGGCCCGGGTCGCCGAGCTCGGCGACCTGGTGGGCCTCGACGCCCGCCAGATGCGCGCCCGTCCCCGCGCGCTGTCGGGCGGCCAGCGGCAGCGCATCGCCATCGCCCGTGCGCTGGCCGCCGAGCCCGAGGTGATCATTCTCGACGAGTCGGTGGCCGCCCTGGACGTCCTGGTGCAGGCCCAGGTCCTCAACCTGCTCGCCGACATCCGCGAGCGCACCGGCGTCTCCTACCTGCTGATCAGCCATGACCTCGGCGTCGTCCGGCAGATCACCGACGAGACGGTCGTGATGCGCCGGGGCAGGATCATCGAGCGCGGCCCCACCGCGGACGTCCTCGCCCACCCCCGGCAGCCCTACACCCAAGTGCTGCGGGACAGCGTGCCGCACGCCGGCTGGAAGCCGACGCGCGCCCTGCGCGCCCTGACCGAAGGAGCACAGCCTTCATGACCTGCCATCTCGACCTCGCACTGGTCAACGGGCGGGTACGCACCCTCGGCCCGGAGCGGCCCCGGGCGAGTGCCGTCGGCGTCCGCGACGGCCGTGTCGTCGTGGTCGGCGACGACGCCGTGGTCCGTGCCGAGGCCGACTCCACCACTCAGGTCATCGACCTGAAGGGCGCCACGGTGCTCCCCGGCATCGTCGACAGCCACCTTCACCCGTTCCACGGCGCGCTCAAGGCCCGTGGAGCCGACCTGACCGACGCACGCACACTCGACGAGGTCCGCCGCCGGGTGGCCGAGGAACGAGCCAGATGCGCACCGGATCAGTGGGTCCTCGGTTTCGGCCTGGCCTACGACGTGTTCGAGCACACCGGGATCAGCGGCGACCTGATCGCGGAGGCCGCCGGGGACGGTCCCGCGCTCCTCACCTTCGTCGACTTCCACACCGAGCTGGCGACGCCGCGCGCGCTGGAACTGGCGGGCGTCGACGGACCGCGACGCTTCGGCGAACACTCCGAGATCGTCGTCGACGAGCGGGGTGTCCCCACGGGCGAGCTGCGCGAGATGGGCGCTATCCGTCTGGTGCGCGAGGCCATACCGCCCCTGACGCCCGCCGAGCGCTACCGCCTGTGCGCCGACCAGCTGCGGGCGTTCGCCGCGGTCGGCATCACCGGCGCCCACGGCATGGACGGCAAGCCGGAGACACGGGATCTGCTGCGCGAGCTGGAGGCCAGTGGCGATCTGGCCACGCGGATGGTCGTTCCCTACTGGGTACACCCCGACACCCCCGAGGAGGTGTGGGAGTCGTACGCCCGTCACCGTGACGAGGGCGGCGAGCGCTGGCGCGGCGGTGTCGTCAAGCTGTTCATCGACGGGGTCATCGACTCCGGCACGGGCTGGTTGTTCGAGCCCGACAGCGAGGGCGCGGGACTGACCCCGCTGTGGCCCGACTTCGACCGGTACGTCAGGGCCGTGGAGTTCTTCGCCTCGCACGGTTTCCAGATCGCCACCCATGCCACCGGCGACCGCGGTGTGCACGAGGCTCTCAACACCTACAAGGCGGCCGGTGCCGCTCCGGGCGTTCGACACCGCATCGAGCACATCGAGACGCTGCGGCCCGAGGACCTGCCGCGTTTCGCGGCCGAGGGCGTCATCGCCTCCATGCAGGCCCAGCACATGATGTGGCTCGAACCCGACCGCTCCGACAACTGGTCGCGCCGGCTCGGCGCGGAGCGCTGCGACCGGGCGATGCCGGTGCGCGCGCTGCACGCGTCGGGCGCGGTCGTCACACTCGGCTCCGACTGGCCCGTGGCGAGCTACGACTGGCGGGAGGGCATGGCCGCGGCCCAGTTGCGCCGTCCGCCGGGGCATCCCGAGCGCGCCCCCTATGACGACCAGGGCATCGACGCCCTCACGGCCCTGCACGGCTACACCTCGCGGCCGGCCCTGACGACCGGCGACCACGACCGGCTCGGCGCCCTCGAACCGGGGTACCTCGCCGACATCACCGTGCTGGCCGAGGACCCCGTCGTGCTCGCCCCCGACGACCTGGTCCACAACCCGGTCATGCTGACCGTGGTCGACGGCGAGGTCGTCCACCGCGCCGCGGACCTCGACGGCTGACCGTCGCCACCGCGGTACTTCCGTCAACCGATCGGCCGGAGTGACATGGACTCGCACGACAGCGCCAGCACGGACGAAGAAGGTCCGCACGGCATCTACGTCAACCGTCTCCCGCAGACGGACGCCCTGGAGGGACAGACGGTCGGCGCCGCGCTCGGCACCGACGTCGTCACCCTCCGCTTCGCCGACGGCACCGTCGCCTGGAGCCACCGGGACGGTCCGAGCGGAACGGACGCCTACGACGCCGTGGAGGTCGCCGACGGCACCTTCTTCGTCGACATCTGGCGACGCAGCCATGACGAGCGGGAGGCCTGGACCCTGATCGCCGACCGCACGTCGGGGCGGGCGCTGTCGGTCCTGACGACCGTGGGCGAACACGAGCGGCCCGGCCGGCCGCGCGTCGGCCAGACGATCACGGCCGGCGTGCTGCTGGGCCCCGGCGGAGAGCCCGCCGCGACCGCGCCTCCCACCGAGACCCGTGACCTCCTGGGCAAGCGGCTGTTCAACGAGTACAGCCCGGAGATCGTGTTCGAGCACGTCTACCTCAACTCCCGGCTCTGCGCCTGGCAGTGTCTGCGCGGCGAGCAGCCGGGGCACGGCGACTGCGACGATGCCTCGTACTGGCGCCTGAGCGAGGGCCGGTACGTTTTCACCTTCCGCGAGCGGCTCATCCCGTGCGCGTCGGTGCTGTTCCTCGACCTCACCGCGCTGCGCTCGACGGGAAAGTTCCTCAGCATCGAGGAGGACGGCCGCATCCGCAACGGGGGCATCGGCGCCCGGCTGCACATGCTCGCGGACGCGCGATACCCCTGCGGGTACGCACCGGTCTGAAGGAGGTCGCCGTGGGCCTCGGCCCACGGCGCCGTGCCGATCATGGGCGTGTGCGGTCAGCGCCGTCCGTCTCCATGGCTCCGCGCGACATGCACGCCCCCGGTCCCCGGCTGCACTCTCGGCACACTGACCACGATGTGCACGACGCTCTCACCGTCCAGTGACTCGTACACATGGGGACGGTCGCCCGGGTAGCGCACGAAGTCGCCGGCCGACAGCTCGACCGGGGTGTCTGCGGGACCCACGCGCACCCGGCCGCTGATGACGTACAGATGCTCCAGGGTGCCCACCGGGTGCGCCTCGGACGGCTTCCCCGCGCCCTCGGCCCGGCTCTCCCCACCGATACGCACAACGTAGTTCTCGATGACACCGGAGCCGTAGATGTGGTCGAGGGAGCGCGAGGCATAGCCCGGGTGCTGCTGCCAGACGACCTCGTCGCCACGCTGCACGGTCATGACCTGCTCACGCTCCGCCACGAGCCGCGTGACCGGTACACCGAGGGCGGCCGCGATGGCGAACAGCGTGTCCACCGTGGGGTTGCCCGTGCCCTGCTCCAGATTGGACAGAGTCTGCTTGGCCAGCCCGGCCTGACGGGCCAACTCGGCCGAAGACAGACCACGCTGCTCTCTGAGAAGACGCACATTACGCGCTACCACGGCATTTCCTGAGGACACACCCCTCACTGTAAACGCTTCCCCATTCGAGCGATCAGCGGCCAATCGGGCCCACCCGGCCGAAGAGCGGGACCTTCGCATCCCGCCGCCGACGCGGGAACCCCTGGCGAGGAGCCACGCGTCCCGGTCACGCCACCACGCAGTGGATCAGAGCACACGCACACATGCGGCCCTCGGGGCCGAAGCCGCCCGGCGAGGCATACCCGTGCACCACCTCTGCACTCTGACGGGCCTGCGCCCGGACGGCAGTCCCCACGTCGTGCCCGTGGGTGTCACGGTCGACCCCGACGCGGGTGTCGCCCGCGTCATCACGCGCAAGTCCAGCAGAAAGGTCGCCCACTTCCAGGCAGCCGCCGGTCATGCCCGGGTGGCCGTCTGCCAGGTGGACGGCGGACACTGGGCCACCCTGGAGGGCGTCGCCAAGGTCAACGCCGACCCCGTGGCCGTGGAGGACGCCGTGGCCCACTATGCCGAACGGTACGGACGTACCCCCGCGCCCGACCCGGAGCGCGTGGTCATCGAGATCACCGTCGACCGGGCCATGGGCCAAGTGCACGTCCGCAAAGCCCCCGGAGAAAGCCGACCCCGCCCGCCCGGCGGACTGACGACCGGTGGGCGGCTGCCCCGTGGGCCAACCTCGGTTCTCCCACGGGGGCTTGCGCTCACACGAGTTCGCGCTTGAGGATCTTCCCGGTGGACGTCATCGGCAGCGTGCCGACGAACTCCACCACGCGCGGGTACTTGTACGACGCGAACTGCTCCTTGCCCCAGGCGAGCAGGTCGTCCTCCGTGGTCTCGGCACCCGGCTCGCGCACCACGAACGCCTTGATCTCCTCCCCGTGGGAGGAGTGCGGCACCCCGACGACCGCGACCAGCGACACCGCGGGGTGGGTCATCAGAACCTCCTCGATCTCCCTCGGGTAGACGTTGTAGCCGCCTCGGATGATCATGTCCTTGGCCCGGTCGACGATGTAGTAGAACCCGTCCTGGTCCTTGCGGGCGAGGTCACCGGTGCGGAACCAGCCGTCGCGCACCGCCTCGGCCGTGGCGTCGGGGCGCTTGTAGTACCCCTTCATCACGTTGTGCCCGCTGATCGCGATCTCGCCGATCGTCCCCGGATCGTCCGGTATCTCGTTCCAGTTGTCGTCGATGAGTTTCATGCTCACGCCCGGGATCGGCACCCCGATCGAGCCCACCCTCGGCTCTTCGCCATAGACCGAGAACGCGGCCACCGGTGAGGTCTCCGAAAGGCCGTAGCCCTCAAGGATGGTGACGCCGAATCGCTCCTTGAAGTCCTTGTGCACCTCGGTCGGCAGGGCGGAACCTCCGGAGACCGCCATCCGCAGGGACTCGGTGATCCCGGCGGTGTCGGCGGCCCCCGCCAAGGCGCCCAGCAGTCCCCAGAACATGGTCGGCACTCCGGCGAAGAACGTGATCCGCTCCTTGGCCAGCAGTTCCAGAGCGGACTTCGGGTCGAACCGCGGTTGCAGGACGAGCGTCCCCCCGAACGCGAGGGCGGTGTTCTGCACCACCGTCTGGCCGAAGGAGTGGAAGAGCGGCAGGACGCAGAGGTAGGTGTCGGGGCGAGCGGGATCCGCGCGGAAGGTCTTCCGCCCGACGAGCGCGTTGTCACGCATGTTGCGATGGCGGAGTTCGGCTCCCTTGGGATGACCTGTCGTACCCGAGGTGTAGAGGATCACGGCCGTGTCCTCGTCGTCGCGGTCGATCGTCTCGAAGGTGGACGGCTGATCGGCGACGAGGGTCTGGAAGTGCCGCTGCTCCCCCTCGGCCGGCGATCCGCCCGGCGTGGCGGTGATCAGGAAGAAGTCGGTGCATCCGTCCGCTTCCAGGAAACCGCCGTATGCCTCCGAGCCGATCGGCAGCTCAGGTGTCCCCTCGAAGGCGAAGTACGCCTTCGCGTCCGAGTCGGCCAGGTGGTAGGCGACTTCGCGCGCCTTGAGCAGCACGTTGAGCGGGACGACGGCCCCGCCCGCCTTGAGGATGCCGAAGTAGATGCTGGTGAACTGGGGGATGTTCGGGCAGGACAGGGCCACCTTGTCACCCGGGCGTATCCCGTGCCGGACCAGCAGGTTCGCCACCTGGTTGGCGCGTGCGTCGAGGTCCGCGTAGGTCAGGCGCTGTTCGCCCAGGACGACTGCCGTCCGCTCCGCGTAGGCGGCGGCGGACTCTTCGAGAAGTGCACTGAGGTTCACGCGGTTAGGGTACTTTCGAGTACCCTGAACGTCCAGACCTCGCCCATTGTCAAAACTTGCCGTAAACGTGCTTTCTTTCCTTTCGGTGGGCCCCCGTCACGTAGATGTCTCTCCCCGGGTGGCGAACCTCATGTGGTCGGTGGGAGTGTCGCGGCGCAACGACCACAGGTCGGCCACGTAGTTCTGCTTGAGGCGCCACGGTTCCTCGACACCCTGCTTCGGGAAATTCGCGATGCCACGCCGGACGTATCCGGAAGCCAGGTCGACCATGGGCAACGTGTCCTCGGTCCGCGGCGCCTGCGGCTCGGCTATCGAGTACCCTCGCTCGGCCATGTACGAGAGCAGCCGGCACACATAGCGGGCCACGAGATCGGCCTTCAAGGTCCACGAGGCATTCGTGTAGCCGACGGTCCACGCGAAATTGGGGACGCCGCACAGCATCATGGCCTTGTAGGCGACGGTGGAACCGATGTCGACCTTCGCCCCGTCGACCTCCAGGTCGATTCCGCCCATGCTCAGCAAGGTGAGCCCGGTGGCCGACACGACCACGTCGGCCTCGATCTCCCTGCCGCTCGACAGCCTGATGCCGTTCGGTGTGAACGTCTCGATGGTGTCGGTCTCCATCGAGGCCCGCCCGGACCGGATGACCTCGAAGAGGTCGCCGTCCGGTGCCAGGCACATCCGCTGGTCCCAGGGTTTGTACGTGGGTGTGAGATGACGCGCGACATCGAAGCCGGGGGGCAGTTGTCTGGCCGCGTCCTTGCGCACCAAGCCGGCGACCAACGTCGGCCTGCGACGGCTCAGTTCGTACTGCCCGAGGCTGCGCAGCACGTTCTTCCAGAAGACCACGGGCGCCGCTCTGTCCTGGCCCACGTAGCGGCCCAGAAGCGCCGCCGTCCGGTCCCGCCTCGGCCCGGCCAGGATGTAGGTGGGTGACCGTTGGAGCATCGTCACATGTGCCGCGTCCCGTGCCATGGCGGGCACCAACGTCACCGCGGTCGCGCCGCTGCCGATGACGACAACACGTTTGTCGGCGTAGTCGAGATCCGTCGGCCAGTGCTGCGGATGCACCAGCTCGCCCTCGAAGGTGTCGACGCCCGGGAAGTCCGGCTGGTAGCCGGTGTCGTAGTCGTAGTAACCCGTGCACAGGTACAGGAACGAGCACGTGAGAGCCACGGTGTCCTCGCCCTCCGGCGCACCCTCCTTTCCGCCTCCGCCCCCACGGCTGATCTCGACGGTCCACCGCGCACGCTCCGAGTTCCACTGCGCGCGCTTGACCCGATGCCGGTAGCGGATGCGCTCCGTGACGCCGAACTCCTCGGCGGTGTCACGGATATAACTCAGAATGCTCGGTCCGTCGGCGATGGCGACGGGGTCCGTCCAGGGACGGAAGGTGTAGCCCAGCGTGTTCATGTCGGAGTCGGAACGGACACCCGGGTAGCGGAACAGGTCCCATGTACCGCCGAGGTCGTCGCGTGCCTCGACGACGAGCACACTGCGATCCGGGCAGGTACGGGCCAAGGCACAGGCCGCACCCACGCCGGAGAGCCCTGCCCCCACGATGAGCACATCGACATGGTTCTGCTCGGGATCTGTCATCGGACGATTTCCTTCTTCGACGCGGCGGACAGCTTCGAATCGAGGGCCGCGAGAGCATCGGCGGCACGGGTGGGCGTGATGCGTGCGAGGACGTCGACCAGGAAGGCATCCGGCCCGACGAGGATCCTCGACTTCCCCTTCTCCACCCCCCGCTGGATGATCCGCGCGGCCCGCTCGGGCGTGGTCATGGCGGCCGCGTCGAATTCCCGGGCCATCTGAGCCTGTGAACGTCCGCGACCGGAGGGGTCGCTGCGGACGCGGGCCGTGTTGGCGATGTTCGTCTTGATCCCACCGGGGTGGACGGTGACCGAACGCACGCCGCTTCCCCTGAGCTCGTCGCGGAGCGCCTCGGTGTATCCCCGGACCGCGAACTTGGAGGCGCAGTAGGCGCTGTGATAGCGCACGGCGACGAGCCCGTACACGCTCGATGTGTTGACCACCGCCCCGTACCCTTGATCGAGCAGAAGGGGCAGGAACGCGCGCGTTCCGTTGACCACACCGTGGAAGTTGATGTCGTACAACCACTTGTCGTCTTCGGCATCGGCATCCACCACAGTCGCGTTCACTGCCACGCCGGCGTTGTTGAACACCGCCCCCAGACTGCCCGGCCGCCACCGCCCGACATCGTCCGCGAAGACGGCCACGTCGGAGGCGCTGCGTACGTCGAGAATCCTGGACAGCGTCGGTGAGGTCAGCGACCGGGCGGTCACGGCCAGCCCGGCCTCGTCGACGTCGGCGATGGCGACCGGGCATCCCTGCCGGGAGAGCCGCTGGGCCAGCGCTCTGCCGATTCCCGAGGCCGCGCCGGTGATGACGACGGCCTGACCGCGCAGCAGTTCGGGTCGTGGAGCTCTCATGCGCCCTCCGAAATGTTCGATGTGCCCCCTGCCTTGGCGACGGACTCTGTGCGCTTGCGTGGGCGCCGGGCTCGCGCATGCGGTGCGTCGTTCGAACCGGGCCGGTCCGTGTCGGCGTCCGCAGCGTGCGTGCCGATCCGCTGCGTGAAGTCGGTCCACAGGGCACGCGGGTAGTCGTGGCCCATCCCGGGAACGATCCACAGCGTCGAGTGGGGGATGGCCCGGTGCGTGGCCAGGCCTCCGGACGTGGCGACCATGCGGTCACGGTCGCCGTGTACCACCAGGGTCGGCGCGGTGACGCCCGCGAGCTCCGCGGTCCTGTCCCCGGAGGCGAGGATCGCGGCCAGTTGCCTGGACACTCCGCCGGACGTCGGGTCGCGTCCCCAGGCCGCGACCGCCTGCTCGGCGACCCCCTGGGCGTCGAACCCGAATCCGTGCGAGCCGATGTGGCGGAACATCCGGAGCTCGGCCTTGGCCGCGTCTTCCGCCACGTGGGCAGTCGGCGCCGATGCCATCTTGATCCAGGTCGACAGCGCCGGCCTGCCGATTTTCGGCGCCCCGGTCGTGGAGAACATGGACGTCAGGCTGCGCACCCGCTGGGGGTACCTGCTCGCCACGACCTGCGCGATCATCCCGCCCATCGACGCTCCCACGAGATGGGCCCGCTCGATGCCGAGGGCGTCGAGCAAGCCCTCGGTGTCACGAGCCATGTCCCGGAGGTTGTACGTGGTCGGGGGAAAGCGCCCCGTCATCATCGCGAGGGGACCTGGCGGCTTGGCCTTGATGTGTGTCGAGTGTCCGCTGTCACGGTTGTCGAGCCGGATCACACGGAACCCGAGCCCGGCGAGCGACCCGCAGAGCTGCTCCGGCCACGAGATGAGCTGTTGTCCGAGTCCGGGGATCAGCAGGAGCGGGGTAGCTCCCGGATCACCGATCTCATCGAAGCACAGGGTGATTCCTCGCCCGACATCGGCGAATCGTTCCTTCACGACGTTCGTCACAGTGTGCCGCCTCTCTGGCCGGCGGCCGTCTTACTCCGGGAGAGGACACGGGCCTTGTGACGCCGGTGGACCACGGCTCGGCCGCCCCGTGCGGGAGTCCAGGAGACACCACGGGACTTCCACTTCTCGCCCGGCGCGTACGTCGTACCGAGTTCGTAGTTCTGGAGCACGGTGCGGAGGACGAGGTTCATCTCGAGATCCGCGAAGGCGGCACCGATGCACCGGCGTGTGCCACCCCCGAAGGGGATCCAGGAGTAGGTTCCGGGCCGGGCGTTCAGGAACCGGTCCGGATCGAACTTCTCCGGTTCGGGGAAGACGTTCTCGTCCATCTGCACGAAGTCGATGGCGACCACGATCTGGTGCCCCTGGGGAATGGTCCACTGCCCCAATGACATCGTCGGCGCGAGCACCGTGCGGCTGATGTCGGTGATGACCGGCCGCGTGCGCTGAACCTCCAGGATCGTCGCGGCCAGCAGTTCGGTGCCTCCGGCATCGGCCTCCGCCACAAGGCGGTCGAGAAGCGCCGGATGACGTGTCACCCGTTCGACCGCCCATGCCAGGGTGTTCGCCGTGGTCTCGTGACCGGCGCCGAGCATGGTCAGCAGTTCGTCGGCGATCTCCTGGTCCGACATGGGTTCGCCGTCGTCGTACCGGCTCTGCACCAGCATGGCCAGGACGTCTTCGCGCTGCTCCAGGCTCGGGTCCGTCTTGACGGTGTCGATGAGGTCGAACGCCAGCTCGTCGTACTCCTGGCGCATCCGGCGGTACCGGGCCCACGCCCCCCAGGAACGGCCCCGGTCGGCGAACGGCGACACCGTCAGCATGGCGCCGAGTTCCGCGATCGGAGGCATCAGGTCGCGCAGCCGGTCGAGGTGCTCACCCTCGGCGCCGAGGACGGCGCGAAGAATGATGTTCAAGGTGAGACGCATGAAGGCCGGAGCGGTCTCGAACTCGACGCCCTGCGGCCAGGTCTCGGCCTCGCGGATGGTCTCCTCGACCATGAGTTCTTCGTAGGCGCGCAGCCTGCGGCCGTGGAAGGGCGGGACCACCAGCTTGCGTCGGCGCAGATGCTCGGGGCCGTCGAGCGCGAACATCGATCCGGGCCCGAGGACGTTGCCCAGGCTCGGCCGGCCGAGGCCCGCGATCGCCGGACTCGTGGTCAGGAGGTGCTTGGTCAGGTCGGCGCTGCAGAGGAAGACACTGGGCCCGAACGGAGGCAGTGTCATGGCGAACGTCGACCCGTAGCGCCGTTGGAGTTCCCCGAGGAATCGCTTGCGGGACGCCATCCACGATCCGGTGAGTACGGGCCCCGGAAGCGAGGGCCCGGGAGGTAGTACGACCAGATCTGGAGCGGTTTGAGTGCCCATCTTGGCCTCTTTTCAATGTGGGTACTGCCCAGTACCCTGACGCAGACTACTTCGCTGTAACACAAACGACAATGCCTCTTCGCGCAGATGTCGCAGTGAGTGCGCGCGTCGAGCAGACCGAGGAGGGTCATGACTGCAAACACGCGTCAAGGGGGGCCCATCACGCCGTCCGGCACAGGTGTCCGCCCCTGGCTGGCGATCGGCGCCTACGGCATATTCATGGCGTCCACGCAGCTGCCGTGGCTCACCTACGGGCCGGTCACCAACGAGGCGAGCGCGGCCCTGGGGGTGTCGGAGGGGGCCGTCGGGGACCTCGCGGTGGTCGTGCCCCTCTTCTACGTGATACTCGGAATACCGTCGGGGCGGTGGCTCGATCGATGGTTCCGTCCGACCCTGGTGGTGGGCACCGTTCTCAGCGGCGCCGGCGCGGTGATCAGGGCGGTCGACGCGCACTCCTTCGCGTGGGCGCTGGCCGGGCAGATCGTTCTGTCAGTGGGGCAGCCACTGGTCATCAACGCCATCACCAAGCTGCCGGCGCGGCACTTCACGGCCACGCGACGGACTGTTGCTGTCGCCCTCGTCACCGCAGCACAGTTCGTCGGCATTCTGGTGGCGGCGTCGACCGGAAGCTGGCTCATGGCAGAGGGCGGACTGACTCTGCTGGTCGGCGTGCACGCCGTCGTGGTCGCCACAGCCTGCGCGGTCTTCCTCGCCTCACTCGGCATCTCCACGCGGATTCCGGCCGAGGCCGCCGTCAAGACTTCACCTGGAATCATCCGCATGAACCGCGATCTCTGGTTGCTCGCCGGGCAGTTGTTCATCGGCTTCGGCCTCTTCAACGCCCTCGCCACCTGGCTGGACACCATCCAGACCGACTTCGGCAATCCGGATCTCGGAGGCGCTCTGGTGACCGTCATCACCGTTGCGGGCATCGTCGGCTGCATGGTCCTCCCGACGCTGGCCACACGGTTCGGGCACCGACGTCGGCTGCTGATGCTCATCGGGGCGATCACCACGATCGCGATGCCGGCCTTCCTGTTCCTGCGCGAACCGCTCGCGCTCTTCGCGGTCTCAGCAATCATGGGATTTGTGCTGATGGCGGGCATGCCTGCGGCCCTCGACTGGTCGGAGGTGATCGCCGGACGCGAACACGCCGGGGCCGTCGCCGGCTTTCTCATGGTCATAGGAAACCTCGGCGGCACCCTGTACGTCCTCGCCGTCCAGCCCCTGCTCTCCGAACCCGAGATCGCCATCCTGGTCCTTACTCTGCTCGCCGCTCCCTGGGCACTGCTGGCACAACGGCATCGCTCCGAACCAGCCCGAAGAGCAGCGGAAGGGGCCCTCACATGACGAGCAACACCTCCACCCCGGACAGCCGTCCGCCCAAGCAGGTCCACCAGCTCGACAGAGTGATCATCCGATTCGCGGGGGACTCCGGCGACGGCATGCAGCTGACCGGTGACCGGTTCGCCCACGAGTCCGCGGCATACGGCAAATGACCTCGCGACGTTTCCCGATTTCTGAACCGGTTGGAGCTTCGGCGAGACCACCGAGCTGTTCGCGGTCTCCTACGAGGTAGGACCCGCCTCATTGCCGGCCGGAACCTACCGGAACATCTCCGGCAACCTGGCACTGGCCTACGGACCTGCTGGCCGGCGGGATCCGGTCCCAACTGCCCCTCTTCATCGGGACATATCCGATCACCCCGGCCTCCGACATACTCCACCTGACCGGCGAGGACGGACTGGGCAGCAAGGGTGTCGTCCGCGACGGAGGCGGCGGCGCGCGGATCGTCGAGGTCACGGCGGAGAAGGCGGGCGATGTGCTCGTCCACGACCAGGGGAACCCGGACCCCTCCATGGCGTTCGCCATCTCGCGGCTCACCGACGCCGGCGTGCTGCACCGGGCTCCGATCGGAATCTTCCGTGTGGTCGACCGCCCGACGTACGACGACGGCATCCGCCGACAGATCGCCACCGCTTCGGCAGACCTGGGCGACCGCTCCGAAGCCCTCGGTCGACTCGTCGCCGGACGCAACACCTGGACCGTGCTGTGACCACCCGTGAGCGGTGGGACCTGCAACGATGCGAAACCCCAGGCACTCCAGCCGTGGCTTACAGTCGTGCATGTGACATCTCAACGAGAGGCAGACAACGATGAGTCGGGCCGAAGCGTGCAGCGAACGCCGCCGGCCGATGCCAGGGATCGTCTCCTGTCCGGACTGCGGCAGTGCATCGAGGAGAAAGGGTATCGCCAGACGACGCTCACCGATGTCGTCCGGGCCGCACGCGCCTCCCGCCGCACCTTCTACCTGGTCTTCGCAACCAAGGACGACGCGTTGCTCGCCCTGATCGACAAGATCAACGACGACCTGGTCCGGGATCTCTCCCTCGCCGTCGACGATCACTCGAACTGGCGGAACCAGGTCGTCCAGGCCATCGGGGTCTACTTCGACAACGTCAGCAGACACCCGGCGGTGCACCTGTGTGGCATCAGGGAGCTGCCCTATCTCGGCGTGAGCGCGGAGCCGGTGATCCGACGCGGCAACGATGCCATGGTGGCGATCATCCACAAGCTCTCCGACAACGAGGAGTTCCGCCGCGAGGGCCTGTCTCCCTCCCCCAGGCCCCTCGCCATGATGATCATCGGCGCGCTCAACGAACTCGTGGCGGACACACTGGAGTCAGGTCGCGACATTCTGGAAGAGCGCGATCTCGCGATCGCCGTGACGACGGCTCTCCTGGCCACGAACTTCAAGGACAGCGGGGTCGCCGACGCTTGACAGCGACCCCGTCGTCCGCCGCCACCTCCCCTGTTGGTCCGGGTCCACCTCAGTGGTGTACGAATGCCGGCCCGAAGTGGCCTCGCGGACCGAGCCGACGGTCGGAGTGACGGTCACCGTGCGGTCGGCGGGACCGTCAGATCCATTTCGAACCGGCGTCCGTGATAGCCAGTACTTCGAGTACTGCTCCGAGGACCCGCTCCTCACCGCCCGCACGACGGTCGGCTTCGTCCGGGGCGTGCAGTCGGCCGGGATGGCGGCCACCGTCAAGCACTTCGTGGGCAACGACACGCGGGTGCTGGGCGAGGGCACGCAGCGGGTGTTCGCGCCGGGGTACGCGCACGTAGGACACCCTCGCGCAGGAGCGCGAATTCGCCGTGATGCCGTGCGGCGCAGACCCCGACGCCGCACGGCATCACGGAGTCTCCGTTCCCCGGGTGGCCCGGGGGCACCGCTCATCACCCCGCCGTCGCCACGAGAGGACCTGGTCCTCTTCCACATCCACGGGGGCGGCCTGGCCCGTCTACGGACTCATGCTGCCCGAAGCCGTGGAGGCTAACCCTGAGTTCCTCGGTCTGCTGCCCTGACCGGCTGATGTTGATGTCGGCGCTGCGCGACGCCACCGGGCGCTGGGCATCGTCCGCCACACCGAAGGGCTCCACCTCATACGACGGCGGTCCTCGCCGTCCATGGCCTTCAGGCAGATGTCTCCGGCGGCGGTACGGGCGGCGGCGCGTCCGGCGCCGGCGCGCTCCGCTCCTGGGAAGGGGTGCGCAGAACCGCGTTCTCGGAGTAAGCCTTCAGATAGCCGACGACCGTGTTGGTGACGGCGACGAGCGGTACGGCGACCACCGCGCCGCCGATGCCCGCCACCATGCCGCCGCAGGCCACCGCGAGCACCACGGCGAGCGGATGGACCCGCACCGCCCGGCCGAGGATGAACGGCTGCAGAACGTGGCCCTCGATCTGTTGCACCGCCAGCACCACCACCAGCGTCATCACGGCGGTGAACACGCCGTGTGTCACCAGCGCGATGACCACGGCCAGCGTGCCGGAGGCGACCGCGCCGACCAGCGGGATGAAGGAGAACAGGAAGATGAAGACGGCGAGCGGCACGGCCATCGGGACATCCAGGAAGTAGATGCCGATACCGATGGAGACCGCGTCGATGAGCGCCACCAGGACCGTGCCGCGCACGTATGCCGTGAGCGTGGCCCACGCCCGCGGCCCGGCACCGGCCACGCCCGGCCGGGCATTCGCGGGCACCAGCTTCAGGGTCCACTCCCAGATCCGCTTGCCGTCGTAGAGCAGGAAGAGGGTGGAGAAGAAGGCGAGCAGGATGCCGGTGAGGGTCTCGACGACGACGGTCACGCCCTCCAGGCCGATCGACGTGACCGCGTCCGTGTTCGCGCCGACCGCATCGGCCAAATTCTGAGTGATGCCGTTGATCTGCTTGTCGGTGACGTGGAAGGGGCCGTTGAGAAGCCAGCGGCGCAGGTCCTCGATGCCGTTCTGGACCTGGTCGGAGAGGTTGTCGATGTTCTCCATGACCTGCCAGGTCACGAACCAGCCCGTCAGGCCGATGACGACGAACCCGAAGATCGCGGTGAGCGCGGTGGCCGGCCCGCGCGGCACCCCGATCCGCTTCAGGCTGGCGACGGCGGGCTCCAGCAGGGCGGTCAGCAGCAGCGCGACGACGAAGGCGAGGACGACCAGCTGGACCGCGCTGATCACCCGTATCAGCACCCAGACGGTCCCGGCGAGCACCAGCAGCCGCCACCCCGCCTCCGCGGCGACCCGTACCCCCCACGGCACGGCCAGGGCGGGTTCAGGACGTGCCACCAAAGGCGACGGCGGGTCTGAGTCGACCAGGGGCGGCGAGTCGCCTCCGTGCAGTTCTGAGGTGCCCTGCGGCGACTGAGCGCTCCTGGGTGCCTCGGACGCGCCGGAGGCGTCGGCGGCCGTACCGGCGTCCTTGGGCTCGCCCCGTGACTCCCGACGTTCCCGGTCGGCTTCGGCGCGCCGCTCGTCGAGCCGCTCACCCATCTCGGTGAGCCCGGCACCGAGCCGGCCGAGCCACCCTGGCACTCGCGACATGATCCGTCCTCTTCCCCCTCGACTCTCCTCGCCGCCCTCTGGGGTCGCCGGCGACGACGAGACCGTACAGGGCGAAAGTTCTCAGCCTGAGGGCAGGGAGGGCAGCGCGAGGTTGATCGGTGACGGGGGCTCGGTCGAGCCGTCGGATTGCCGGATGTCCTCGTGCCTCGGGTGGACCCTACGGGTGTCGCCGGGGGCCGCACCGGTCTCTGTCCGGCCCGGACGCCGCTGTGATCGTGGTCGAGCGACCTCGGGCCGGACCGGTTCGGTGTCGGGCATCTGGAGGCCGTTTCGGCAGCGCGCGGCAAAACCGCCGGTTGAAGAGGTTCGGCCGTGGCCAGGGCCGGGTCCGTGACCTGCCGACCCTCGTGGTGCCGGGCGCGCAGCAGCTCGTCTGTGGTCGTAGGGGGCCTGTCACTGTTCGCGCTTCCGCTGTCACCGGCAGCGGAAGCTTCGGTGATCACACGACACCACGCGGCCGAACCGGACAGCGATGCCCTCTCGTATCCCTCCCCCCGGTGAGACATACCCGCCGCCAGGGATGGCGTGATACTGGGGAGGTACTGGCCTCCCACAGGCGCGAAACCGAACACGTGGGGTGCTCATGCCTCAGCAGACCGTCTCCGGAGCGGGGACCGGGAGTCCCCCGGACACCGCCGTGGCCACGCTCGTCGTGAGCGCGGCCGGCGAGATCGTGCACTGGTCCAAGGGCGCCGCCGCGCTGCTCGGTCACCGGGCGGAGGAGGCCGTCGGGCAGGATGTCGACCGGATGCTGGCGGCTCCGGCCTCCTGGTCCGCGGTGCTGGACCGGGCCGATGGCGGGCTCGGCGCCACGGTCGTTGTCCTGCGGCGGCGCGATGGCGGCGAGGTGCGCGTCACCCTGTCCGTCGTACCGGTGGCGGGAACCCGTACGTTCCAGGTCGTGGCCTTCCCGCAGGAGCAGGGGGACGGCACCGGCGATCCGGAGCAGGAGTCGCACGCCGGGCGGGCCGTGATGCAGGACGCGTCGGAACGGATCGGCCATTCCCTGGACCTCGTGACGACCGCGCAGGATCTGGTCGACGTCCTCGTCCCGGCACTCGGGGAGATGGGCTGTGTGACCATCGCCGAGTCCGTGTTCACGGGCGAGGAGCCGCCCTTGACGTTCCAGAACGACGTGTTCCTGCGCATGGTCGCGACCAAGTACGTCCTCGGACCTTGGCCGCCGGGGCTGCTGCGGGCCGGCGAGCGGTGGCCGCCCCTGCCGTGGCGGGCGGAGTTCGAAGCCGCTTTCGAGGGCAACGCCCTCGTCTACGATGCCCGGCAGGCCGCGGCCATGGTGGGTGACGATCCGCGTCTGGTGTCCCTGCTGGTGCCCCCGGGCATGAGGCAGGCGCTGCACATCCCGCTGTTCGCCCGAGAGGTGACGGTGGGTGGAGTGACCTTGTACCGCTTCCAGGACACACGGCCCTTTACCAGGCGCGACCAGGAGCTGGCGACGGGGATCGCCACCCGGACGGGCCTGGCGATCGACAACGCCCGCCGCTACGCCCGCGAACGGCGGACGGCCGTCGCGCTCCAGCGCAGTCTGCTGCCGCCCGCGGGAACCGACACGGCCGCCGCCGAGACGGCCGGTGCCTATCGGGAGACCGCGGAACACATCGGGGTCGGAGGTGACTGGTTCGACGCGATCCCGCTGTCCTCGGCGCGCGTCGCCCTGGTGGTGGGTGATGTGATCGGGCACGGTATCGCCGCCGCCGCGACGATGGCGCGGCTGCGCACGGCCGTGCAGAGCTTCTCGGATCTCGATATCGCCCCCGACGAGCTGCTGCTGCGTCTGGACGACCTGGTCCAGCGTCTCGCCGCCGAGTCCGACCATCCCGATGTGGTGGGGGCGTCCTGCCTGTACGCCGTCCACGATCCCGTCAGCGGGGTCTGTCTATTGGCCGACGCGGGTCATCCGCCGCCAATCGTGGTGCCCCCGGACGGTTCGGCACACTATGTCGACCTCGATCCGGGTCCGCCGCTCGGTGTCGGCGGTCTGCCGTTCAGGACGGCCCGGCTGTCGCTGCCCGCCGACAGCGTTCTGGTGTTCTACACCGACGGTCTGACGCACCCCGACCGTGATCCGCAGCAGCTGCTCGACCGGGTGGACTCCGTCGTCCGTCAGGGGCGGAGCCTCGCCGACAGTGCCCACGATCTGGTCTCCACCCCGTGGTGCACCCGTGACGACGCCACCGTCCTGCTCGCCCGACTGCGCTCCATTCCGTCGACGAGCACGGCCACCTGGACGTTCCCCGCCGACACGGCGGTGGTCGCGCGGGCCCGCGAGGCGGTGGTGGGCCAACTCGCCGTCTGGGGCCTGGACGACCTCGCCTTCACCACCGAACTCATCGCCAGCGAGTTGGTCACCAACGCGATCCGTCACGCGCGCAGTCAGGCCGAACTGCGTCTGATCCGAGACCGGGTCCTGGTCTGCGAGGTCGCCGACACCAGCAACACCCAGCCTCGGCTGCGTCATGCGCGGGCCACCGACGAGGGGGGCAGGGGCCTGTTCCTCGTCGCTCAGTTCTGCAGCCGTTGGGGGAGCCGTTACGGTCTGTCGGGCAAGACGATCTGGACCGAACAGTCGATCGACCGAGTGTGAAAGCAGGCCGTCCGTCCGTGACGATCAGGGACGAACGGCCTTTTCGAGCGGGGGGACGACGGCTCAGGCGAAGGGGTCCGGAACGGTCTTCTGGCCGTAGTTGTTCCAGAAGTTGTCCACGACGAGGCTGTACTCGGGGAGGTGGTGACGGAAGGGGGCGAGCATCGCGTTCGCGGTGGGCTTCTTCCAGTCCTCCTGTAGTTCGCAGGCGAGCGCGAAGACCGTGGTGAGTTCGGCGCCCGCGAGGGTCATCCGCGACATCGCCGCCTCGGCCTCGTAGCGGTTCCAGGCACCGCACGCGTCGACGACCGGGAAGACCGGGAAGCCGTCGTTGAGCAGCGACAGCGTGGGGAACGTGGCGCAGGTGCCGATGGTGACTCCGGCGAGGATGACGTGGTCCCTGCCCGTGTCGGTGATCTTCTTGAGTTCCGCGCGGAAGGTCGGGTCCTCGTAGGCGTTGATGATGCCCGTACGGCGGATGACAGGGAGGTCGGGGAAGAGCTCCCTGAGTTCGGGCAGGAGGTCGCCGTTCTGCCACTGGGCGTTGGACGACGTCAGCAGAACCGGGATCTCCAGGGCCTTGGCGACCTCCGCGAGACCGAGGATGTTCGCCTTCAGCTCGCTCAGGCTGCTCACGTCACGGACGCCGGACAGCAGCCCGACCTGGTGGTCGATGAGCAGGATCACGCTGTTGTCGGGCGTGGGCTTGCTGTGGCCGAACCGGCCGAGCCGACGGGCCTCCTCGACGCTCACGGCGTCGGGCAGGGAGGAGTCTTTGGTGGAGGACACGATGTCACTGACAGGGGTGGTGCTCATTGCGCTGTTCTTCCTTGTTGGTGAGGGATGGGGGCTGATCAGGGTTTTCCGTCAGCCGAGACCTTTGTGCCACAAGAGATCCTCCTGGGGCGTGAGGCGGGAATGGTCGGCGAGCCAGCCCGCGAGGGCGTCCAGGGCCTGCTGAGCGATGCCGTGTCCCACCGGATCGCGCCGGGCCGTGATCCGGGCTTCCGACTCCTCGGTCAGGTAGTGCCAGGTCCTGTCGAGGAGTTCACGCGGGATGACCTCGTCGTACTCGCCGTGCGCGACGAACACCGGCACATCGGCCAGTCGGCCGGGCGTCACCGGCACCCCCGCGTCGAACGGGAGCGTGCCGTACAGGAGCGCGGCGCCGGTGAAGCGGGCCGGATCGTCCAGCAGCAGCCCTCCCGCGAACGCGGCGCCGCCGCTGAAGCCCACGAGCAGAACCGGACGCCCCGGTGCTGCCGCTCGGTCGAGCCACTCACGGAACCAGTCCATCGTCGCGCGCAGCGACTGGGGGACGGGGCGGCCTATGCCCCGGTTGGCGAACCAGGCGAAGCCCGGGTGCTCCGGCAGCGGTGCCCGCACCGCCGCGTACGACAACCCCGGCGGCAGCGCGTCGGCGAGGCCGATGATCTCGCTCTCCCGTGAACCGCGCCCGTGCAACAGCACGACCAGTGGCTCCTCGGTGCCGCCCCGGTCCATCACGACAGGCGACTCATGGGCGGGGTTGCTGGCGGCGAACGACATGTTTCCCCTCTGCGGTTCCGATCGATGGCGCGTGCGGAAGGAGTGCCGCCGGCCGACAGATATGCTTGCAGAATCAGATATTGACACGGTAACTAATAAATATCTGATTCTGCAACCAATGACGCTTCAACTTTTTCTCGTAGACTCGCGACATGTCTTCCCCACGCCCGATCGACGACCGCCTGATCACCACTTTCGGCCGCCTGGTGGAGGCCTATAGTCAGCTCGAACGTCGTCTCGGAGGCGCCCTACAGGCCGAGACCGGACTGCCGCACGTCTGGTTCGAGGTGCTCCTCCGACTGGCCCGCTCCTCGCAGGGACAGCTGACGATGAGCACCCTGGCCGATGAAGCCGCCCTCACCACCAGCGGGGTCAGCAGGCTCGTCGACCGCCTCCTGGCGGCCGGTTATGTCGAGCGCCGGCCCTGCCCGACGGACCGACGCATCACCTACGCCGCCATCACGGACGCCGGCCGCGAGGTGCTCGACCGGGCCGCGGTCGTCCACGCCCGCAATCTGCGCCGTACGTTCGCCGACTTCGACCCGGACGACCTGAACACTCTGGACGCGCTGCTGGACCGACTGCGGCGGACCGCCACCGCCTGACAGTCCGACCGCCGGAGAACAGCCCCGCCATCACCGTGTGATCACGTGCCTGCATGGGACCACTGCCTACTGTGGACGCGACGAAGAGCCCCCGGAGACAAAGGAACGCCCATGCCCCGTCGACGCGCCAAAGACGTCACTCCGGGCACCAGCCGCAGCACCTCGGCCACCATCTCGCCGAACATTCTGCGCTACCTCTCCTTGGTCGCGGACGGATACGGCGTCGACCTCCAACCGGAGCTGGCCCGCGTCGGACTGAACGAGACGATGATGCGTTCCGCCGCGCTGCGGGTCTCCTACCGGCAGGGCAGCACCGTCATCCGCAACGCCGTGGAGCTCACCGGTGACCCGCACCTCGGGCTGCGTGTGGGTGCGGCACAGCACCTGACCGCATGGGGCGTGCTCGGTTTCGCGCTGCTGGCCGCCGAAACCCTGCGGGACGCCATCGAGACGGGTGTGCGCTTCCAGAACCTCTCCGGGGCCATGCTGGTGTGGTCGGCCGAGGAGGCGGAGATCGGCTATGTGGTGCGGGCCGAATCGCCCGACCCCGCGCTCGATCCGACCGTCGCGGTCTTCCTGACCGAGGAGGCCCTCGCCAGCGTCGTCACGCTGACCCGGCTGAGCGCCGGCGCCGAATTCACCCCGGTGAGCGTCGAGTTCTCCTTTCCCGCACCGCAGGACACGCTGGTGTTCACCGAGTTGTTCCGTTGCCCGGTACGATTCGCCGCCTCCCAGAACCGCATCGTCTTCCCCTCGGCATGGGCCCGCCGTCCGATGCCCGGCCACGACCCCGTCTCCTACACCTCCGCCATCGAACTGCTGGAGGAGCAGATGGCGTCCCGCCGAGACCAGCAGGACCTGCTGGAGGTGCTGGAGATCTCCATCGCACAGAGCCTCCCCGACGTGCCCTCCTTCGTCGAACAGGCCCGTCGGCACACGTCCAGCGAGCGCACGCTGCGCCGTCGGCTGGCCGAGTGCGGTACGACGTACGAGGCCGTCGTCGACGGAGTGAAGCGCGAGCGGGTCGAACAACTGCTGCACCGGCCGGAGCTGACACTGCGGGACATCGCCCGCCAGGCGGGCTTCTCCGACGTACGGGCGCTCAGACGCGCGGTCCATCGCTGGCACGGCGTGGCGCCCGGCCGGCTGCGCGCGCCGGAAGGACCACCGGCCGGCTGAAGCCGATGTCAGCGGGTACGGATCCAGACCGTCTTCTCCCTGGTCCACTGCTCGAAGGCGCTCGTGGACTTCTCCGCCCCACCGAACCCGGACTGTTTCCAGCCCCCGAAGGGGGTGGTGATGTCGCCCTCGCTGTAGGCGTTGACCGACACCACACCGGCCTCGATCTCGCGGGCCAGGCGCAGGGCGACGTCGAGGTCACGGGTCCAGACGGAGGCAGCGAGGCCGTACTCGGTGGTGTTCGCCAGACGTACCGCCTCCTCCTCGGTGGAGAAGGTCTGCACGGTGACGACCGGGCCGAACAACTCCTGGGTGACCACCCTGCTGTCCTCGGCGGCCTTGGTGATGACGGTGGGCGGGTAGTAGGCGCCCTTCGGATGGGGGCCGGTCGGCAGTCCGGCCGTGTGGATCCTCGCTCCGGCGGACCGGGCCTCCTCCACCGCCGAAGCCACCCGGTCCCAGGCGGCCGCGTTGATCAGAGGACCGATCCGGGTCTCCGCCTTGCCCGGGTCGCCGACACGCAGCGCTCCGGCGGCGGCGGTGAACCGGGCGAGGACCTCGTCGGCGATGGCCCGGTGCACCAGGACACGGGAACCGGCGGTGCAGTTCTGGCCCATGGTCAGGAACGCGGCCTCGACCATGTTCTCGATCAGCTCGTCACCGTAGTCGAGCGCGTCCGCCATCAGGACCTGCGGGCTCTTGCCGCCCATCTCCAAGGAGACCCGTTTGAAGTTGGTCTCCGCGGCGGCGGTCAGAATCCGTCGGCCCGTGGCGCTGGATCCGGTGAACGACAGCGCGCGCACCAACGGATCACGGGCGAGTGCCGTACCGGTGACGGGCCCGTAGCCGGGCAATACCGTGAGCACGCCGTCCGGCAGGCCCGCCTCCGCCGCCAGCGCGGCCAGGTGCAGGGTGGAACGGGGGGTCGCCTCGGCCGGCTTGAGCAGCAGGCTGTTGCCCGCGGCGAGGGCCGGGCCGACCTTCCACGCGGCCATTGCGAGCGGGTAGTTCCAGGGCAGGATCGCGGCGGCCACCCCGACCGGCTCCCGGCTCACCATACCCAGGCTGTCGTAGCCGGTGGGGGCGAGCTGGCCGAAGACCTTGTCGGCCGCCTCCGCGAACCAGCGGATGGACTCGACCGCCCCGGGTACGTCGCCCATGCGGCACTCGGTGATCGGTTTGCCCGCGTCCTCGCTGTCCATCCGCGCCAGGATCTCGGCGTCCCGTTCCATGAGGTCGGCGAGGCGCAGCAGGACAGCGGCACGCTCCCGCGGGGCCCTGCGGGACCAGACACCGCTGTCGAACACCCGCTGGGCGCGCTGTGCCGCAGCCGCGACCGTGTCCGCGTCGGCCGCCGGCACGGTTGTGATCAGCTCGCCGGTCGCCGGATTGACGACGGGCAGTTCCTCTGTCGTCCTCGTGCCCCTGCTCATGCCGACGCCTCCACCAGTTCCCAGCGGCCGTCGACCTGGCGGGCCAGACCTCTGCGGCGCAGATCCTCCAGATAGCGGGCCATTCCCCGGTCGCCCCGCTTGCGGAACAAGGGGAACACCTTCGGCAGCAGGTTCGGTGCCAGCATCGCGAACCGCACCAGACGGGACTCCCCCGGGCGGACGTAGGCTTCGAGCCGCGGCTTGTCCAGCAGGCTCACGGCCGCGTTCACGACGTCGGCCGGCTGCTGCGGCGGATCCTGGAACTGCATGGAGTTCCCGCCGTCGACCGCCTCCTGACGCAGCATGGGGGTGTCGGTCGCGGACGGCAGTACGGATCCCGCCTTGATGCCCTTGGACCCCAGGTCCAGCCCGATGGCGAGCATCGCGCCACGCAGACCGAACTTCGACGCGGTGTAGATCGGGGTCTCGCCCAGCGGGAAGATTCCGCCGAGGGACACCGTGGTGACCACGCGCGGGTCGTCGGAGGCCCGCAGCAAGGGGATGGCTGTCCGGGTGGTGACCAGCGGCGAGAGCAGGTTGAGGTTGATCTCCCGCTCGATGCTCTCCACGCTGCGCACGTCGAAGCGCTCGGCACTGGTCATGCCGACGTTGTTCACCAGGACGTCGATCCGGCCGTGGGCGGCGGCGACGTGGTCGGCCATCCCCTCCACCGCGCCGCGGTCCAGCAGGTCGCACCCCAGCCCGACATGGCCCGTCCCGGGCAGCTCCGCCGCCGTCCGCCTCGCCCTCGTCTCATCGATGTCGACCACGACGAGTCGGGCGCCGCCGGCGGCGAACCGGTGGCACATCGCGCTGCCGATGCCTCCGGCGCCGCCGGTCACCACGATGACCTTGTCACGGAAGTCGTACGTCATGACGTCACCGCCGTGCGGCCCGCGGACGTCACTCGGGGCGGCCGGCCCTGCGTGCGCCAGCCCATCTGCGCGGCCACCTTGTCGAGGTACTTCACGATCGCCTCACTGTGGACATAACCGGTGTGGCGCGGGGAGTCGACGAATTTCAGCCCTCCGGTCAGGTCGGGCCGGTCGCTGCGGATCATACGGACGAATCGTTCGGCCGTCGGCAGGCCCTGGCGCGCGTCACGAATGAAGGACGCGATCAACTGGGCCTGGCTGTCGAAGAGCTGGTAGGCCCCGGAGTTCGTCTCCACGAAGCCGACACCGAACAGACCCTCGTGGTCCCGGGAGAACGACGACAGGTAGAGGTCGGGGTGCTGTTCGTCGCCGAAGTACTTCTGTGCGGCGGGCACTCTGTGGACGTAGCCGGTCGCCAGAAGGATCAGGTCGAATTCGTCGCTGGTGCCGTCCGTGAAGTGGACGGTACGGCCGTCGGTGCGGACGATCCCCGGCCTGGCCGTGATGTCACCGTGCTGGAGGTGGTGCAACAGCATGGTGTTGATGGCCGGATGGGTCTCGAACAGCTTGTGGTCGGGCTTTTGCAGACCGAGTCGCCGCGGATCGCCGTTGAGCAGCCGCAGCAGGGTGCCGAAGACCTTCTGCTGGAGCCACATCGGCAGGTGCGGTCCACCGGCGGCGATGGTGTCCACCGGCCGCCCGAACAGGTGCTTGGGGATGAACCAGTAGCCACGCCGCATGCTGATCACGGCGTGATCCGCCGTGCGGGCGGCGTCACAGGCGATGTCGAGGCCGGAGTTTCCCGCCCCCACCACCAGCACCCGCTTGCCGCGCAGTTCGTCGGCGCTGCGGTAGGTGACGGTGTGGCGGATCTCGCCGGTGAACTCCCCCGGTATCTCGGGGATGTTGGGGTGCCACTGCGAACCCGTACACATCACGACCTGGGCGTGCACGCTCGCGCGCCCGTCGGCCCGGGTGACGGTCCAGGTACCGTCCGTGTTCTTCTCCACGGTGCGGACCTCGGTACCGAACTCGATCCGCTCCCTCAGCCCGTACGCCTCGGCGAACGAGGTCAGATAGGACAGGATCTGCCGGTGGGGCGGGTAGTCCGCGAAGTGGTCCGGCATCGGGTGACCGCCGAACCCGGAGAGCGTCTTGCTGGAGATGAAGTGGGCCGACTCGTACATCGGGCTGCCGGGATTGTTTATGTCCCAGAGACCTCCGGGCCCGGTGTGGCGCTCGATGTGCGTGTACGGAAGATCCCGCTCCGCCAGTGCTCTGGCCACCGCCAGCCCCGCGGGACCGGCCCCGACCACACATGTGTCGTACTGGTTCTCGCTCACCAGCAGTCCTCCTTTCCCTGACACCCAGCAGGCGTTCTGGGGAACATATGGCGCCGGAAGCCGGGCCGGGACTGACTCCTGCGGCCACGGAGAGGACCACAACGGCCAAGAAGGGGCCGTTGGGGTCCCGCCCGCCGAGTGGAGAAATCCACCTTTTACGTCATCCCTGAGAATTCGAGGCGCGGCATGCCCAGGATGACTTCGAATACGGGAAATCTGCCGACGTCGTTCACCACCTTTGTCGGCGGAAGACGTGAGGCCGCGGAAGTGCGCCGGCTCCTGGGGGTGGGACGGCTACTGACTCTCACCGGAGTCGGCGGGGTGGGCGAGACGCGACTGGCGCTGGAGACCGCCACCGGCTCCAGCAAAGCGTTCCCGAACGGCGTACGGCTGGTGGACCTGGCCTCCGCGCACGATGATCCGACGGTGGTGGCAGCCACCGTGGCCAACGTTCTCGGCATACCGGACTGCGGGCCCGGAGAGGTACTCGCCCAACTCGTCGCGCGCCTGGCCTCGCATCACGCTCTGCTCGTCCTGGACAACTGTGAGCATGTGGTCGGCGCCTGTGCGGAACTCGCGAGAACGCTGCTGTCCGCGGCTCCGGACATGCGGATTCCGGCGACGAGCCGACAGGCCCTGGACGTGACGGAGGTCGTCAAGCTCTGTGCCGCGCTGGACGGTGTTTCGCTCGCCATCGAACTGGCTGCCTCCCGGCTTCGGACGCTCACCGTCGGCCAGGCACTGGAGCGGCTTCGGGACAGGTTCGCCCTGCTCAGCCGAGGAGACCGGACGGCGGGTCCGCGGCAGCGAACCCTCCGTGCGCTCGTCGACTGGAGTTACGAGCTGAGCACGCCGGCGGAGCGAATCCTGTGGAGCAGGCTGTCCGTCTTCGCGGGGCTTTTCGCTCTGGACGCCGCGGAAGAGGTGTGTGCCGGCGAGGGCATCACGAAGGACGAGGTCATGGACCTTCTCGACCGGCTGGTCGGTCAGTCCATCGTGCTGACCACCGAACGCGAGGGCCTGCCCCGATACCGTCTCTTGACGACCATCCGTGCGTACGGCCGGGACCGCCTCACGGAGTCGGGGGAGGAGTACACGCTGCTCCGTCGGCACCGGGACTTCTTCCTCGGCCTGGCCGAGCACATCGCTGACGGCTGGTTCGGTCCCGGCCAGGCTGAGGCGCTTGCGCGGCTCCGCCTGGAACACGACGATCTTCGCTTGGCCTTGGAGTACGGAGGGCCGACCGGTACCCCCGCCCCGTCGCCCGGCCAGAAAAGGAGTGACGACCGCACGGCTGTCCCGGCGGAGACGCTGCCGAGTCCGGCAGACGCGCAGTCGGCCCTCGCACTGGCGACGGCGCTGCGATTCCACTGGTGCGCCGACAGGTACCTCGGCGAGGGCCGACGCCAGTTCGACCGGCTGCTGGCGGCAGCGCCCGAGCCGACACCGGGCCGGGCGCGTGCCCTGTGGGCGGCTGCCTGGGTAGCTCTGCTCCAAAGCGACCTGGACACCGCCGAGCTGTGGTTGGACGAGGCGGAGCAGTTGGGTGAGTATCTCGACGATGCCGTCGTCCGGGCCTATGTCGAAGGGTTCCGTGGCTCCTCGGCACAGTTCCGTGGGCAGGTCGAGCGGGCCATCCACCACTTCGAAAGTGCGCTGGCCGCTCACAAGGTGGCCGACGACGAGGCGGCGGCGCCGTTCTGGCTCTTCCAACTGTCCCTCTGCCAGAGCCTTCTGGGAGACCCGCGTGCCCTTCAGACCGGGGCTCACGGGCTGGCTCTCACAGAGGCGCGAGTGAGCGGTGGAGCCGGTCCTACCTGTTGTGGGCGATGGGCCAGGCCACCTGGGGACGGGGTGACCGGGACGAGGGTATGGCGCTGCTGCGGGAGGGGCTGGGAATTCAACGGGCTTTCAACGACTACGCCGGCACCGGGATGATGGTGGCGGACCTTGTCGAGAAGACGGTCCAGAAGACGGTCCAGAGCGGCGACCACGAGCAGGCAGGACGGATGCTCGGTGCGGCGCGTGCCTTGCTGCGCGGCCATGAGGTGGGCATGAACCCCGAGTTCCACAGACGGCTCCTGGAATCTCTTTCCGCCTGCGAAACAGCGGTTTGGGAGGCCCTCGGCCCGGCTGCCGAGGAGGCACTGGAGGAAGGAACGAAGTGCGGCAGCTCCGGCCGGGCTGTCTCACTCGTCCTGGACAGGGGCATGGAGGTCAAGCCCAGCGGGACCACGGCGGCCGAACCGAACCCGTTGACACGGCGGGAGCGCGAGGTGGCCACGCTTGTGGCCCAGGGGCTGACGAATGTTCAGATCGCCGCCGAACTGGTCCTGTCCCCGCGTACGGTCGGCGGGCACATCGACCACATCATGACCAAGCTCGGCTTCAACCGGCGTGCGCAGATAGCGGCTTGGTGGACCGCGAGTCGGACACCCGCCACGTAGCGGCGCTTCGCCCGCCGGCCCAGCTCGGCGCTGTCGCTCAGCAGGCCGACGGAGCTCGGACGGTGCTGAGGGAGATGGCCTGCGTCTCCGATGGGGCGGCTCCGCCACCATGCGGTAGTAGATCCTGTTCGCATGATCGTAGAATCCGACGACGTGCAGGTCGGCGGCGTTCATCGCGAGGCTCAACCGGGGCGCCTCGGCCGCGGCGACCAGGCATCCGCCCCGGCCCGTCTTCGGCATCCCGCGTAGAGACCGAGCTGATCAGCGAGTTGCCCATGAGTCCCGAACCTCTTGAGTGTCGACATCTGGATTTCGCACCTCGTCCAGGTCAGTGCGCGTCGCACAAGAAGGATGGCCGAGCAGCGACACGAACACATGGGTAGTTCGTACGGGGTCGTTACCTGTTCCGGGCGCACCCGGCGGTGGTGACCCACCACCGATCAGGCGTTTATCCGCAACCCAGTCCCTTCTGGAGGTGGATCGTCACGGTCGACACGAACCCGGCCCGCACGCCAACCCCGTTCGCCTGGCCATGTCGATCGACATTGTCACCCGACCACATCGCCTGTACACTCCACTCCCAGGAGCGAGCGACCCCACACCCCCCGCTCGCCATGTCGAGATCGAGCGAACCCCTCTTCAACAAAAGAGGCGAAGTGATGACTATTTGCTGCCGGTGTCCACAGCTTTCCGACCTGACCGTCATATTCGCGTGCAGCAATGAATACTGGCCCTGCCGCGAATGGTCTGCCGCCAGCACGGCCCTGAAGCCAACAAAAATCTATCCACCATTCAAAGAATTACGGAGCTACCCCGGTGACGTAATCGTTCTGCGATCGCTCGACCCCGCCAGAGATCTCGCCCTTCTCCGTGGCGCCATGGGTGATCAGGAGCGGCCCGTCCTGATCGTGTGCCCCACCGCGACGCATGAGCAGGTGACGAAGTCCCTGATGCACGGAGCGTCGGGCTACCTGGTGGAGAACGACTTCACCAGCAACACGCTGCTCAACGCCGTCACCAGTGCGGCACAGAGGCATACGCACCTCTCGCCCGCCGCCCGAGCGGCCCTGATGCGCGAAACAACCTTTCCGACCGAATTCATGCACGCCGGAAAACTCACGCGGGACGCACTGACACCGCGCGAGCAGGACGTGATGGACCTCTTGTCCCTCGGCTTCAACGCCAGCGAGATCGGAAAGCAACTCTTTCTGACGTCCAAGACCGTATACAACTATCTGGCCAATATTTATCGCAAGCTCGGAGTCTCCAGCCGCGTATCAGCTGTCCTGCTGTGGGTCAATTCCGGGGCGGTCAAAGTTCGGTAAGAGCTCCTAGCGGTTCAGACGATCCCCGCATGTCGTGATGTTTTGCTCTGTTCCCTCAAGTGGCCGCCACAGAGAATGAGGCGAGCGGACCGCACGGTCCCGAGAGGGCACAGGCATTCACCTCTCGTCATCGCCGTGAAGATCTTATGAATACAAAGAGAAAACACTGTGGAAAACCGACGCTTCCTGGGTCTCGGGCAAGATGACCGCCGCTGGTCTCGCCATTGGCGCGGGCGGCGGGGCGCATGGCGGAGAGACCAGCCGCCTGGCACGCGAACGCGCGAGTCACACCGGGACCACGATCGGATGAGTAAGGACCCCATGGCCGACGGCCCGTACGGGAAGGTCTTACCGGCACTGGTTCTGTGATTGATCCGATCACCTGACAGCGATGGCGAGCTGGGGTGCTCGACGTCCACGGCCCCTCAAGCCGCCCTCTCTCTCCGCCCACCGGATCGCCGGCACTCCCCCTACCGGAGCCGGTGGGCGGTCCTCGTTGACCCATGCCCCGGCCCTCGTCTCGGCCTTCGCACCGCAGCGAAGGTCCAGAGCTCGACGGCTGCGGCAGGGGACGGCTCTGCCGCTCAGGTACGGCATTCGTCATCCTGTTGTCACGGTGCACAGCACACGTCGACGCTCGTCGGCGTTCCCAGGGTGGGACGTACCGAACCAGACGCACCCGCGGCACGCGGAGGTCCGACACCCGGCTCTGGCTCTCGTCAGCCGAGCGCCAGTCGGGCCGACCAGCCGCCCCGCCTCTCAGCCCACGCACCGTCAACTGACGGTCGGAGATCCGATGTCCGGAGTGCTGTGCCCATCAAGAGCCCATCAGATCGGCGGCGCCGACCGGCCCACAAGGTACCGGCCACCATCGCCCTCGCAGACATGGCGCCGGTGCCGACACACAGCCCGGATCGGCGTCGGCCGTGTCCTCGCACGCGAGCGGTCGGCTCCGCACGGACTGCCGGAGTCGATGCCCACGTCACACAGGCAGTCCTCTCGCGTGGTCCACAGATGCGGCGCCGCCGCGCGCCTGGTCGTTCCGCTACGCCACCCTGACCCAATCAAGCGACCTCGTCAATCAATCGAATCAATCGACATTGTCAATCGACAAACTTCTGTGTATGTTGGTTCTCGAGCCGCCGCACCACAGGGACCGAACCGGCATCCGGGGGAGCGGCAGCATGAAGGGGAGTCCCATGAACGTCGCCCAGAGCAGGGCTCTCACTGATTCCGACGGGAGCCGCCGGGCTGATGGCGTCGTGGTCAGAGCGGTCAGGGTGCGTCTCACCGTGGGTGCGGGGCACCGAACACCCCTGACGCGTCAGAACTGTTCACCGTCGGCCCAGGCCCGCTCAGCACCCTGACCCGCGCTGAGGGCCCGATCACCGCTCCCGGTAGCGGACCGGCGGGCCACCCGTCGGCTTCCAGACCATCATCCGCGCAGTTTCTCCGTTCACTTACTCATAGAACCGAGGTACCCCCATGAGCACCATGCTTGCCGGACGTCTTCGGCTGGACGACAAGACCTTCGCCGTCGAAGAGGTTCCCGTTCCGGTTCCCGGTCCCGGGGAGGTGCTGATCGAGGTCAAGGCCGCAGGGGTGTGCCTGTCCGACATCCATCTGATCGACGGCAGCCTCAGCCCCGACCTCGCCGTCGAGGAAGTGCTCCGTACGGGTGCGGTCACCCTCGGGCACGAGGTCGCCGGCGTCATCCACTCCCTCGGTCCGGAGGTCCGGGGGAACTGGGCGGTGGGGGCCCGGGTCACTCTGCAGGCCGGGCAGTCGTGCGGGAAGTGCGCCGGTTGTGTGAGGGGCCGGTCGTGCGCACAGCCCCTCACCCGGGGCGTGGACTACCACGGCGGCTGGGCGCAGTACGCCGTGGCGCGCGAGGACACCCTCGTCCCGATCCCCGACAACCTGCCGTTCGACCAGGCCGCGATCATTCCGGACGCCGTCTCCACCCCTTACGCCTCCATCGTGGGCACCGGCGCGGTCCGTCCGGCGCAGTCCGTGGGGATCTGGGGCGTGGGTGGCCTGGGCGCCCACGGCATCCGCATCGCCCGGCTGGCCGGCGGGGCGCCGATCGTCGCCGTGGACCCGCTGCCCGCCGCCCGTGAGCGCGCGCTGCTCTTCGGCGCCGACGTGGCGCTCGACCCCTCCGACCCGGAATTCGACGAGGCTGTCGCGCAGGCCACGGGGGGCCGCGGTATCGAGGTCGCGTTCGACTTCGCCGGGCACCCCGCCGTTCGTGAGCAGGCCGCCACCACCCTTGGACCCGGCGGTGTCATGGTCCTCGCAGGGCTCACTCCCGCACCGCTCACGGTGCAGGACAGCATCAAGTTCTGCTACTTGGGCCAGCAGGTCCGGGGGCAGTACGGCTCGCAGCCCGAGGACGTCGAGGCTCTCGTCCGTCTGGCCTCCACCGGCCGTCTCGACCTGGCCCCGTCCATCACCGACCACATCCCGCTGGCCGAGGCCGCGGACGCGGTCGCGCGGCTGGAGAAGAAGGTCGGCGACCCCATCCGGCTGGTCCTGGTCCCCTGACCTTCCGGTCTCCCTGAACCGGCAGGCTCCGGCGGTGGTGAGCGGCCCACCGC
>NZ_VJZC01000181.1 GCF_009377185.1 Streptomyces spongiae
GCGAAGGACCATACGTACGACAGCCGCACAAACGCCCCCCGATCCCCCAGCCGCCACCCCGACCAGCGACCACTGGCACACGCGTTCGCATCACCTCGGTGATGCCGACAGCAGGACGGGTCTCCCCGTCCTGAACCGGATGCGGCGACGCTCCGCGTCGCGACACCCGGATGCGCTTCCTCCTCGGCGCGAACGCCGGGGCCTCCTCGCAAGAAACAGGGCCTGACGGCCTCGTCCTCAAACGTCGGACGGGTGAAACGGCAGAGGCCCGGAGGCGAGGTACGTCAGGGCAACGCCTTGGCGTTGGTCCGCGTTCAACCCCCGTTCAAGCGCGAGCGGGACCGTGTGCCCGAAAACCGGGTCCGCCACCCTCCACGGCTTCCTCCACCGTCACAGGAGACACCATGTCGCTCACCCGCAGGGACTTCGCCAGACGCTCCGCGATCACCGGAGCCGGCGTCGCACTGGCCGGCAGCGTAGGCGCCCTCGCCACCGCCCCGAACGCCCTCGCGTCCACCGACACCGACAGCGCGGGTGAGGAGACGGAGGAGCGGCACGGCGGCGGAGTCGGTTACGGACCGCTGCTCCCCGACCCGAAGGGCCTCCTCGCGCTCCCCGCAGGGTTCACATACAAGATCATCACCTACAGCGGCCAGACCAAGCTGGAGTCCGGCGAGTTCACGCCCTCCAACCACGACGGCACGGCCACCTTCCCCGGCCCGCGCGGCACCACCCTCCTCGTCAACAACCACGAGCTGAAGGGCCCCCGCGCCAACTGGAAGTACCCCGTACCGCTCACCGAAGGCCTCGTGTACGACCCGGCCGCGTCCGGCGGCTGCACGGTCGTCGAGATCCGCCCCGACGGACGGGTCGCCGAGTGGGTCGGCATCGCCGGCACCTCCACCAACTGCGCCGGCGGCAGCACCCCGTGGGGCACCTGGCTCACCTGCGAGGAGAACTCCGACAGGGCCGGCGTCAACGGCATGACCAAGGACCACGGCTACGTCTTCGAGGTCGACCCCTGCGACCGGCGCGCCAACCGCGCCCCCAAGCCCCTGAAGTTCTTCGGCCGTTACGACCACGAGGCCGTCGTCATCGACCCCAAGCGCGGCCACGCCTACCTCACCGAGGACGCCGCCGGCCCCAACGGCCTCTTCTACCGCTGGACGCCGCCCAAGGGCTTCCACTACGGCCCCGGAAAGTTCCGTACGCTCGCCGACGACGCCGGCGTCCTTCAGGCCCCCACGTGCTTCGACTCCGGCGGCCGTCATGTCGACGACCTCTCCCGCGCCACGAAGATCGGCACGGTGTACGGCGTCGACTGGGTGGACGTTCCCGACCGCGACGCCAAGACCGTCGCCGTGCGCAACCAGTTCGGCACCGGCGAGATCACCCGCGCCCGCAAGCTGGAGGGCATGTGGTGGGGCGACGGCGGCACGTACATCGTCTCCTCGTACGCCCGTGAGGAGAGCCCCGTCCAGCACGACGGCCAGGTCTGGTTCTACGACCCCAAGCGCCGCACCCTGACCCTGAAGGTCCTGCTCGGCGTGAACCCCGACCCGTCCAAGGACGGCGCCTTCGACGGGCCCGACAACATCACCGTCTCCCCGTACGGCGGCCTGGTCATCGCCGAGGACGGCGAGGGCATCCAGCACCTCTTCGGCGCCACCGACAGCGGCCGCACGTACCCCATCGCCCGCAACGAACTCAACATCGGCACCGAAGAGGAGCCGGAATACAGCGAGTTCACTGGCGTCACCTTCTCGCCCGACGGAAAGACCCTCTACGCCAACATCCAGACCCCGGGCATCATGCTCGCCATCACAGGGCCGTGGAAGCGGCAGAAGCGGTAAAGATCGAAGCGGGAATTAATTCGCTCGCCCGATCCGTGACCGCCCTCCTACAGTGATGTACGTCCAGGTGCGAAGGCAGGACCTACTTCCACTGATAATGGGGCGGTCGCGGGTTCGAGTCCCGCCACCGGTACAACGTGCCGGTGTAGCTCAGGGGCAGAGCACCTACGTCGGTTCCGCCGGCCTTGAACTCTGGACACCACAACTTCATGCACCTCCCGGTGCGCGGGTCGCGGCTACTTCTTCTCTCAAAAGAATCCCATGCCGCGGCCGAATTGATCTCGGGAGGTGCGGCACATGGTGGGTGCCCGGTGCGCAGGCAGCGGATACTTCGGGGGCTGGTGGGGGTAACTCCTCGTGCGGGTTCGAATCCCGTCATCGACTCAGGGTCGGTGTGGCGGAACGGAAGACGCGCCAGTTATAAGCAACCGCGACCGACTCCGACCTCGGTCACCCTCCTTTTGCCGTGCCTCCCTCCGAAACACTCATGAATTCGGGGGAATTCACCATGGCGCGATTCAACTCCAGGGCGGCGCGGGCGCAGCCCACTTCGCGGGTTACCTCCACGGGCCGCGTTCTCCGCAGCCACGAGGGCGGCAAGGGCCGTGAGCGCGACGCTCGCTCCGAGCTCTTCCTGCTGGCGGTGTCCCACTTCGCCACGGGCACCTTCTACGAGCGCGCCGAGGACCGCGACGACCGCTTCGCGAAGCTCGTACGCAAGCTTGCCGCCGAGGACCCGGCCTGGACCGCCGGCCTGCTCCGCTGGCTGCGCGGCGAGGGCAACCTGCGGACCGCCTCGATCGTGGGCGCCGCCGAGTACGTGAAGGCGCGCCTGGACGCGGGCGCTACGCACGGGCCGTCGAACCGGCAGGTCGTGGACTCCGTGCTCCAGCGACCCGACGAGCCCGGCGAGCTGCTCGCGTACTGGACCTCGACGTACGGTCGCGCCGTCCCCAAGCCCGTCAAGCGCGGCATCGCCGACGCCGTACGACGGCTGTACGGCGGCAGGGCGCTGCTGAAGTACGACACGGCGTCCAGGGGCTACCGCTTCGGCGACATCCTCAACCTGGTGCACGCGGCGCCGGACCCCGGCAAGCCGTGGCAGGGCGAGCTGTTCCAGTACGCGCTGGACCGCCGGCACAACCCGGACACCGCCGTGCCGCCCGCGTCGAACCGCATGCTCACCGCGCACCGCGAGCTGATGGCGCTGCCGGTGGCGGAGCGACGCGCGGTCGTCACGTCGGACGGCGGGGCCGAGCGGCTCGCGGTGGCCGGGATGACGTGGGAGGCGCTGGCGGGCTGGCTGCAGGGGCCGATGGACAGGGTGGCCTGGGAGGCTGTGATTCCGTCCATGGGTGCGATGGCGCTGGCCAGGAACCTGAGGAACTTCGACGAGGCGGGTGTCTCGGACGAGGTGGCCGCACAGGTGGCGGCCCGCATCAGCGACCCGGCCGAGGTCGCGCGCTCGCGGCAGTTCCCGTTCCGCTATCTCGCCGCGTACCAGCACGCGCCCTCGCTGCGCTGGTCGTACCCGCTGGAGCAGGCGCTCGGCCACTCGCTGGCCAACGTGCCCGCCCTGCCCGGCCGGACGCTGGTGCTCGTGGACCGTTCGGGCTCGATGTTCTACTCGCGGATGTCCGACCGCTCCGAGCTCGACCGGGCCGACGCGGCGGCGATCTTCGGTACGGCGCTCGCGCTGCGGGCGGCGAACGCGGACCTCGTCGAGTTCGGCTCCACGAGCAACCGCGTCAGGTTCCGCAAGGGCGAGTCGGTGCTGAAGATCCTCGGCCGCTTCGGCGACCTGGGCGGCACCGACACCACCGAGGCGGTGCGCCGCCACTACAGGAAGCACGACCGGGTGCTGATCGTCACGGACGAGCAGTACGCGTTCAGCGGCCACGGCGACCCGACCGAGCAGGTTCCGGCACACGTGCCGGTCTACACCTGGAACCTGGCCGGCTACCGGGCGGGCCACGGCCCGTCCGGGGCGGGGAACCGGCACACGTTCGGCGGCCTCTCGGACGCGGCGTTCCGGATGGTCCCGCTGCTGGAGGCGGCACGGGACGCCGACTGGCCCTGGGCTGCCTGAGCCCTGACAGCAAGAGAGTGGCCCGCACTTCGGTGCGGGCCACTGTCTTGTGCGCATGTACGCGTGTCTTGTTCGCGTGTACGCGTCTCTTGTGCGAGCAGGTGCTGACATCTAACATTTCAGTTGTGAACGCCATGCAACCCGTGCGCCGCACCCTCCTCAGGGACCGCGCCTACGAAGCACTCCGGGACGCCATCGTGGCCGGGGAGATCGAGCCCGGCACGGTGGTGCGGGACGCGGACCTCGCGGAGCGGCTCGGGCTGTCGCGGGCTCCTGTGCGCGAGGCGTTCTCCCGGCTCGTGGACGAGGGGCTGCTGGAGAGCAAACCGCAGAGCTACACGCGGGTGACCCCGGTCGTGGCCTCCGACGTGCGGGACGCCGCGTCCGTGGTCGGGGCCATGCACGAGCTGGTCACGCGGGTCGCCGTGCCCCGGCTGTTCGCCGCGGACGTGGAGTCGATGCGGTCGGCCAACGAACGGTTCGCGCAGGCCGTTCAGGTCGGCGACGTGGACACCGCCCTGCGCGCCGACGACGAACTGCACGACGTGCTCGTGCGCGTCAGCGGCAACCGGGCCGCCGCAGCTACCATCGCCCGCTACACCCCGCTCATCCGCCGGCTGGAGCGACGGCGCTTCGGTCAGGGCGGCAACTGCCGTTCGGCCGGGCTGCACGAGCAACTGATCGATGCCTGCGCGGCGGCCGACGTGGACGAGGCGGTCCGCGTCACGGCGGAGATCTGGCGCAGTCTCGCGGGCATGGACGCCCCCGACGACGAAGAAGCCCACTGACTCGAACAGCCCCACGACTCGAACAGCCCCACCGGCTCGAAGAGATTCACTGACTCAGGGAGACGCCCATGTCCCTTTCTTCCTACGAGCGTTACCCCCTCCTCTTCGGGCCCTCGCCCGTGCACAGCCTGGACCGGCTCACCGAACACCTCGGTGGCGCCGCCCTCTGGGCCAAGCGTGAGGACTGCAACTCCGGTGTCGCGTACGGCGGGAACAAGACCCGCAAGCTGGAGTACCTCGTTGCCGACGCCCTCGCCCAGGGCTGCGACACGCTGGTCTCCATCGGCGGTGTGCAGTCCAACCACACCCGCCAGGTCGCCGCGGTCGCCGCCCGCGCCGGGCTCAAGTGCGTGCTGGTGCAGGAGAGTTGGGTGGACTGGCCGGACGCCGTGTACGACAAGGTCGGCAACATCCTGATCAGCCGTCTCGCCGGAGCCGACGTACGGCTGGTCAAGGCGGGCTTCGGCATCGGGTTCAAGGAGAGCTGGGAGCAGGCGCTCAAGGAGGTCGAGGAGGGCGGCGGCAAGCCGTACGCCATTCCGGCCGGTGCCTCCGACCACCCCCTCGGCGGACTCGGCTTCGCCGGGTGGGCCTACGAAGTCGCCGAGCAGGAGCGGGAGTTGGGCGTCTTCTTCGACACGGTCGTGGTGTGCTCGGTGACCGGCTCGACGCAGGCGGGAATGGTCGCCGGGTTCGCCGCGCTGGAGGAAGCCGGCGGCCGCCCCCGGCGCGTGCTAGGCGTCGACGCCTCCGCGGCGCCCGTCCGCACCCGCGAGCAGATCGCCCGGATCGCCCACCGCACCGGCGGGCTCATCGGCGTACGCAAGGAGTTGACGGAGGTGGACGTCGAGCTGGACGAGCGGTACCACGCGGGCACGTACGGCGTCCCCGACGAGACGACCCTGGACGCGATGCGCCTCGCGGCCACCACCGAGGGCATGGTCACCGACCCCGTCTACGAGGGGAAGTCCATGGCCGGGATGATCGACCTGGTGACCCGGGGCGAGATCGGCCGCGACTCCACCGTGCTCTACGCCCACCTGGGCGGACAGCCCGCGCTCAACGCGTACAGCGCGCTGTTCTAGCCGGACGCACGGGACTCCCTCCTGGCGGGCACGTCCCGAAGCCAGAGTCTGTTCTGAGTACCCCGTCGTCCGTGCGAAGCACGTGCGCAGCGGTGTCCGGTGCGTGGCCTCGCGTGCGGCGAGGGTGCGTGCCGGGCGCAGGCGGGGAAACTCAGAACACGGAGGGGCCCGTCCCGTCGATCCGAAATCAGCGGGCGCGGTTGCGGACGATGAGCTCGGTGAACGCCTTGGGCGTCACCACCTCGACGTCGGGCCCGAGCCCGTCCACCACTGTCCTGATGTCGGACAGGCTCTTGGTCCAGCAGTGCACCAGGACGAGCGTGTAGCCGTCGGCGCTGGTCGGTGCGGCCGGCCTGGAGTTGATGTTCCGGATCAGGTCCCCTTCCTCGGTGAGACCGGCCCACAGCACGTCCCGCTGGGCGATCACGGGCTTGCCGTTCACCCAGCTGATCCGGCCGCTGATCCGGTCGGTGTCGCCGTATCCGAAGAAGAACAGGGCGTCGATGTTCGGCTGTCGGAGGTAGGCCGACCACACGTCGTTGCGGAAGAAGCTGTCCTGGTCGTCGAGGATCTCGGAGATCCCCAGGTCTCCGGCGGCCATGTACGCGTTCAGCCGGTTGGTGAAGAGGGCGAGGTCGTCGGGCGGCATCTTGGCCGGGAAGACGTATCCGGAGCCGCTCGGCCCCGCGATGAAGCAGTCGCTCGCCGCGCCGCGCGAGGCGTTCTCGTAATACCAGCGCATCGCTGCCGGAGCCAGATCGACCAGGGAAGGGGCGATGCCGTAGCCGACGTCGAAGCGGCCGCGGTCGGGGTTGCTGAAGTACTGCTGAAGTCCCCACAGGTTCCAGGCAACGTTGTCACCGTCGCTGATGACGAACGACACGTAGTGCTTGTTCCGGGTCTTCGGGGTGGGTTGCGGCTTCTGGGTGAGGCCCTCGTTGCCGTAGACGGCGCTCAGCGCCGAGAGGTTGGGCGCCAGGTCCGACGGGATGGATGTGACGCCGCGCTGGGAGGCCTGCTCGACCATGTCGTACTCGTTGTTGCCGTAACCCATCAGCGCGGCGCCCGGCTTCATGGCGCCCAGGACCTGCGCACGCCAGTCGGTCACTCCGTCGTAGAACGTGAACGCGTCCGTCATGGCGATGTAGTCGCGCAGGTGGTAGCGGACAGACGGGTTCAGCTCCGCGGCCGTCGTCCGTGAGAACAGCCGGCCGTATCTGTCGTAGGCCCACTTCTCCGTCCGGCCGGTGACGTCGAGGACTTGGCGGGTGACGCCGAGTGCCCGGACCTGGGCCTCCTGGGAGACGTCGACAGGAAGGGCCTTCATGGGGCCGCTCAGTGACGAGGCCACGTTGACGGACGGCGGATTGCCGGCCATGTCGTAGAGGACGTAGCCCGCGAGGTGCTGCCGGAAGCGCTTCAGCAGGGCGGGCCAGGTCGGGCGGCTGTCGTCGAGCACGACGCCGTACTCCGTGTGCAGGAAGTCCTTCCAGACGGCTCCCGGTCCGCCCTCGTCGATGAAGATCTGCTCCGACGAGGTCTTGGCGACCAGCCCCTGGAGCGCGGCCACCAGCACCCGGTCCGCGTCGCTCGTGAAGGTGCCGGACGGAATGACGTCGAGCCTGCGCAGGGGCGTGGCCTTGGGCAGGGCGATGCCGCGCGCGGCGCTCACCGCGCTCGCGGCGACGGCGCCACCCGCACCCGGCGCCGCCGCCGTCGCGCTCCCGGGGACGGCCAGCGGGGCGGTGGCGGCCAGCGCTGTCAGGCCGAAGGTTCTCCTACTGATCACAGGTACTCACCGATTTCTCTCAGGAGGCCCGGCAGCCGTGCCGGGAACAGGCCCGGCGGGGAGGTGCCTGAGCGGTCGGTCGGGAGCCGGGGTCCCGTTCATGCGCCAGGCGGAGAAGTGATCTGTTGCGGCAGCGGATGCCGCCGGAGTGCCGATAACGATCACGTGAACGTTCACGGAATGGGCGAACGGCAGTATGCTGCGGTGACCGCGGGGCGTTGTCAATATCCCGGGCCGGCGAAAAACCAACGGCGCGGCGGGAAGCGGTCCCGTTAAGGTTCCTGCACCACAGGACCCAGACAGAGAGCGGGTACAGCGCAGTGCCGGGCAAGCACGACGAGCGGCAGAAGCTCGGTTCCCCCCGGGCCGCCAGGCGCCGGACGACGATCGACGACGTGGCGAAGCTGGCCGGGGTGTCCCGGCAGACCGTGTCCCGCGCGATCAACGACAAGGGCGAGATCGATCCCGCGACGAAGGAGCGGGTCCTGGAGGCGACACGCACCCTGGGGTACCGGCCGAGCCGGTTCGCCCAAGGGATGCGGCGGCAGGACTCGGTCACCCTCGGTCTGGTCATCTCGGACCTGAGCAATCCGTACTTCGCCGAGGTCGCGGTCGCGGTACTGGAGGTGGCCGAGGAGCGCGGCTGGCACGTGATCGTGTGCGACTCGCGCAACGACGAGGGCAAGGAGCAGGAGGCACTCGACGTGCTCTCCCGGCAGGCCGACGCGATCATCGGCCACTGCTCCAGCCCCGACGACATGCTGGCCCGGCATGCACCGGGGATGCCGCTGGTGCTCCTGGAGCGCGGTGTGGACCAGACGCGTTTCGGGTCGGTGGGCATCGACACGGAGGCAGGCATGCAGCAGGCGTTCGCGCATCTGACGGGCGCCGGGCACCGCCGTATCGGCATGCTCGACGGGGCACCGGACGACCGGCCCAGCGCCCGCCGGGAGCACTTCCTGGCCCAGGTGAGGTTGTACGACCTGCCGGTGGGGCCCGACTGGGTCGTCTCCTGCGACCGGCACAGCGTGTCGGCCGGCGAGCGGGGGATGGACGCACTGCTGGACGCGCATCCGGATGTGACGGCCGTGGTCGGCTTCAACGACCTGATCGCGGTCGGCGCCATCCGGACCGCCCGTCGCCGGGGGCTGCGCGTACCGGACGACGTCGCCGTCCTGGGCTTCGACGGTCTCGCGCTGGGGGAGCTGGTGGAACCACCCCTGACCACGCTGAGCATCGACAAGCGGGAACTGGGACGGCTGGCGGTCGAGCAGGTGGCGGCCCAGTTGAGTGCCGATGAGAAGCCTGCGGCGGAGGGCGACGCCCGGGTGCGGCCCGAGCTCGTCCTGCGGGCCTCGGCGTGATCTTCCCTCCGGTCGCGCACGCCTGACGCCGGATCGGGCTTCGTCCCCGCCCTCCTGCCCTGTTGACACCGGATCGTCTGCACGGCACGATCGTTCGTTATCGTTCACGGGAACGTTCACGAGCCATCGCCCGCTTGGCCGCCCGGCGCGACTCCCCGTCCTCGCTCGCCCCCGACACCAGGAAACGCGCATGTCGCAGCCGTACTACGAAGACACGTCACCCGGATACGGAGCCAGGCCGGCGCGGGCCGCGTTCACGACCGACGCGGCCACCGCCGGCCTCGGCGGCATATGGCGCTTCCACCTCTCTCCCGCAGCGGACCTGGCACCCGACGGGTTCTGGGCGGACGACTTCGACGACAGCTCCTGGAGCCTGCTGCCGGTGCCCTCCCACTGGCCGCTGCACGGGCACGGCTCCCCCGTCTACACGAACATCGGCTATCCCTTCCCGCTCGACCCGCCGCGGGTGCCCGACGAGAACCCCACCGGCGACCACCGGCTCGTCTTCGAACTGGACGATTCCTGGACCCGGGAGCCGGCGGTGCTGCGGTTCGAGGGGGTGGACTCCTGCGCCCGCATCTGGCTGAACGGGCAGGAACTGGGCGTCACCCGTGGCAGCCGCCTGCCGGTCGAGTTCGCCGCCGGACCGCATCTGCGGGCTGGACGGAATGTCCTCGCGGTGCGCGTGCACCAGTGGTCCTCCGGCAGCTACCTGGAAGACCAGGACATGTGGTGGCTCCCTGGCATCTTCCGCGATGTGACGCTGATCCGGCGCCCGCCGGGCGGCGTCGAGGACGCCTTCGTGCACGCCGGCTACGACACCTCGACGGGGCGCGGAACGCTTCGCGTGGACGCCGTGACCCGCGACGGCGCCGAGGCCCGGCTCAGCGTCCCGGAGTTGGGCGTCGACGACCTGCCCGCCGGGGACACCATCGCGGTGGAGGGCGTGGCACCGTGGACGGCCGAAACGCCCCGGCTTTACCACGGGGTGCTGGCCACCGGCACCGAGCGGGTGACGCTGCGCATCGGCTTCCGTACCGTCGCTGTCGAGGACGGGCAGCTCCGGGTCAACGGGCGTCCACTGCTGCTGCGTGGCGTCAACCGCCACGAGCATCACCCGGACCACGGCCGCGCACTGCCCGCCGAGTTGGACCGCGAAGACGTGCTGCTGATGAAGCGACACAACATCAACGCGGTCCGCACCAGCCACTACCCGCCCCATCCGCGGTTCCTGGACCTTTGTGACGAACTGGGCCTGTGGGTGGTGCTGGAGTGCGACCTGGAGACCCATGGTTTCTCCGCGGCCGACTGGCGCGGCAACCCCGCCGACGCTCCGGAATGGGCCGAAGCGTGCCTGGACCGGATACGCCGCACAGTGGAGCGCGACAAGAACCACCCGTCCGTCGTGATGTGGTCGCTGGGCAACGAGTCCGGCACCGGACGCAACCTGGACGCGATGGCGGCATGGGTGCGTGAACGTGATCCGGGGCGGCCCCTGCACGACGAGGGCGACCACGAGTGCCGGCACAGCGACGTGTACAGCCGGATGTACCTGCCGCACGACGAGGTGGAGGCGATCGGCAGGCACGCCGAGCCCCCACTGGACGATCCCGACGCGGATGCCAGGCGGCGCTCGCTGCCGTTCATCCTGTGCGAGTACGCCCACGCGATGGGCAACGGCCCTGGCGGGCTGGCCGAGTACCAGCGGCTCTTCGAGCGCTATCCGCGGTTGCAGGGCGGTTTCGTGTGGGAGTGGATCGACCAGGGGCTGCGGCAACGGACGCCGGACGGGCGCGAGTTCTTCGCGTACGGCGGCGACTTCGGCGAGCCGTTCCACGACGGGACATTCGCCATCGACGGTCTGCTCTTCCCCGACCGCACGCCATCGCCCGGGCTCGCGGAGCTGAAGAAGACCGTCGAGCCGATCGCCATCCGCGCCGCCGAGGGCCGTGGGGACGGGCGCGGCCGCCGGATACGGATCACCAACCGGTACGACTTCAGTGACCTCTCCCATCTCTGCTTCGAGCTGGCACTCTCCTCGGACGGACTGCCGGTGCTGGCCAAACCCCTCCACGTGCCCCCCGTCGCGGCGGGCGAGTCCGCCGAGATCGAACTGCCGGTCCTTCCACCAGTGGACGGCGAGGGCTGGATCACGATCAGCGCGCTGCTGGCCGAGGAGCAGCCCTGGGCTCCGGCGGGCCACGAGGTCGCCTGGACGCAGCTGCCCCTGACGGAGGAGGAACAGGCGTCACGGCGCGGCACCGGGCCGCGGCCCGTCCCTGCTCCGCGGCGACGCCCCGACGGCCGACTGGTGCTCGGTTCCGGCGAGTTCGACGGGCGCTCCGGGCGCCTGGTGCGGCTGGGGACGATGGACGTCGACGGCCCGGTGCTGGACCTGTGGCGGGCACCGACCGACAACGACCGCTCGGCCTCCCTGTGGGGCCCGCCGGACGACTCGGCGGTGCGATGGTGGCGCCAGGCGGGTCTGGACCGGATGGTGCACCGCGTCGACGAGGTGGCGGACGGTCCCGACGGAGTGCTGGTGCGTACGCGGGTGGCGGCCGCGGCCCAGGCGTCCGGGATGACGGTCGAGTACCGGTGGGCCGCCGACGAATCGGGCCTGGTACTCACCGTCCGCGTCGAGCCGGCGGGCGACTGGCCCGGTGGGCTGCCCCGCCTGGGCGTACGCATGGCGGTGCCGGGCCGGCTGGGCCAGGTCCGGTGGTTCGGCCGCGGGCCCGGCGAGGCGTATCCGGACAGCCGGTCGGCGGCGCGGGTCGGCCGCTTCTCGTCGACCGTGGACGCACTGCAGACCCCGTATGTGGTGCCGCAGGAGAACGGAGCCCGGGCCGACGTCAGATGGGCGGAACTGAGCGGCGGTGACGGCCCCGCACTGCGTATGGAGTCCGTGGGGCTCCCGCGCTTCTCCCTCACCGCTCGCCGCTGGACCACAGGAGATCTGGAGTCGGCCCGGCACACGACCGACCTCGCTGCTTCCGACCGGCTCTTCCTCCACCTGGACGTCGCGCAGTACGGACTCGGCTCCGCTTCGTGCGGCCCAGGGGTGCTGCCCGCCCACCGACTTCAGGCGGCACCGGTCACCTGGTCGCTTCGGCTGAGTGCCTGCGGCTGAGCCCTCGCGGGTAGGTCCCACGGGGGCTCAGCCGGCGGCGGCGGTCCGGGGCCGGCTCACATCTTCATGGCTCCGGCGGCCAGGTCCCGCAGGAAGTGCCGGGCACCGATGATGAAGACGATGATCAGAGGCACCACGCTCATCAGCGCTCCGGCCATGACGACGGCGTAGTCCGTCCCGTAGACGCTGTTGAGCTGGGCCAGCGCCACCTGCAGGGTGAGCCGGTCCGGGTCGATCATGATGACAAGGGGCCAGATGTAGTCGTTCCAGGCACCGATGAAGGTGAAGATGCCGAGAAACGCCAGGGCGGGCCGGAAGAGCGGCACCGCGATGGTCCAGTACAGGCGGAAGAATCCGGCGCCGTCGATCCGTCCGGCGTCCAGCAGTTCGTCGGGCAGCGAGTTCTCGGCGTACTGCCGCATCCAGAAGATGCCGAAGGCGTTGGCCGCCCCCGGGACGATCAGGGCGGTGAGGGAGCCCACCCAGCCGAGATGCGCCATGGTCACGAACTGCGGGACCAAGGACAGCTGGGCGGGGATCATGTAGGTGGAGAGCAGGATGACGAACAGGAACTTCTTGCCGGGAAACTGGTACTTGGCGAAGGCGAACGCGGCCAGCGAGTCGAAGAACAGCACCAGCGCGGTGCCGACGAGCGCGACGACAAGGGTGTTGGCCAAGGATCCGAAGAAGGCGATGCGGTCCAGCACCGTCGCCATGTTCTCCAGCAGATGGCTGCCGGGGACGAGGACGGGCGGGTAACGGAAGATCTCCCCGGTGGTGCGAGAGGCCATCACGATCAGCCAGTAGAACGGGAAGACGGAAACGAGCAGGCCTGCCAGCAGCGCGGCGTGAACCGCGAGCCTCTTGGCCCTGCTGCCGGAGCCGAGGGCGACGCCGGTCGAGCCGGCCGTTCTGGTGTCAGCGGGCACGGTTGATCCTCCAGCGCCTCGAAGTGACCGGGCGGTCCTCGCCGAACCTGGCGACCAGCCGCCAGTTGATGGCGGCGAAGATAGCGACGATGACGAACAGGGCCCATCCGATGGCCGCGCCGTAGCCGAACTGGTGATCGCCGAAGGCCTTCTGCCACAGGTAGAGCACGATCGTCATGCCCTCCTGGCCCGGGCCTCCGGTGGAGTAGCCGTTGCTGGCCTGGAAGAGGACTTGGGACTCGGTGAAGATCTGCAGCCCGTTGATGCTGGAGGTGATGACGGTGAAGAGCACCACCGGCCGCAGCTGCGGGAGAATGACCCGGAAGAGGGTCTGCCAACTACTCGCCCCGTCGACTCGTGCGGCCTCGTACAGCTCGGAGGGAATGGCCTGCAGCCCGGCGAGGAAGATGAGGGCGTTGTAACCGGTCCACCGCCATATGATCATGACAGCGAGGGACACCTTGATCCCCCAGGCGGACGTCATCCAGCCGAAGTCGCCGAGGCCGACGGCCTTGAGCAGGGAGTTGCCGAGCCCAGCCTGAGCGAAGACCGACCCGAACACGATGGTCATCGCGACCATCGAGGTGACGTTGGGAATGAAGTAGGCCACCCGGTACGCCATGCTGTACCGGATCTGCGAGTTCAGCAGGAAGGCGATGACCAGGGCCAGGAACAGCATCGGCACCGTGGACAGGAACCAGATCTCGAACGTATTGAGGATGGACTTCCAGAAGACGCTGTCGTGCAGCAGCCAGTCGTACTGTTGCCAGCCGACGAAGCGCATATCCCCGATGCCGTCCCAGTCCTGGAAGGACAGGTAGAGCGAGAAGACGACGGGGAACATGCCGAACACGGCGAACAGCACGTAGAACGGCGAGATGGCGAGATAGACCGGCAGATTGCGCCGTACCGGGCTGCCCGGCCGCCCTGCCGTCGCCCGCCCGCGCTCCTTCCTCGCCCTCACGCTTGGCTTGGTGCTGGGCGCACCGGTGGCTCCGGCCACGGCCATCTCAGCTCACCCCTTTCTGCGAGAGGGTCTTCTCCGCAGCGGCCATGGCATCCCGCCACGCTTTGTCGGGGTTCTTGCCGAGCAACTCCACGTTGGTCAGCTCCTGGTAGACGGGGGTGGAAGCGGTGCCCTCGTAGGGGCTGAAGTAGACGACAGGCGCCTGCTCGGCGGCCGGTCCGAAGACGTCGACGGGGCGCTGACCGCCGAAGAACTTGTCCGGCTTGCGCATCGCGGGCTTGTCATAGACGGCGGGAGTGGTCGGGAACAGGGCCATCTCCTGGTACGCCGCCAGTTGGTTGGCCGGCCCCAGCAGCCATTTGACGAACGCGAAAGCGTCCTCCGGGTCCCGGCAGTACTTGGGGATGGCGAGGAAGGAGCCGCCGTAGTTGGCCGCTCCCCCGGGCATCTTGGTCACTCGCCAGGCACCGGACGTCTTGCTGGCGATTTGCTTGATTCCACCCATCCACCAGACGGCGTTGCAGGCGGAGGCGATACGTCCTTGCGCGTAGGCCGCGTTGGAGTCGGGAGTCCCGTCGTTGATCTTGGCGCTGAGCTTCTGCCGGAGCGATTCCACCGCGAGGTCCCAGCAGCGTTTGACATGCTCCTGGTCTCCGATGAAGTGGTTGTCCTGGTCGACGAACTGCTTCGGGCTCTGCAGCAGGGACATCCGGAAGACGCTCGCGATGTTGCCGACGAGGAAGCTGCCGGGCACCGCGGACCTGAGTTTCTTGCCGACCGCGAAGTAGTCCTCCCAGCTCGAGGCGGCCTGCGCCAGCTCATCGGGGTCGGAGGGGATCCCGGCCTTGTGGAAAATGTCCTTGCGGTAGTACAGCGCCGAGGGCCCGCCGTCGATGGGGAAGCCGATCATCCGGCCGGACGGGGCGATGCCGCCCTGCCATTTCCAGTCGAGGTACTGACCCTTGAGGGCGCCCGCGCCGAGGCTGTTCAGATCGAGGAACTGGTCCTCGTGCGGGAAGAAGCTGGCGACGTCGGAGTTGAGGGCCGTGATGTCCGGCACGTAGGCGCGGGCTGCCAGGCCGGTGAGCAGCTTGCCGTAGATGTCATCCATCGGGGCGGCCTTCACCTTCAGGCCCGGGACACCGGGTACCCCCTTGCGGGCGACGGCCAGCAGCTTGGTACTCAACGCTCCCGTCCAGTACCAGAGGCTGAGGTGGCCGGTACCGGCGGACACCGAACCGGAGGAGGTGCCGCAGCCCGTAAGACCCAGCAAAGCGGCGCCCGTGCCGCCCAGCGAAGCTGCGAGAAGACGTCTCCTCGACAGAGTTGGCTCCATGTTCGAACACTCACTTTGTTCCGGGGCAGGCGCGCGTGGGGCCACACTCGGTGCCGCTCGAGGGGGTTCGGTTGGCTGTGGCCGGGCCCTGCGGAGGCAAGAGGGAGAGGGGCGGCGGGATCGCCGCAGGACCCCACCGTGCTTGCGTGACGCTTTCCGTGAACGTTCACGTGAACGTTGCCGAGGAGTATGCGCGCACCTCGGAGTGAGTGTCAACAAGGGAGACGTAACCGACTCGCTGTCAGAAAGCAGCAGGCAGGCAGCCAGGCGGAGACGTGTTCCCGTTCGGCGCTGTGCACCCTCCATGAAGCGCCACAGGCTCCACCTGAGCAATGGGCGAGGCCGGTAGATCTGTCTGAAGGAAGGGCACGCCCTCCCGAGGAGACGATGGTCTCTGACACGCCGACGCAGGCGCGTCGGTCCGGAGGGGGCACCCGCGCTCAGGGCGGTCAACGACAACGACTGGATCTTCTTCCAGTGCTGGTGCGGGAAGTCCGCGAATGGGGTCAGGCCCCTGGGCTTCGAGGAGCATGTCGCTGCTCTTGGGGAACTATCGAGTGAGCATGTCTGCGACGGTGTCGAGTTGAGCCCGTACACCACCTCTCAGGATGCAACCCTCGGCGGTGGGCTGGGCGAAGACGATGCGGAGCGCGCGGCAACCATCTCTGCTGCTTGCCTCTGACTGGGGCATCCTCCCGTGGGTCCGAAGCCGGGATACCGCAGTGGGCGGGCGCCCCGCTGCGGCGAGGGGCGCCCTCTAAGACATGCGTTCCCTCAGAGAGCCTGGGCCGCAGGCTTCACCATCCCCCTCACCGTGCGGGACTTCACGAAGTCGCCCATCGCCGTCATCTCCCACTCGCCGGAGAACTGGCGGATCAGCTTCGCCATCAGCACGCCGGTCTGCGGCTCGGCGCTGGTGAGGTCGAAACGGACGAGCTCCTCGCCGCTCGCGGCGTCCAGGAGGCGGCAGTAGGCCTTGGCGACCTCGGTGAACTTCTGCCCGGAGAAGGAGTTGACCGTGAAGACCAGTCCGGTGACCTCCTGGGGCAGCCGGCCAAGGTCGACCGTGATCACCTCGTCGTCGCCTCCCCCCTCACCCGTGAGGTTGTCCCCGGAGTGCCTGATCGCGCCGTTCACGATCTGGAGCTTGCCGAAGTAGCAGCTGTCGATGTGGTTGCGCTGGGGGCCGTACGCGATGACCGAGGCGTCCAGGTCGATGTCCTTGCCGCGGTACGCCGGCTCCCAGCCGAGGCCCATCTTGACCTGGGAGAGGAGCGGGCGACCGCCCTTGACCAGGGACACCGTCTGGTTCTTCTGGAGGCTGACGCGCCCCTTGTCGAGGTTGATCTTGCCGGCGCCCGGGGGCGGGGCGGCGGGCGCCGGAGGTGCGGCCGGGGCCGGCGGAGCGACCGGGGGC
>NZ_VJZC01000182.1 GCF_009377185.1 Streptomyces spongiae
GATGGGACGGGTAGGGGCGGCGGGGGCGGACCACCCACACGGCCCAGCCGGACGCCCCCGATTTTCTGACCCTCCGTCAGCCCAACTCCCCGGCTGACCAGCCAACTCCCCCGAAAATTCGCCGAGCCCCCGGCATATGCGTGCCGATCGAGGGAACGCGTGACTCTGATGGGCCGTCTGCACAAGCGAGGCGGCGCATCATCTGCTGACAATGGCGAAGACCCTCGCGCAGTGTCCGTGCGGGCGAGACTACGATGTAAGCCTTCACGTCACAGCACCCACTTCGCCGACCCGAAATAGCCATCAGTGCTCCACTTTGGGAAGGCCAGACGAATCCTGATGGGGAACTCAATGTCGTTCATCGGCCGTGACATGGCTGTCGACCTCGGGACCGCCAACACGCTGGTGTACGTCAGGGGTCGCGGGATCGTACTCAACGAGCCGTCCGTCGTCGCGATCAACACCAACACCGGTGGCATCCTCGCGGTCGGCGCGGAAGCGAAGAAGATGATCGGTCGGACGCCTGGCAACATCGTCGCCGTGCGCCCGCTCAAGGACGGCGTCATCGCCGACTTCGAGATCACCGAGCGGATGCTCCGTTACTTCATCCTGAAGATCCACAAGCGGAGGTATCTCGCCCGGCCCCGGGTCGTCGTATGTGTCCCGTCCGGAATCACCGGTGTCGAGCGCCGCGCCGTCATCGAGGCGTCCTCCCAGGCCGGCGCCCGCCAGGTGCACATCATCGAGGAGCCCATGGCCGCGGCCATCGGCTCCGGCCTGCCGGTCCACGAGGCCACGGGCAACATGGTGGTGGACATCGGCGGCGGCACCACGGAGGTCGCGGTCATCTCGCTCGGCGGAATCGTCACAGCACAGTCCATCCGCGTAGCGGGTGACGAGCTGGACAACGCGATCATTCAGCACATCAAGAAGGAGTACTCGCTGCTTCTTGGTGAGCGGACGGCCGAACAGATCAAGATCACGATCGGTTCCGCGTACGACCTCGACGCTGACGAGCACACCGAAATCCGCGGCCGGGACCTCGTCTCCGGACTGCCGAAGACCGTGGTCATCTCCGCGGCCGAGGTACGAAAAGCCATCGAAGAACCGGTCAACGCCATCGTCGACGCCGTAAAGACGACCCTCGACAAATGTCCGCCCGAGCTCTCCGGCGACATCATGGACCGGGGAATCGTGCTGACCGGCGGCGGCGCGCTGCTGCGCGGGCTCGACGAGCGGCTGCGCCGGGAGACCGGGATGCCGATCCACATCGCCGAGGACCCGCTGGACAGCGTGGCGCTCGGCTCCGGCAAGTGCGTCGAGGAGTTCGAGGCATTGCAGCAGGTTCTCGACGCCCAGCCGCGCAGATGACGTAACACTTCGATTCCGCCGTACGAGACGACCCCCTCTCGTGCGGCGGATCGTTGATATTGAGGCATAAGCTCCCCCATAACACCCGTGAGTGCCTCAACACCCGTGAGTCCTCGCGCTCCGGGATTGCCCCTTGTTGAGCTTTCGAACTGACCATTCCGACGAGGAAGGCACGGCCGCCGCACGTGAGGGACACACGAGAGAGCCGACTGCTCCTGGTGCTGCTGATCGCCATCGCGTTCGCACTGATCACGGTGGACATCCGCGGTGGGGAGGACTCTCCGGTCGATGGTGCCCGGCAGGCCGCGGCCACGGTCTTCGGCCCGATCGAGGACGGGGTCTCGACCGCCGTCGACCCCATAGGGAATGCCGTCTCCGCGATCCGTGACTCCGGCGAACGGCACGACCGGCTCGCCGAGCTGGAGAAGGAGAACGCCGCGCTCAAGGCGGACCTCGGCAGCGACGACCGCAACCGAAGCCGCGTCAGGCAGCTCGACAAGATGCTGAAGACGGCGGCCAACGGTCAGTACGGCATCAAGGGCGCCGAGGTCGTCGCCATCGGCGCCGCCCAGGGCTTCTCGTGGACCGTCACCATCGACGTCGGATCCAACGACGGCATCAAGAGAGACATGACGGTCCTGAACGGCGACGGGCTGGTCGGGCGGGTCACCACCGTCGGGCCCAACACCGCCACAGTGCTCCTCGCCAACGACCCCGACTTCACCGTGGGCACACGCATGGAGGCCACCGACGAGCTCGGCTTCGCCTCCGGGCAGGGTGACCGGCCGCTGCGCGTCGAGCTGCTCAACGGCAAGGCGAAGGTGAAGAAGGGCGACCGGCTGGTCACCTTCGGATCGCAGGCCGACAAGCCGTTCGTGCCGGGAGTGCCGGTGGGCGTCGTGTCCCGGGTCGACCCGTCCGGCGGCGACCTCACCCGCACGGTCTACGTCACCCCGTACGTCGGCTTCACCAAGCTCGACATCGTCGGTGTCGTGGTCGAGGCACCCCGCAAGGACCCCCGTGACACCGTCCTGCCGGACAAGCCGAAGCCCACGCCCACGCCGACCGTGACGGTGACGGTCACGCCCTCCGCACAGGCGCCCGTCGACGGGCAACCGCAAGAGCAGTAGGAGCTGACCCCTCATGCGCTTCAACCGGATGCTGCTCTCCACGACCCTCGTGATCGTGGCCCTGGTCGTCCAGGTGAGCATCCTCGCCCGACTCCATCTCCCCGGCGCCGTACCCGACTTGGTGCTCCTGACAGTGCTCGGCCTGGCGCTGGTGTACGGCCACGTCGGCGGTGCCCTCATCGGCTTCGGCGCGGGACTCCTGGCCGACCTCGCCCCGCCCGCCGACCACGCCGCGGGGCGCTATGCCCTCGTGCTGTGCCTCGTCGGCTACCTCGCCGGGCTCGTGAAGCCCGACAACGGGCAGCTCAGGTCCGCGACCGGTCCCATGGCCGTCGTGGTCGCCGCCGCCGTCGGCACGACCCTGCTGTACGCCGGTGTCGGCGCCCTCGTCGGCGACACCGCCGCACGCCATGTCGGCCTGCCCAGTCTGCTGTTCACGGCCGCCCTGTACGACCTGCTGCTCGCACCCTTCGTCGTCCCCGCGATCATGGCCCTGGCCCGCCGCGCCGACAACGACCCCCTTGCCGAGAGCTCCTCCGCCAAGGCCGCCGACGTCTCCTCGGGCTGGCTCTCCTCCGGCACCGGCCTGAGCATCGGCAGCCAGCGCGGCGGCCTCCGCCTGAAGGCGGCCAGGTCACGCATGGCGCGCGCCGGGCGCATCAAGGGGGTCAAGCGGCTGTGACGGCGGGCGAGTTCACCCGAACGGGGAAACCCTGGCGGAACGCGGCCTCACAGGCCCGTCGTTCATCATGCGTACGCGCACACACATTCGCGCTCTGAGAGGGGGAGGCAGCAGTGACCAATATCCCCGAGACGGGCCGGACCCCACGGGTCCAGATCCGGCTCGTCATCATCCAGATCCTCGTCGTCTCCCTCCTCGGCACCCTCGGCGGCCGCCTCTGGTACCTCCAGATCCGCGAGGGCGAGGCCTACGCCAAGGAGGCGTCGGGCAACCACGTGCAGCAGGTCGTCGACCCCGCCGTACGCGGCTCGATCCTCGACGCGCGCGGCGTCCCGATCGCTGACAACGAAACGCGGCTCGTCGTCTCCGCCTCCCGCACCGACCTCCTGAAGATGAAGGACGACGGCGACGCGGTCCTCGCCAAGCTCGCCGGCGTCCTGGGCATGACGCCCAAGGAGGTCATGAACAAGGTCCGGCTGTGCGACTCCAAAACGCCGCAGCCCTGCTGGAACGGCTCCCCGTACCAGCCGATCCCCATCACCGACGAGGCCACCGCCAAGCAGGCCCTGCAGATCCGCGAGCGCTCCGAGGACTTCCCCGGCATCACCGCCGAGCCCCAGGCCGTGCGTCGCTACCCGAGCCCCGGCAAGGCCAACACCGCGCAGGTCCTCGGCTACCTCTCGCCCGTCACCGACGAGGAGATCAAGCAGGCGCAGAACACGAACTCGCCGTACCTGCGCTCGGACCAGGTCGGACGCAGTGGCCTCGAACGCGAGTACGACAAGCAGCTGCGCGGCAAGGCCGGCGTCACCCGCTACGAGGTCGACAACCTCGGCCGGGTCATCGGACAGGCCGAGGCCGACCCGGCCCAGCCCGGGGAGAACCTCGTCACCAGCATCGACGCCCGCGTCCAGCGCATCGCCGAGTACGAGCTCAACGAGGCGATGAAGGAGGCCCGCAAGCAGGTCGACCGGAACACCGGCACCAACTACAAGGCGGACTCCGGCGCGGTCGTGGTGATGGAGGCCAAGACGGGCCGCATCGTCTCCATGGCGTCCAACCCGTCGTACGACCCGAACGCCTGGGTCGGCGGCATCTCCGGCAAGGACTACGCCCGCCTCACCGGCAAGAAGTCCAACTACCCGCTGCTGAACCGCGCGATCCAGGGCCAGTCGGCCCCCGGCTCCATCTTCAAGGTCGTCCCGACGGCCGCCGCGGTCAACGCCGGCTACCCGTTCGACGGCAGCTACGAGTGCTCCAGCTCGTACTCGATCGGCGGACAGGTCTTCAAGAACTTCGAGTCCAAGGGATACGGCCCGATCAACCTCGGCCGCGCCCTGGAGGTCTCCTGCGACACCGTCTTCTACCGCCTCTCCCACGAGGAGTGGAAGCGCGACGGCGGCACCAAGCCGAAGAAGAACGCCAAGGACTGGTTCTACAAGACCGCCCACCAGTTCGGCCTCGGCGCCGAGACCGGCATCGACCTGCCCAACGAGGTCTCCGGCCGCATCCCCGACCGCCAGTGGAAGCTGAACTACTGGAAGGCCAACAAGGACGCCTGGTGCAAGACCGGCAAGAAGAACGGCGACTACGCCGAGCGCATCGCGTACGAGAACTGCCTCGAGGGCAACCGCATGCGCGCCGGTGACTCCGTCAACTACTCCATCGGCCAGGGCGACACCCTCGTCACCCCCATCCAGATGGCCACCATCTACGGGGCGATCGCCAACGGCGGCACCCTCTACGACCCCACCGTCGGCAAGGCCGTCCTCAGCGCCGACGGCAAGAACGTCGAGGAGATCAAGCCCAAGTCGCACGGCAAGCTGCCGATGACGCGGAAGACCCGTAACGAGATAGACGACGCCCTCGCGGGTGTCGCGACCCGCGGTACGGCTGCCTGGCGCTTCCAGGGCTGGCCGCAGGACGAGATCCCGATGCACGCCAAGACGGGTACGGCGGAGGTCTACGGCAAGCAGACCACGTCGTGGTTCGCCTCGTACACCAAGGACTACACGATCGTCATGACGATCTCCCAGGGTGGTACGGGCTCCGGCGCCTCGGCCCCGGCCGTCCGCAAGCTCTACAACGCCCTGTACGGCGTCTCCGAGGACGGCAAGATCGACAAGAAGAAGGCGCTGCTCTACACCCCGCAGAAGAACCTGCCGAAGATCGAGTCCGACGGGTCGATCGACTCCCCGAAGGTCGGGGCCTACCCACCGAAGAAGACGGAGCAGGCCACCGAGGAAGGCGCCCTGCCGGTGACGGGCAACAGCCCGGCCGCCACCGTGCCCGACCCCAATACGGGCAACAACCGCGACACCCGACGGCGCGCGGCCCGCCCGAAGAAGAGGAAGAGGCGGAGGACGTCTCCATGACCGGCGCCAACAGTTTCTCCGTCTCCGGGTACGGACCCCAGCGCACCGGCTGGGCCCGGCTGTTCGCCCGCGACTCGCTGGCCCGCAGGCTCGACTGGCCGATCATGCTGTGCGCGGTCGCGCTGTCCCTGATCGGCGCGGCCCTCGTCTACTCGGCGACCCGCAACCGCACCGAGCTCAACCAGGGCGACCCGTATTACTTCCTGGTCCGGCACCTCTTCAACACCGGCATAGGGTTCGCCCTGATGGTCGGCACGGTCTGGCTCGGCCACCGCACCCTGCGCACGGCCGTCCCCGTCCTGTACGGCATCTCGGTCTTCCTGATCCTGCTGGTGCTCACCCCGCTCGGCGCCACCATCAACGGCGCCCACGCGTGGATCGTCCTCGGCGGCGGCTTCTCGCTGCAGCCCTCCGAGTTCGTGAAGATCACGATCATCGTGGGCATGGCGATGCTGCTCGCCGCCCGAGTGGACGCGGGCGACAAGCAGCACCCCGACCACCGCACGGTCATGCAGTCCCTCGGCCTCGCCGCCGTGCCGATACTGATCGTGCTGCTCATGCCCGACCTCGGCTCGGTCATGGTCATGGTCATCATCGTGCTCGGCGTGCTGCTCGCCTCCGGCGCCTCCAACCGCTGGGTCCTCGGGCTGATCGGCACGGGCGCGATCGGCGCGGTCGCGGTCTGGCAGCTGGGGATCCTCGACGAGTACCAGATCAACCGGTTCGCCGCCTTCGCCAACCCCGAGCTCGACCCGGCCGGCGTCGGCTACAACACCAACCAGGCCCGCATCGCCATCGGCTCCGGCGGCCTCTTCGGCACCGGACTCGGCAAGGGCTCGCAGACCACCGGCCAGTTCGTGCCCGAACAGCAGACGGACTTCGTCTTCACGGTCGCGGGAGAGGAACTGGGCTTCATCGGCGCGGGCCTGATCATCGTGCTGCTGGGCATCGTCCTGTGGCGCGCCTGCCGCATCGCCCGCGAGACGACCGAGCTGTACGGCACGATCGTCGCCGCCGGGATCATCGCCTGGTTCGCCTTCCAGTCCTTCGAGAACATCGGGATGACGCTGGGCATCATGCCGGTGGCCGGTCTGCCACTGCCGTTCGTGTCGTACGGAGGATCGTCGATGTTCGCGGTGTGGGTGGCTGTGGGGCTGCTGCAGTCGATCCGGGTGCAGAGGCCGATGTCGGCGTAGCGGTAACACTGCGTACAGTCAGGGTGAAGTCCAGGTGTCGGCGCTTCAATCATGCGGGGACTGCCCATGAAACGGATGAGCGACTAGATTCGGTTCATGGCGGACACGAAACGCGAGATCGAGCGGAAGTACGAATCCGACGAGAGCGGCCTGCCCGACCTGACCGGGGTCGCCGGGGTCGAGACCGTGGTCGACAAGGGCGTCGCCGAGCTGGACGCCGTCTACTACGACACCCCTGACGAACGCCTCGCCGCCGCCGCGATCACCCTCCGCCGCCGCACCGGAGGCGACGACGCGGGCTGGCACCTGAAGTTCCCCGTCTCCTCCGACGTACGGGACGAGATCCGCGCGCCCCTCTCCGACACCGTGCCCCGGGCCCTGGCGGGGCTCGTGCGCTCCCGGGTCCGTGACACCGACCTCGTCCCCCTCGTCCGCATCCGCTCCTCCCGCGACGTCCGTGACCTGCTGGACGCGGACGGCGCGCTCCTGGCCGAGGTCAGCGTCGACGCCGTACACGCCGAGCGGCTCACCGGCGAAGGGCGCGGTGCACAGTGGTCCGAGATCGAGGTGGAGTTGGCCGACGGCGGTGACCCGGCCTTCCTCGACAAGGTCGACAAGAAGTTGCGCAAGGGGGGAGTACGGGCCGCCGCGTCACCGTCGAAGCTGGCCAGAGCCCTGTGCGAGACGGCACCGCCCACGACGAGCAAGCCCGGTAAGAAGGCCAAGGAGAGCAAGGGCGCCAAGGCGGGCAAGGGGCCCGAGGCAGCCAAGAAGGCCAAGGCGGGTGGGAAGGGAGTTCCCGAGCCGCAGCGGGTCGCCGTCGACTACGTCCTCGCCTACGTGCGCGCCCAGCGCGAAGCGATCGTCGGCCTGGACCCCGCCGTCCGCCGTGACCTGCCCGACTCCGTGCACAGCATGCGCGTCGCCACGCGCCGGCTGCGCAGCACCTTCCGGTCGTACGCCAAGGTCCTGGACCGCACCTTCAGCGACCCCATCGGCGCGGAACTCAAATGGCTCGCTGAGGAGTTGGGCGTAAACCGCGACCAGGAGGTGCTGACCGAACGCCTGACGGCCGCGCTGAGCGACCTGCCCAGGGCGCTCTTCATCGGCCCCGTCCGCACCCGGCTGCGCACCTGGGCGCACGCCCGCAGCTCCGGCTCCCGGCGCCGTCTGATCGCCGTACTCGACGGGAAGCGGTACCTGGAGCTGCTGAACACCCTCGACGCGCTGATCGCCGACCCGCCCCTGCTCAAGGCCGCCGGGGGCGATCCGGAGAAGGTGCTCGCCAAGGCCGTCCAGCGAGGGGAGGACCGGGTGTCCGCGCTGGTCCGACAGGCCCTGGACGTGCCGTCCGGCGCCGACCGCGACCTGGCCATGCACGAGGCCCGCAAGAAGGCCAAGCGCGCCCGGTACGCGGCGGAGGCGGCCTCCGAGTTCGACGACCGCTTCAAGGCCCGGGTCCGCGCCATGAAATCCCTCCAGAGCCTCCTCGGCGACCACCAGGACAGCGTGATGACCCGGGAGGCCCTGCGCGGACTCGCGGCGCAGGCCCAAGGGGCGGGGGAGAGCTCCTTCACGTACGGGGTGCTGTACGGCCGCGAGGAGCGGAGGGCCGCGGAGATCGAGGCGGCGCTGCCGGAGGCGTACGAACGGTGCTGCGAGTCCTGACGTCGGCGGATGCGTACGCACGCGTGCGGGGGGTGCCGCGGGCCGCGTTAGGCTAGATGGTCACTCCTGTCCTTTCAGTCCATCCCCCGAAGGTTCGCGAGATGCCTGCCGAAGTCGCTGCGGCCGCTGAGTCTGTGTTTCCACAGCTCGAAGCTCTGCTCCCGCATGTGCAGAAGCCGATCCAGTACGTCGGAGGAGAGCTCAACTCCACCGTCAAGCCGTGGGACTCCTGTGACGTCCACTGGGCGCTCATGTATCCCGACGCCTACGAGGTCGGGCTGCCCAACCAGGGCGTCATGATCCTCTACGAGGTACTGAACGAGCAGGAGGGCGTCCTAGCCGAGCGCACGTACAGCGTGTGGCCGGACCTGGAGGAGCTGATGCGGGAGCACGGCGTCCCGCAGTTCACGGTGGACAGCCACAGGCCGGTGAAGGCATTCGACGTGTTCGGTCTGTCCTTCTCCACGGAGCTGGGCTACACGAACATGCTCACGGCCCTGGACCTGGCCGGGATCCCGCTGGAGTCCAAGGACCGCACGATCGACGACCCGATCGTCCTGGCCGGCGGTCACGCCGCCTTCAACCCCGAGCCGATCGCCGACTTCATCGACGCGGCGGTCATCGGCGACGGCGAGCAGGCCGTGCTCGACATGACGAGGATCATCCGCGAGTGGAAGGCGGAGGGCCGGCCGGGCGGCCGCGAGGAGGTCCTGTTCCGCCTGGCGAAGACGGGCGGGGTGTACGTCCCGAGGTTCTACGACGTCGAGTACCTCCCCGACGGCCGTATCGCCCGAGTGGTCCCCAACCGCTCCGGGGTCCCGTGGCGCGTGTCCAAGCACACGGTCATGGACCTGGACGAGTGGCCGTACCCCAAGCAGCCCCTCGTCCCGCTCGCCGAGACGGTCCACGAGCGCATGTCGGTGGAGATCTTCCGGGGCTGCACGCGCGGCTGCCGCTTCTGTCAGGCGGGCATGATCACGCGCCCGGTGCGGGAGCGCTCGATCACGGGCATCGGAGAGATGGTCGACAAGGGCCTGAAGACGACGGGCTTCGAGGAGGTGGGCCTGCTCTCCCTTTCCTCGGCGGACCACTCGGAGATCGGTGACATCGCCAAGGGCCTGGCGGACAGGTACGAGGAGGACAAGATCGGCCTGTCCCTCCCCTCCACCCGCGTGGACGCCTTCAACATCGACCTGGCGAACGAGCTGACGAGGAACGGCCGCCGTTCGGGCCTGACCTTCGCCCCCGAGGGCGGCTCGGAGCGCATCCGCAAGGTCATCAACAAGATGGTCTCGGAGGAGGACCTGATCCGGACCGTCTCCACCGCCTACGGCAACGGCTGGCGCCAGGTGAAGCTGTACTTCATGTGCGGCCTGCCGACGGAGACGGACGACGACGTCCTCCAGATCGCCGACATGGCGACCCGCGTCATCCAGAAGGGCCGCGAGGTCTCCGGCTCGAACGACATCCGCTGCACGGTCTCGATCGGCGGTTTCGTCCCCAAGCCGCACACCCCCTTCCAGTGGGCCCCGCAGCTGAGCGCGGAGGAGACGGACACCCGCCTGGAGAAGCTGAGGGACAAGATCCGCGGCGACAAGAAGTACGGCCGCTCGATCGGCTTCCGCTACCACGACGGCAAGCCGGGCATCGTCGAGGGCCTCCTGTCCCGGGGCGACCGCCGTATCGGCTCGGTCATCCGCGCGGTCTACGAGGACGGCGGCCGCTTCGACGGCTGGCGCGAGCACTTCTCGTACGACCGCTGGATGAGCTGCGCCGACAAGGCTCTGGCCCCCTTCGGCGTCGACGTCGACTGGTACACGACACGCGAGCGCACGTACGAGGAGGTCCTGCCCTGGGACCACCTCGACTCGGGCCTGGACAAGGACTGGCTCTGGGAGGACTGGCAGGACGCCCTCGACGAGACAGAGGTCGAGGACTGCCGGTGGACGCCGTGCTTCGACTGCGGGGTGTGCCCGCAGATGGACACAAGTATTCAGATCGGCCCAACGGGCAAGAAGTTGTTGCCGCTTACGGTGAAGCAGTCTGCGGGGAGTGGGCACGTGCACTGACGTGGTCGGCTGAGCGTTGACGCTTCGTTGAGCCATTGAGCCCCCACCGAATCGGTGGGGGCTCAACGACGTTCAGGAGTACCCCGGCGGAGTAGCTCCGTGTGCGCACCTCCGGCTCGGGTTTGAGCCTGGTTGCATGAGTATCCGCCCGTGGGTCGTTGTCGAAGCACCGGATCGGCGTGGGCTGCGTCGGGTCACCAAGGGCGGCAAGACGGTGGGGAGTGCCTGGTCGCCGGGGGAACTGCGGAAGCTGCTCAGACGCCTCGGCTTTCCGCAGGACATCGATCTGGAGGATTCGACGTCCATATGCTGGCGCGGGGGTGGCAGCGGGACGTGGCCCGACCGTCCTTGGAGAAGGTATGCGGTCATCGTGCTGATGCTGGCCGGACTGCTTGCGTCCATGGCCCTCAACGCGGTCGTCGGATGGCCGGACGCTTCTGGGGCCCTGACCTTCGCGCAACGCATCAGCGGGGTTCTGTTCGTCCTCACGGGCGTGGTGGAGGGTGCGGCAGCGATCGCGGTACTCGACTACTGGAGGAGACGGCAGTTCAGGGCCTCCGGCGCGATCGTCCTGCTGGGGGCGCTCATCGCACTGGCCACTGACAGTGTCCTGCTGTTCATGTGGCTCGAAGAGAGGGAGTACACCTACTACCTGCTGGTGTTCCTGCCGCTCTGGTGCTGGTCTCTTTGGGCGGTCTTCCTTCTTGTTCATGAGCGATCGTGGAAGGGAATTCCCCAACCCAAGAGGTTTGCTGCGGGGGTGGTGGTCACAGCGGTCCTGAGCGGTGTCAGCCTGGCGTATTCGACCATGTACCAGCCTGCGGCAGCCCCTATGCACTTCACCCTGAAGGCGGAATTCGGGAAGTCACGGGCGGACCGCAACCACCCGTTTGTTCATGTCCCGCTGACGCTCTCCATGAAAAACACCGGCGGAATTCCCGTGTACATCATGAACGATATCTACACGGTACGCGGAAGAGAGGCCAAGTACTCTGAGAGTGGAGACTTGGCGACGGAGTGGAGGGAGAGTTTGGGGAGGCGGGGTGGGGGTGAGGGCGAGGCGGAACTCCACGTCGGCAATCTCAGGTACACACCAATAAGCAGCGGGCATTTCTACGGTCCGGGCAACAGGCTCGACGTCGGGCAGGAATACACTCTGAAGCGGGTGTTCCAACTCCCCGAGGACACCAAGTACGACACCGTAAGTGTCCGCCTGCAGATTTTGTACATGAGGAAGGACCGCGGGAAGCTCGACGCGGAGGAGTTCGGAACTCCGCATTACACTTGGAACGAGCGTGACAAGTATTTTTGCCTCCCAGAGTGGTGCGGGGAACAGCTCATCTACAGCGGGAGGTTGTGGCACAACAACAACCTCATCAACGTGACGCGCAAACCGCGCTATGTGACGGCAATCTGGTCTCCGGGGGGACGGAATTTCGTATCCTCCATTTCATCGGTCGATTATTCGAGTTATCCGAGCGATGCCAAGGAGGTGAAGAGGGAGCTGGACAGATACGGAGCAGCGAAGGTCAGCGCCAATTCGGTTGTGTCCGTCGCGGAGTTGCTGAGGTACTCCGGTGTTTCTATCCCTCGCCGTCCTCGGTGAGCCAGGTTCCGACTGTGATCCCGTCCTCCTCAAGGTACGACGCCGTCTTCTGGCAGTAGAGACCCGCCATGCCGAGGTTCCCCATCAATTCGCTTCTCGGTACGAGGTCGGCGAGCTCGGTGATGAGCTGTGCAACGTCGAACTGGGCTTGGGAGTGCTCGTCATTCTGCAGCTGAGCCAGGACATCGAGCAGGTCGTCATCCTGTTCCACGGCCTTCCAGAAGTCCTTGACGCCTTCGGCGTCCCACTCCTGGGGAACCAGATCCTCCAGACTCTGGCTCAGATCATGCTCCGCTTCGGAATCGAATATGGCAGTGGTGCAGAGTGCGGCCGCCTTGCTGAGGGGGGCGTCCGGCCGGTCCTGATCCGAGGCGGCTTCATCCTGCCATTTCTTCATTCGAGCGGTCTGCTCGTCCAGATCCTGGCCGGCTTCGGCTCGGTCCTTCTGCGACGCCCCTGGGTCGCTGATCTTCTTCATGGACGCGCTGACCTCGTCCGTGATTTCCGCGAGCCTTTTCTGTTCCTGTCGGGATGTCTTCGGGGCCTGGATCCACTCCGGCGAGGAGCTCACCGGCAGGGCGACCGAGCGAATCCGCTGCGACTCCGGGCTCTTCTCCAGGCTGTAGTTCACCTGTTTCACGATGGCGATCAGCCGGGCTCGCAGCTCCTGGGACGTCTCGGAAGCGCGGATCATGTCCAGGGCGGATGTCGTCCGCTTCACCACCAGGATGAGTGTGGCCCGTTCCTCAGGCCGCATGTCCTGGTCATGGCCCATCACCAGTGTGGAGGACACCTGCTTCACGATCGCGATCAACTGTTCCTGCAGCTCGCCGGGTGTGCTGGGGTCGCTGATGGTGGGCAGCGTGGAGGCAACCTCCTTCGCGCTTTCGATGACCCCTTCCCTGTCTTGCGGTGACGTCTCCGGGGCCGCAGCTCCCTGGAGGATCGTGGTCAATTGCTCCACGGCCGGCACGAGTTCCTCAGGGATGTTGTCCTTCTGCTCGTTCAGGCTTGCCGTTACGTCTTCAATCTGATTCTTCTGTTCCGCCGGGGGGTCGGTCGCCGGTTTGCTCGGCGTGGATGGGGGAGGTGTGGAAGTCTCCGTCTCCGTATCCGTATCCGTGGGCGGAGGAGGTGTGTAGGTATCCGTATCTGTATCCGCGTCAGTGGGCGTATCCGTAGGCGTATCCGTGGGCGTGGGTGTGGGCGTATCCGTGGGCGGAGGAGGTGTTGTCTGAGTGGGTACTTCAGTCGTGCTCTCGCTGTGTGACTGAGGCGCTGCCGAAGCATTCGTCAGACCTGCCGGCAACGCGAGCGCCGCAGCCAAGACAGATGCGTTGACCATGTGGAAGACGTATCGCCGTGCGGTTCTGGCCATGATGGTTCCAGATGCGCTATGCGTTGTGCGGAGCCGATATGAATTCACTGTTCACCCGCCCGGCGCATCCCGCAAACGCGAACACCGCCTCGGTTCACCCGCACGGCCCAGCATGCGTAGGGGTCGGTAGGCCCATACCGTGGAAGGGCAAGCAACTGGCGCGTGGGTGCCGTGTTCTGCGGGGTGCCGCGTGTCGGTTTCCGTACACCACGGAAGGCGGTCCTGAGATGGCTACAGCCTCCGACACTCCCGTTCTCGACACGCTCGCCGCCATGACCATCGACTCGGTCGAGCGCTGCGGCATGGATGACGCCTCGCTCATCCTCACCCGCATCGCCGCGCTCGCGGCCATGGACGCACCGGCGATCTCCTACCTTGCCCACGTCGACCCCGCCGTCAAGGCCAACCTGACGCTCGAACAGGTACAGGACGTCCTCGTGGCGATCGCCCCCGTCGTGGGCACGGCCCGGGTCATGGCGGCAGCGGGTCACATCACCGAGGCGCTCGGCTTCACCGTCGCGGTGGCCGAGGCCGACGCCGAAGCGATCGCGAAGGGCGAGACCCGCAGCCGGGGCAAGTCCTGAGCGAGTGGAGTGAGTCGGTCACTCGAGGGCCGACGGCGAGCCGGCTCCCCGGGGCCGGCTCAGCCTTGCCCGGCCTTGCCGGCGTACTCGTCGTGCCAGTTCCACCACTCGTACGGCGGAGTCTGGGGATAGTCCTCGGGCGAGTCCTCCCAGGTCTCCTGCCGCCCGAGCGCGGTCATGTCCAGGTAGCTCCAGGTGCTGCCCAACGCCTCGTCACCGCGGGCCTCGACGAAGTAGGTGCGGAACACGCTGTCGCCCTCGCGGATGAAGGCGTTCGTGCCGTGCCACTCGGCCACACCGAAGTCGGCGTCGAAGTCGTCGGTGATCGTGTACCAGGGCATCGTCCAGCCCATCCGCGCCTTCACCCGCTGGATGTCCGGCTGCGGGGCGCGCGAGGCGAAGACGAGCGTGGTGTCCCGGGCGTTCAGATGAGCGAGGTGGCCGACGTGGTCACCCACCATGGAGCAGCCGACGCAGGCGTGGTCGGGCCAGCCGGACACCCCGGGCTCGAAGAAGGCACGGTAGACGATCAGCTGACGACGTCCCTCGAACAGGTCGAGCAGACTCGCCCTGCCCTCGGGGCCGTCGAACACGTACTGCTTCTCCACCGCCAGCCACGGCATCTGCCGACGCTTGGCGGCCAGTGCGTCACGGGCGTGGGTCAGCTGCTTCTCCTCCACCAGCAGCTGCTCGCGCGCGGCATCCCAGTCTCGCGGTGAAACGGTCGGGTGTGTCGTCATGGTGACGTTCCCCTTCCAGTCGGTCCCTGTGTCCAGGGTCGGCTGCCACGGGCACGAGTGCACCCCCACACAAGAGAAATCAAACATATGATCGATCGCGATGGGGTCAGCTGTTGCGGCTGCTGATCAGCGTGTCGGCGTCGTGGACTCCGGCGAGCCGGGCGAAGCCGAGCGCGTAGGCGTGTATGTGCCGTTGCACGGTGCGCAGTTCGGCGCGGCAGGCCGCGTTGTCGGGCCAGGCCGATTCGGGGTCGTCGGGATGTGCCGTCTCGAACTCGCGCAGCCGCGGGTGCCAGCCGGAGAGGAACGGGCGCAGTTCCTGGTTGAGCATGGCGAGGGCCATGGACTCGACCGTCTGCGCGCCGGTGGCGGCCACGGAGGGGCGGCTTTCCTTGAGGATGTCGCGGGTGGTGCCGAAGAGGCTGTAGAGAGAGTTCATCGCCTCCCTGATGAGCCCTTCGTCGGGCGCCAGCGGCTGTGTGGACACCCGGGTCGCGGTTTCGACGAACAGGTGCCAGGCCACCTGCCGGGCGTCGTTGTTGACGACGAAGGTGAACTCACTGAGCTGGGGAACCGTGACCTTCACCTCGGACAGCCGTGCCGCCCGCCCGTAGAGCTGGAACACGGTGACCGCCACGGCGCCCGCGACGGCTCCCGTGATGATGAAGAGATTGCGTCCGGTGATCTGCGTGACGGCGAACACGGCCAGCCCGGTCAGCGCGCCGATGACCATGGCGACCAGGAGCCGCATGGTGCGGCCACCGAGCATCCTCCGCACCGGAGTTGTCGAGACGGGCGTCGAGCCGGTTGTCGAGTTGTCTGTCGAGTTGGTCGTCAAGTTCGTCATGCCCCCACCAAGCGTGCCCCGTTGGCCCTCACGGGCCCGCGCCGAGAACTTACCCCCTGGGACCTCGCGTTCATCCGGTGGTGGCGGTCTTCATCAACCGGTGGTGGAGGTCTTCATCAACGCAGGGAGCTCAGGGACCTCAGCAGCAGTGCGACGCTCGGCGCGCAGGCGACCCGGCCGTCGAGGGCGGCGGCGACTGCCTCGTGGGGCTCAAGACGCCGCACGATCAGATCCGCCTCGGTCGGTTCGGGGTCCGGAGCCTTCGCGTCCGGCTCCTCCACCTGCCAGAGGTGGACGCGGGCCGGTGACAGCCCGGGCAGGGGGTACAGGGACCCGAGGTCCGTCCAGCGTCCCCCGTGGTGGCCGGTCTCCTCGGCGAGCTCCCGCCGACCGGCGGTCTCGCTGTCCGGGTCCTGAGGGTCGACACTCCCGCCGGGAAGCTGCCAGGTCACGCCCGCGAGATAGTGATGCTGCTCGATGACCAGCACGTGTCCGTCGACGAACGCGGCAACCCGCACCGAGTCCGGCGCCTCGACCCAGTCGTACCGTCCCGGCCGGCCGTCGGGCGTGGTCACGTCGTCCTCCCACACCGTGAAACGGGGGGTTGTCCAGGCTTTCCGGCGCCCGTGCCGCGTCCAGACGTCCCGCTGATCCATGTCCTTCTCCTCCGTACTCGGTGCCGCCCGTGCGCACACGATTCTCTCCGGGGCCCGCGGGGCGTTGTGGGCGCGCCGGGGCGTCGGGCCGCGGCACTGGTTCCGTACCGAATCGTTGCGAGCGGACCGCATCCGCGCCCTCGGCCGGTGCGTCTTGGCCGACATGGATCTCGAGAAGGCAGGGCCCCGGACTCCGGCGGAGCGGTCCACGCAGGTGTCCCGGCCGGAAGGGTGCCTCGTCGTGGCGATCCGCGTTCCCGTGCGGATCGTGGTGCTTGTGCTGGTCGTCCCGGTGCGGATGGTGTGGGACGCGCTGGTCGTGGGCGGGCGGTTGCTGAGGGACAGCGTGCTGCGGCCGTTGGGACGGGCCCTGTTGTGGGT
>NZ_VJZC01000183.1 GCF_009377185.1 Streptomyces spongiae
AAGAGACAGCGGCGTGGCCGACCAAGGTCACGGTCATGGGAAGAACCTCCCGGATTGTCCGTTGCCTACCTCAGAACGCGGATGGTGGCTGGATATGGCCCCTACACGGAACCATGGGTGACGGATTCAGGAAACCCCTGCTCGGGGCCCCGGCGGGTAGCCCCCGGCTGGGAATGCCCCGTTTCGGGGGCCAGCCCCCGGACCCCCGCTCCTCAAACGCCGGAGGGGCTGGATGGTGCGGGCCCCCGGCCCAGGTGACCCCAACTCGGCGACCCCCGGCTGGGAGGCCCCCGCTCAGGAGACCCCGGCCAGGAACGACAGGCTCAGCGGGTTGTACAGGTCGGCCTTCTCGTGCTGCGGCCAGTGCCCGCACTCGTTGAAGATCTCAAGCCGGGCACCGGGAATGGCGGTGGCGATGGCCTCGGCCTCCGGGACGTCCCCGAAGGGGTTCTTGTTGGCCCACACCACCAGCGTGGGCGCCTTGATCCTGGCCATGCGGTCCGGCCGGAGCAGGTTGCGTTCGCGGGTCTCCACCTCCTGCAGGGCCAGCAGGTTGTGCAGGTTCCGCTGGAAGTCGGGCTGGTGGTAGATCTCGTACCGCACCTGGGTCAGCTCGTCACCTAGGTCCTCGTCCCACTCGGCCCACAGCAGGCGCAGCCGGTCCCGGGTGAGGGAGATGTCGTCCTCCAGCGCTGCGGCCCGCGTCGAGGTCTTCAGCCGTTCCATCACCGCCGGGTTGACCTTCGTACCGCCCATGCACAGCAGTTGCAGCGAGGCGACGCGGTCCGGGTACTCGCTCGCCGCCCAGGACGACACCCAACCGCCCAGCGACTCACCGACCAGGTGGGCGCGTTCGGCGCCCACGGCGTCGAGGTAGGCCATCAGGTGCTCGACGTACGCGGGGATCTCACCCGGGCGGTCCGGTTTGCCGGTGTAGCCGTGGCCCAGCATGTCGATCGCGTGGCAGCGGTAACGCTCGGCGTGCACCGGGACGTTCTTGACGAACGCCTCCAGGTGGCCGGTCGTGCCGTGCAGGAACACCACGTGCTCGCCGCCCTCGGGGCCCGCCTGCAGCGCGCGGGTCCTGATACCGCCGGCGTCGACGTAGGCGTGCCGGTGGTCGATGCCGGTCAGTTCGGTCCAGATGCTCATGGCTGCCTTTCAGCTGCGGGTGCTGTGTGCGGGGTCGAGGACGCGGGGTCGAGGACGGCGACGCCCATGCCGGTGAGCCACTCGGGCATGGGCTCGTACGCCAGTCGTCGGGCGGGGGCGTGGTCGAGCAGGGCGGCCGTGAGCAGCCAGGTGCGCAGTTCCTGCGCGCCGTTGCCCGCGGTCTTCTCCAGCGCTTCGGTGGTGTACTCCGTGATGCGGTGCGTCTGGCCACGCTCCACCAGGGTCAGGAACTCGTCGTCGAACCCCGGGTTGAGGGCGGCCTCGGCGGCGCGGATGATCTCGCGGCGGCGGGCGTCGTAGTCCTGCCAGTTCTCCCGGCCGTTGAGCCAGCCTCCGACCATGAACTCCTCGTCGTCGCCGTGCGGTTCGCGCCAGTCGGGCCAGGGCAGGCGGTGCGAGAGCCCTCCGGAGCCAACGACCGCGACGCGGCGACCCTCGGGGAAGGCGAGCACGGTCTCGCGGATGGCGTGGCCGAGTTGCTCGCAGCGCTCCAGGGTCGGCAGCGGAGGGGCGAAGACGTTCACGACGAGCGGCACGATCTCCACGTCCAGGCCGTCCAGAAGATACTGGATGGCGTGCGACTGACCGTGGTCGATCTGCAGCCGGGCGGAGAAGGCGACGTCGAAACGCCCGCCCTCCACGAGGGAGTTGGCGATATGCCGGGCCAGCGGGACGTCCACCGGCTGCGGGCCCTTGGGCGTACCGGACTCTCCGCTGGCGACGCACTCCCCCACGCCGATCGTGAAGCTGGGGATCAGGTCCAGCCAGAAGCCGCGGAAGTGGTTGGAGCCGACCAGGATCACCGTGTCGGGGCGGGCCGCGGCGAGTTCGTCGCGGGCCGTGCGCAGCGCGTCGCGGAAGCGTTCGGCGCGGTCCTTGTGGAGGGTCTTCTCCCAGTGGGTGTTCATCAGCGTGCTGTGCGAGGCACCCACGCCCAGGACGATCTCGGTCATACGGCCTCTCCTTCCGCTTCTTCCACTTCTTCCAGTTCGGCGCGGGTGCGGGTGACGGTGTCGACGGCCGTACGGACCAGGTGGCGGGTGAGCTTCTCCATGGCCCGTACCGAGACGGTGTTCATGCCCCGGGCGAAGTCGATGTCGAAGGGCGCCTCGGTCACCTTCGGCATGCCGACCCGTACGGTGGGGATGCCGCGCCCGCGCAGGATGTTGGCGTCGGTGGCACCGCTGTTGCCCCGGACGACCTCGTGCTCGCGTCCCTCGAACGCCTCCCAGCCGGCCGTCGCGCTGCGGCAGATCCAGCTGTCCGGGTCGGTGCGCGTGCCGGGAATGGCGAGGACCATCTCGGCGCTCACGGCGTTCTCCGGCAGCTTGTCCAGGGCGGCGAGGAACTCGCGTTTGGCCTGCATCGGGGTGGTGTCCGGGCCGATGCGCAGGTCCACCATGAGGGTGCAGGCGGCCGGGGTGACGGCGGCCATGCGCGGCCAGCCGCCGCGCACCGAGGAGACGATGCCCTGCGGGGCGACCGTGCCCGAGGTGTGGCGGCCGGCGTACTCGGCGAACCACTCCTCCAGGTGCTGGGCGACCTCACCGGCGCGGGCGATGGCGTTGTCGTACGGGAGCCGGTGGCGGGAGCCCACGTAGGTGTGGATGCCGCGGACGGTGGCCTCGAACCAGACCAGGCCGACCTCGTCCCAGGACACGGTCCAGCCGGGCTTGGCGATGACCGCGTAGTCGGTCCACACGCCCTGCTCCAGCAGGAACGAGCAGCCCACGCCCTGGCCGGTGTGGTGCCTGGGGCCGGGTCGCGCGTTGGTGGGCATGCCGCCCGCGCCGAACGCCGCGACCAGGTCCCCGGTGAGCGGGATGCCCGCGAGGGCGATCGCCTCGGCGGCCATCATCACGCAGGCGGCGTGGCCCTTCGGGTTGGACGCCCCGAGGCCGACGACCAGGTCGTCATGGACGGTGGCCGCGGGGCGCATGTCGTCCCGCAGCTCCGGGCCGATCCAGGGGAGGTCCTCGCTCTCCTCCCCCACGGTCAGGGTGTCGATGGGCGCGTACAGCATGAGGTCGGGGCCGGTGCCGTCGCCGTCGAGGCGGGCGAAGGCGTTCGCCTGGCGGTCGTCGAGCGGCTGCACCGCGGCACGGCATCCCGCCGACTTCAGCGTGTCCGCGATGTGGGCGGCGAGCGGGCCCTCGTCACCGGTGGGGCTCGGGATGTCGACGAGCCCGGTGATCAGTTCGCGCAGGCGGTCCAGGGTGACGTGCTGCCAGGCTTCGGTGGTCCAGCCCTTCCGCTCGGCGTCGAGGCCCGCGAGTCCGTCGCCACTCATTGGTTGATCCTGTGGACCTGGGTCATGGTGGTGCGCGCGAAGCGCTTGGCGGCCTGCGGGAGACCGACGGCGAGCGCGACTCCGGCCAGCAGGGTGAGCAGGGTGCGGCGCACGGTCACGCCTCCTTGTCGCTCGTGGGGTGGGCCCCGGCTTCGCTCGTGGGGTGGGCCCCGGTCGCGGCCAGCTTCTTGCCGTACTCCTCCTCGCTGAGGTTCCGCCAGGCGGTCAGCGAGACGTCGGGGCGGTAGAGCTTCTCCGGAGGTGCGTCGGTGACGTCGACCATCCAGGCGTCCTGGCCGGAGAACTGTCCGTGGAACAGCCAGCGGATGGCGCCCAGGTACTTGGCGTAGAAGCCGAGCGTCTTCCAGCCCTCGGTGAAGTTGACCATCACGCCGACGTAGTTGTGGTGGTCGGCGTCGACGGGGACGTAGAACTCGTAGTGGATGAACTTGGGGTAGACGATCCGCAGCACGCCAGGCATGGACAGGGACGCGAAGCCGGGGAAGTCCTGGGCCTCGATCGTCGGGTTGACGCTGTCCGCCGCGCCGGTGTTGCCGATGTTGAAGGTCTCCTTCGGCGGCTGCATCTTCCACCAGCGTTTGTTGGTCCAGCGGCCCACGCCGGGGAAGTCCGCCTCCCAGTGGACCTCGTCCTGCACACGGAAGATCCAGCGGCCCCTGGGCACGATCCGGGTGATGTTCCAGGTCGGCATCGGCTTGAAGAGGCGCCACAGTGCCGTGCGGTGCAGGTACTTGGCGTGGCCCTCGTCGAAGCCGTTCTCGCAGGCGAAGCGCCAGTTGCCGCCGCGGGGCTCGATCCGGCCGCCCATCACGAAGGCGTTGGAGACGAGTTCCTCGGGGAGTTGTTCGTCGATGGGGTGCGGTTCCTCGTCGGCGAGGGGGATGTAGACCCAGACCATGCCGAGGCGCTCCTCGACCGCGTACGTGCGCACCTCGACCTTGCCGGTCAGCCGGCAGCCCGGTCCGTCGGTGATGACCGCGGCCAGCTTGCCGGTGGGCAGGTCGAAGGTCCAGCCGTGGTACGGGCAGCTGACGGTGCCCGGGAACTGCTGGTTGCCCTCGGAGAGGGGCACCCCGCGGTGGGGGCAGCGGTTGTGCAGCGCGTACGCCTTGCCTCCGTCGCGGATCAGCGTGATCTTCTCACCGCAGATCGTGAAGGGGAGCGGGTTCCCGGTGACCTGGCTGGACCACGTGACCGGGTACCAGTAGCCGCGGAATCCGGTGGCCGCGCCGTCGTAGTGGGGCCACGACGTCCAGTCCTGCCGGCCGGGCTGCCCCTTCTGGGTGCGCGTCGGCCGGCCCCCCTTCCTGGGGGCGAGCGATCCTTCACCCGTCGTCATCGTGCGTGACCTCCTGCCGGCGTCGGTGCGTGGACTTGAGCATCGGGTGACGTGCGGCGCCCGGCCACGGACTCGTTCCGCTGAGCAGACCGCGGGGTGTCGGGAGGGTTGACGCCCGGGGAGGGTGAGGCCGACGGCGTGTGTCCCGCTCAGCGGACCCACATCCATGCGGGCCCGGCGTGCGGCGTTCTACGGTGCGCCAATTCAGGACGACTCCGGTTCCGGACGCGCCTGTCCCCTTCCCGCAGTCGAAAGGATCGTGATGACGAAGGCCATCGAGGCCGACCCGACGTCCGCCCGGGCCGACGGCAGGCGCGGCGCGTCCGTCCGCGTCGACGGGGTCGACATCCGGTTCGGCTCCTTCCACGCCGTACGCGACATCTCCCTCGACATCGCCGCCGGGGAGTTCCTCTGTCTGCTCGGACCGAGCGGCTGCGGCAAGTCCACCCTGCTGTCCGCGCTGGCCGGCTTCGTCCGGCCGTACCAGGGCAGCCTCACCGTCGACGGCTCGCCCGTCACCGGCCCCGACCCTGACCTCGGCATGGTGTTCCAGAGCAGCGAGGCGCTCTTCGACTGGCTGACCGTCGGGCAGAACGTGGCGTTCGGGCCGCGGATGCGCGGCAGGTCGCGGGCCGAGCAGTCGGCGCTGGCCGACGAGTACCTGGGCCTGGTGGGGTTGCGGCACTGTGCCGGCCGGTTCCCCGGGCAGCTGTCGGGCGGGATGCGGCAGCGGGTGCAGATCGCGCGCGTGCTGGCGAACCAGCCGCGGGTCGTGCTCATGGACGAGCCGTTCGGCGCGCTCGACGCACAGACCCGGCAGGTGATGCAGGAGGAGATGACCCGCATCCGGCAGGCCACGGGCTGCACCGTCGTGTTCGTCACCCACGACATCGACGAGGCGATCCTGCTGGCCGACCGCGTCGCCGTGATGACGGCGGGACCGGCCGCCTCGATCAAGGCCGTCTACCCGGTGGACCTGCCCGGACCACGGGACGCGTCGGCCCCGGAGGCCGCGGAACTGCGGCGCGCCCTGCGGCAGGACATCGGCGAAGAGGTACGCAAGGCCCTGCGCGACCAGGGCCTCGACCCGGAGCTCGGCACGGATCTCGGCGCAGAAGTCGGCACGGGACTCGGCACCAAGCTCGGCGCGGATCTCGGCACGGAGGAGGACCGATGACCACGGTGACCGTCGACGCCACCCCGAAGCCACGCGTCGAGCGCCGCGCGTCCCGAGCCGCCCGGCTCGGCCTGCGCACCCTCGCCCTGTACGCGGTGTCCGTCCTCATCGGCATCGGCATCTGGCAGCTGCTGGCGATGCGCTACGGCGCCTCGCTCGTGGCCTCGCCCAGTCAGACCCTGTCCGCCGCGGGCGAGCTCGCGCGCGAGGGCACGCTCACCAACTCGATCCTCGCCTCCAGCCGCCGGATCCTGATCGGCTGGGGACTCGGCCTCGCGGTGGGCGTCCCTGCGGGCCTGTTCATCGGGCAGATCAAGGTCGTGCGGCAACTCCTCGAACCGTACATCGAGTTCTTCCGCTTCATCCCGCCGATCGCGTTCGTGACGCTGGCGGTGGTGTGGCTGGGCATCGGCGAGTCGTCGAAGGTCGTCCTGATCTTCTACACCTCGGTCTTCATCGTCATCCTCAACACCAGTGCCGGGGTGATGGCGGTGAGCGAGTCGAAACTGCGCGCCGCGGCGAGCCTGGGCGCGAACCGGCGGCAGATCCTGCGCGGGGTCGTGCTGCCGTCCACGGTGCCGTACATCATCACCGGGGCGCGGCTCGCGATGGGCAACAGCTTCCTGACCATCGTCTCCGCCGAGATCGTCGCCGCCCAGGTCGGTCTCGGCGCGCTGATCTGGACCTCCCGCAACTACGGCCGCATCGACTGGGTCTTCGTGGGGATCATCACCCTGGGTGTCCTCGGGTTCGTGTTCGACCGTGTGCTGCGGATCGTGGCGTCCCGCGTCCTGCGTCGGTACGGAGTGAAGCTGTGAGCGGTGAGATGTCACGTGCGCTGGTCCTGGAGGAGTTCGGCTCTCTCCCCCGGCTGATGGACCGCCCGGTGCCGGAGCCGCGGGCAGGGCACACCCTCGTACGGATGCTGGCGGCGCAGGTCGCGCACCTCGATCTCAACGTCGTCGACGGCGCGTTCGGGATCCTCCCGGACCTCCCGGCGGTGCCCGGCACCAACGGATGCGGTGTCGTACTGGCCTCGGACAGTCATCCCGAGGGCGCCCTGGTCAGGGTCAACGGCAAGGGGCTCGGGCTGCGCCGTGACGGCTGCTGGAGGGACCACGCCGTCGTACCCGACGCGGCCGTGACCGCCGTACCGGACGGCACCGATCCCGCCCTGGCCTGCTCCTTCTTCACTCCGGCCGGTACGGCGTGGGCAGCGGTGCATGACGTGGCCGCCGTGCGGCCCGGCGAGCGGGTCCTGGTGACCGGGGCCTCGGGCGCGGTCGGCGCGCTGACCGTGCAGCTCGCCGCGCGGGCCGGGGCCGAGGTGATCGGTGTGGTGGGCCGCCCGGCCAAGCTCGCCCACGTCCCGGCGCCCGCCAAGGCCGTGCTGGCGGCCGAGTTGTCGCCGGATGCGGTCGGCGGGCAGATCGACGCGCTCATCGACACGGTGGGCGGGCTGGTGCTGAGGGACTGTCTGGGCCTGGTCCGCCCGCGCGGACGCGCCGCCCTCGTCGGCTACACCGCCGGCCGCGAGCTCACCCTGGACCTCGCGGACTGGCTCCTGGCCGACGTGGCCCTGCTGCCCGTGAACCTGATGAACCGGGGCGGGGAAGTCGCCGCGGACGTCGAGGGGCTGCAGGCCGATCTCACGTCGGGCGAGCTGACCCTGCCGATCGAGCGCCACGCACCCGACCGGCTCGCCGAGGCCGTACGACGGCTGCGTACGGGCGAGGCGATCGGCAGGGTCGTCCTGGACCTGTCGTGAATCCAGCCATGGGGTCCGGCATGAAGCAGCTCACCGGCCCGCTGAGCGGACCGAACCGCTTCGGCCGGACCCCTCCCACCCGCCACCATCCGGCTATGGATCTCATGGACATTCAGGCGCCGCCGCAGGGCGCCTACGCGGAGGCGGACGGCGTCAAGTACCACTACATCGAGCTGGGCGAGGGCAGCCCCACCGTCTTCCTGCACGGGGGCGGTCCGGGCTGCACCGGCTGGTCGGACTTCGGACAGGTGGCCCCCCTGTTCGCCGAGGACCGCCGCTGTCTCCTGGTCGACATCCTGCAGTACGGCAAGTCGGCGAAGCCCGTCATCGAGGGCCCGATGTGGGACTACCACGCGGCCAGGACCGTGGCGCTGATGGACGCTCTCGGCATCGAGCGCGCCGACTTCGTCTGCAACTCCTGGGGCGGGACGATCGCCCTCAACCTGGCCGCAAAGTACCCCGAGCGCGTCCGGTCCCTGGTCATCACCGGCAGCATGCCCGTCTTCCACGGCCCGCTCGCCCCGCTGCCCGAGGGCGGACGGCGCGGACGCAACGCGCGCGACGTGTACTACGGCGGTGACGGCCCGTCCCGGGAGAAGATGCGGGCCCTGATGGCGCGTCTGGAGTGGTACGACCCGGACGCCATCCCCGAGGGCACCGTGACGCTGCGGTACGAGCAGAGCCTCGACCCCGAGGAGACCGCGCTCGCCGGTGCCTCGGACAACCCGCGCGGCGACTGGCAGGACCTGTCCGCCGAACTCGGACTCATCCAGGCCCCCACCCTCTTCTTCTGGGGGATGTACGACGCCTTCCTGACCCCGGACTATCCGTTGATGCTGGCCCGTATGGTCCCGCGGGGCAGTCTGCACGTGATGGACCAGGCGTCGCACCACCCCCAGGAAGAGCGGCCGTACGACTACTTCAGCGTGGTCAGCGGCTTCCTGAACCAGCGACACGACCAGCGGCACGGCTGACGGCGAGCGGAGGACACGTGAGCGCATCGATCCCCCGGGTCGTCGAACTGACCAGCCCGTTCACGCGTTTCGCGGGCCGGCTGCTGGTCGGACTCGGCTACGAGGTGGTCCTGGTGGAACCCCCCGGCGGCGCCCCCGACCGGCACGAGGACGACGCCTTCGTCCACTGGCACGCGGGGAAGCGCTCGGTGAGCCTGGCCCCTTCGGACGACGCGGGGTTGCGCCGTCTGCTGACGGGCGCCGACATCCTGCTGGACGGTACGCCGGAGGGTGCCGGGCGGGCCGCCGAGGGCCTCGACCACCTGGTCCATGTGCGCGTCACGCCGTTCGGGCTGGTCGGTCCCCGTTCCGACTGGCAGGGCACCGATCTGGTGGTGGCCGCGCTGGGCGGCATGCTGGCGCAGGTCGGCGATCCCGACGGTCCGCCCCTGCGTCTGCCGGAGAACCAGGCGGAGCACCTGGCGGGCGTCCACGCGGCGATCGCCGCCCTGCTGGGTCTACGGGCCCGTCGCCGGGGGCGGGGGCAGCTGATCGACGTGTCCGCGCAGGCGTGCGTCGCGGCCGCTCTGGAGGCGGGCACGCTCGCCTACCTGCACGAGGACCGGGTGCCGCCGCGGCCGGGGAGCGTTCATCCCCTCGTTCCGCACGGCCTGTTCCGGGCCGCCGACGGCCACCTGGGCGGTGGGCTCGGCGGCAGCCCCCGTATGTGGGACGCGCTGCTGGCCTGGCTGTGCGAGGAGGGGGCGCAGGCCGATCTGGCCGAGCCGCGCTGGCAGGACCCCGTCGAGCGCAAGGAGCACCAGGAGCACGTCTTCAAGGTCGTCCAGGACTTCGTGGGCACCTGGCCGAAGGCCGAGTTCGCGGAGCGGGCCCAGGCCCGGAAGCTGCCCTGGGCGGCCGTCGACCTGCCGTACGAACTGCCCGACAACCCCCAGCTCACCGCGCGGAACTTCTTCACCCGCGTCGGGGACCGCACCGACCTCGGCTTCCCGTTCGCGTTCCCGGAAGGCCGCAGGGTGACCTCGCTGTCGGTGCCCGGCCCCGGCGCCGACCAGTCGCTGCTCGACGAGGACCGTCCCGTGCCGCCGGCCGGGGGCGCCTCCCCCGCCGTACCCGCTGTACCCGCTGTACCCGCCCTGGACGGGGTACGCGTCCTCGACCTGACCTGGGTGCTCGCGGGCCCGTACTGCACGAAGGTGCTGGCCGACCACGGCGCTGACGTCATCAAGGTCGAGTCGCTGTCCCGACCCGACCCCACGCGTTTCGCGCCGTTCATGCACCTGTCCCGCGGCCCCCACACCGACCCGAACACCAACGGCTACTTCAACGAGGTCAACCGCAACAAACGCAGCATCGCCCTCGACACGCGGACCGAGGAAGGCGTTGCCGTGCTCCGGGACCTCATCGCCTCCTGCGACGTCCTCGTGGAGAACTTCAGCGCCACGGTCATGACCCGGCTCGGCCTCGGCTTCGACACGCTGCGGGAGATCAACCCGGGTCTCGTCTACGTGAGCATGTCGGGCATGGGGCACACGGGACCGCGTGCCGGCTGGGTGTCGTACGCGGACACCGTCTCGGCGGCCTCCGGGCTGACCGGCCTGACCGGCTGGGGACCGGACGACGTGGTCGGTGTGATCTACGGGCACGGCGACATCGTGGCCGGGCTCCAGGCCGCGCTGGCCACGCTCGCCGCGCTGGAGCACCGGGCGGAGACCGGCCGCGGGCAGCACATCGATCTGTCCCAACTGGAGGCGATCGCCGCGCACATGGGCACGAGCCTGCTCACCGCGTCCCAGTCGCCCGCGGGCAACGCGCACCCCCGTTGGAGCCCTCAGGGGGTGTACCGGTGCCTCGGCGCGGACCGCTGGCTGGCCGTGAGCGTGCGCTCGGACGAGGAGTGGACGGCACTGTGCCGGGTGATCGGCCGTCCGGAACTGACCGTGCGGTTGCGGACGGCGGATGACCGCAGGCGGGAGGCCGCGCTGGTGGACGGCGCGCTCGGCACATGGGCGCGGGGCCTGCCCGCCGACCTGGCCGCGGAGTCGCTCCAGAAGGAGGGTGTCCCGGCCGGGGCGGTGCAGGACGGCCGCGAACTGGTCGAGCACGACCCGCAGTTGAGGGCGCGTGGCTTCTACGTCCACCTGGAGCACCCGGCCGCGGGCCCTTTCCTCCACGAGGGCGTGCCCGTCCGGCTCACCGGCACACCGGGCTCGGTCCGCCGCCCCGCGCCCCTGCTGGGTGCCGACACCGACGAGGTGCTGCGCGATGTGGCGGGTCTGTCCGCGGCGCGGCTTCGCCACCTGCACGAGGCGGGCATCCTGCGGTGAGCGACCTGACCGTGCCGGGGCTGGTCGAGGCGGCGGCCGAGAGGTTCGGTGACCGGGTCTTCCTGCGCGTGGGCGACACCACGCGCACGTACGCGCAGACACGCGAGGCCACGGCCACGATGGCGGCGGCACTCGCGGCGCGCGGCTGTCGGCCGGGCGACCGCGTCGCCGCGCTGCTGTCCAACCGGATCGAACTGGTCGATCTGGTCCTCGGTTGCGCCTGGCTCGGCGCGGTGGCGGTGCCGTTGAACACGGGGCTGCGCGGCGGCTCCCTGCGGCAGGTGCTGAACGCGGCCCGGCCTCAATTCCTGTACGCGGAGGCCGAGTTGGCCCAGTACGCCATCGAGGCCGGGCATCGCGGGGGCGTGTGGAGGGTGGGCGGCGAGGACGTCCCGTGCCCGGGAACCGCCGCGGCCGTGCCTCCCGCTCCCGTCTGTCCGCAGGACACCGCCGCTGTCCTCTTCACCTCGGGCACGACGGGAGGGTCACGCGGAGTCCGCTGCCCACAGGCCCAGTTCGTCCACTGGGGCCGCAACGTCTCCTCCGCCCTGCGCCTGACCGCCGACGACGTCCTGTTCACCTGTCTCCCGCTGTTCCACACCAACGCCCTCAACATGCTCGCCCAGGCGATGACGGTGGGCGCGGGCTGCGTCGTCACCGGGCGTTTCTCCGCCTCGCGCTACTGGTCGCAGGTGGCCGACTCCGGCGCCACGGTCGTCTATCTGCTCGGCGCCATGGTGCCCATGCTGCTCGCGCAGCCGCCCGGCCCGCATGACCGTGCGCACCGGGCGACACGCAGCCTCGCGCCTGCCGCCCCCGGGCCCCTGTGGGAGGACTTCCGTGAGCGCTTCGGCGTCACCCTGGTCGACGGTTTCGGCTCGACGGAGACGAACCTCGTCATCGGCATGACGCCGGAGGAGAGCCGGCCCGGCTACATGGGCACCGTCCGGCCGGGCTTCTCGGCGCGCGTCGTCGACGAGGCACTCGCTCCCGTCACCGACGGAACGCCCGGCGAACTCCTGGTACGCAGCCGTCAGCCCTACGCCTTCGCCACCGGCTACCTCGGAGACCCCGAGCCGGCGCCCGGCTCCTGGCGCCGTACCGGCGACCGTGTGGTCCGCGAACCCGACGGCTGGTTCCGGTTCGTCGACCGCGTCAAGGACGTCATCCGGCGCCGCGGCGAGAACATCTCCTCGTCCGAGGTGGAATCGGTGGTCCGCTCCCATCCGGCGGTCGACGCGGCGGCGGTCTTCCCCGTGAGTTCCGAGCTGGCCGAGGACGAGGTCATGGTCGCCGTCGTCGTCCGGGAGGGCTGCCTGCTGGACCCTCAGGACCTGGCCCGGCACTGCGCCCGTGACCTGCCCGCCTTCGCCGTGCCCCGCTATGTGGAGACGTTCGCGGCCCTGCCGCTCACCGAGACCGGCAAGGTCCGCAAGGCCGCGCTGCGCGAGCGCGGCGTCACCTCCCGCACCTGGGACCGTGCCGCCGTCACGCCCCCTTCAGCGCCATCGGCAGCGAGCTGATCCCGCTGAGGAAGTTGGAGTAGACGGGCCGCGCCGGGCCGGTCTGTTCCAGTTCCGCCACCAGGTCGCGCAAGCCGGCCAGTACGGCGCCGATCTCCGCCCGGGCCAGGTAGGCGCCGAGGCAGAAGTGCGGTCCGTACGCGAAGGTGATGTGCTTGTTGGGGGTCCGGTCCAGGCGCAGCCGGTCGGGGTCGTCGAAGACCCGCTCGTCGCGGTTGGCGGAGGCGTTCCAGACGGTGACGACGGCTCCGTTCGTGATCGCCCGGCCGCCGATCTCGGTGTCGGTGGTCGCGGTACGGCCCGAGTGCAGCGCGGGGGTCGTCCAGCGGAGGATCTCCTCCACGGCGGTGTCGATGCCGGTGTCGCCCCGCTGGAGCGCCCGCCACTGGTCGGGGTGGTCCAGGAGGGCGTGGGCGGCGCCGACCATGGACAGCCGGGCCGTCTCGTCGCCGCCGAGGATCAGGCTGTAGCAGTTGAGCATGATCTCGTCGTCGTCCAGTGGCAGCCCGTTCACACGGCTGCCCGCGAGCAGCGCGATGACGTCCGCGTGCCCGCTCTCCCGCCGGTCGCGGGCGAGGTTCGCGAAGTACAGGAGGATCTCGCTCTTGGCGATCCACGCGTCGGCCGCCGTGCTGTCCGCGTCGTGCGAGCCCAGCGCCGAGGAGGTCAGGCTGAGCACGTGGGCCCGGTCGCTGTCGGGCACTCCGAGCAGGTCGCAGATGGCGCCGAGCGGGATACCGGCCGCCACGTCGACCGCGAAGTCGCAGGTGCCCTTCTCGATCGCGTCCCGCAGCAGCCGTTCCACCGTGCGCCGCACACTGGCCACGATCGGCTCCAGGGCCCGCGGGGTGAACGCCGACATCAGGACGCGGCGCAGCCCGGTGTGCCGCTCCCCGTCGGTGATGGCGAGCATGCGGCCGGCCGCGGAGTCGCCGCCCGCGAGCAGGGTCTCCAGGACGTTGCCGCCCTCCGAGGTGAAGCGGGTGCTGTCGCGGTACACGGAGGTGACGTCGGCGTGCCGGGTCACCACCCAGAAGCCGGGGGCGGAGCCGGTCGCCGGGTTCCAGTGGACCGGTTCGTGCTCCCGCAGATGGCGCCACACCGCGGACAGGTCGCTTTCGGCGTGCAGCCGCGGATCGGCCAGGTCCAGCGTGTCGAGCTCCTCGGGAGCGATCGTCCGCCGCGTGGTCATTGGCTTTCCTTCCGGGATTCCGGGATTCCGGGGATTACTGGAGTTCGTTACTCGCCCATGGCCCGGATCAGGCTCTTGGGACGCATGTCGGTCCAGTGCTGCTCGACGTAGTCCAGGCAGGACTGGCGGCTCGCGCGGCCGTGGACGACGGTCCAGCCCGCGGGGACCGCGGCGAAGGCGGGCCACAGCGAGTGCTGGCCCTCGTCGTTCACCAGGACCAGGTGCTCCAGGGTGTCGTCGTCGAACGGGTTGGTGGTCATGAGCGGTCGCTCCTGTCAGTTGGGGTTCGGGGTACGGAGTTCGTCGGGGGTTCAGGTGGTACGGAGCCGTCGGTCGAGCACGGGCCCGATCCGGTCCAGCGCCGTGGGTCGGGTCATCTCGCCGTGGGCGCACGGGATGTCGTGGTGGTCGACGCGGCCGTCGACGTACGGCTGCCAGGCGGCGTACCGGTCGGGGTGCGCGTCCGGATCCTGCGCCGCGCTGAAGAACAGCAGGTCGCCGTGGTAGGGCGCGGGGGCGAACTCCTCCAGCAGACGCCGGTTGTTGGCCGTCACCTCGACCAGGGCGGCGAGTTCGGCGTCGTCGAGGCTGCCCGGCAGGTCGGCCACGCTGCGTACGAGCTCCGCGAACCGGGCGTCGGTCAGGTCGTCGTCGTCCGGTGGCGCCGACCGACCCAGGATGGTCAGCAGGCCGCGCAGCACGGCCGGCCGGTCGCCCGGGCGCGGGCCCTGACTCGTCCATGCCCCGGGGAAGGAGTCCAGCATCGCCAGCAGCGCGACCCGCTCCCCCGCCGCCTGGAGTGCCGTGGCGACACCGTGGGCGACGAGACCGCCCATGGAGTAGCCCAGCAGGTGGTACAGCCCCTGGGGTTGGACCTCGCGGATCCGGGCCGTGTGCTCGGCGACCGCCTCCGCCAGGCTCATCGCCACCCGCTCGCCCGGCACCAGACCGCGGGACTGCAGCCCGTACAGCGGCCGGTCCACGTCGAGGTGGCGGGCGAGTCCGGCGAAGCCCCAGGCCAGCCCGGAGGCGGGCGGGAGGCAGAACAGCGGCTCGCGCTCCCCGCGGGTGCGCAGCGGGAGCAGGACGTCCAGGGCCGCCGTGCCGGGTGTACCGGCGCCGCTCAGCCGCCGCGCCAGCCCGGCCACGGTCGGCGTGGCGAAGACGGCCCGCACGGGCAGGTCACCGCCGAGTTCGTTGCGGATCCTCGTGGTCAGCCGGGGGACCAGCAGCGAGTGCCCGCCGAGGTCGAAGAAGCTGTCGTGGACGCCGACGCGGAACGGTTCGAGACCGAGGACGTCGGCGACGATCGCGCGCAGCGCGGACTCCTGCTCGGTGCGCGGGGAGCTGTGCGCCGGAGCCGGAGCGTCGGGCGCTGGCAGCGCCGTACGGTCCAGCTTGCCGCTGACGGTCAGCGGCAGCCGGTCGAGGACGACGATCGCCGAGGGGACCATGTGGGCGGGCAGGGCGCGGGCCAGGTGTGCGCGCAACAGGGCCGGCTCGGCGGCTGTCACGGCTGTCACGGCGGCTGTCACGGCGTAGGCGACCAATTGTTGGTCGCCCCGGCCGTCCTCGCGTACGGCGGCCGCCGCCTGCGCCACGTCCGGGTGTGCCGCCAACACGGCTTCGATCTCGCCGAGTTCGACACGGAAGCCGCGGACCTTCACCTGGTGGTCGGCCCGGCCGAGGAAGCGCAGCCCGCCGTCGGAGCCGCGCACGGCGAGGTCGCCCGTCCGGTACATCCGCTCCCCCGGACCACCGAACGGGTCGGCGACGAACCGTCCGGCTGTCAGCCCGGAGCGCCCCAGGTAGCCGCGGGCCGGTCCGCCGCCCGCCAGGTACACCTCTCCCGTCACCCCCTCGGGCACGGGGTGCAGGGCCTGGTCGAGGAGGTACAGGCGGTTGCGGGCGAGGGGGCGGCCGAGGGGCGGCGGGCCGTCCTTGCTGTAGGGGTCGAGGTCGGACTGCCAGGCGGTGGCGTAGATGGTCGCCTCGGTGGGCCCGTAGAAGTTGATGATCCGCGCTTCGGGGAAGGCTGCTTCGAGGTCGGCGAGAAGTTGTTCGGGGACGGGTTCGCCACCCAGCGCGACGACACGGGGGGACACTTCGGCGTGGTCGGCGACGACCGAGCTCATGACCGACGGCACCCCGCTGATCAGGCTCGCGCCCCGGCTGCCCTCGGTGGTGAGCGCCAGCAGGCTGTCGACGATCTCGATCCGGCCGCCGCACAACAGCGGGGAGAAGATCTCGAACACGGACACGTCGAAGTTGAGCGAGGTGGAGAACAGCACCCTGGCCAGTCGCTCCGGGCCGAGCGCGGCATGCGTCCACTCCACGAACTCGACGATGCCGCGGTGGGTTTCCGACACTCCCTTGGGCCGCCCGGTGGAGCCGGAGGTGTAGGTGACGCAGGCGATGTTGTCGGGTGACAACGCCGGTGCGAGCAACGGTTCCTGATGTTGTGTCACTTCAGGACCGACGATCACTGTTCCTTCGGGCAACAGCGCGCCCGTCCCGGCGGTGGCGAGGACGGCGACCGGCCGGGCGTCGTCGACGAGGTACGCGAGCCGGTCGGGCGGATAGGCGGGGTCGAGGGGGAGGTAGGCCGCGCCGGACTTCAGGACGCCGAGGACGGCGGCGACCAGGTCCGCGGTACGGGGCAGGGCGATACCGACGACGCCCTCGGGTCCGGCCCCCAGCGATCGCAGCCGACGGGCCACCTGCTCGGCCCGGTCGTCGAGTTCGCGGTAGGTGAGGGT
>NZ_VJZC01000184.1 GCF_009377185.1 Streptomyces spongiae
GGTGAGAACGCCTCCGACCGTCTCGGCTCGGGCGCCTGCGCGGGTGTTGCGGGTCGGGGGCGAGCGGTGTGCGCGGTACGGGGTGGTGCCCGGCGCGCCCCAGGCTCTCAAGGGGCGCGGGGAACGACACGACAAGCCACGACGAACCCGCACCCGCCCACCGACAGGAACCCGGCAGACGAGACGCCCCCGGCCGCGCCCCCGGAGGGAACCCCTACTTCTCGACCTCGGCCGCCAGCTTCGCCAGAACCAGGTCATAGATGCGCCCCAGCCCCTTGGGCGCGAAGGTCTTCTCGAAGAAGCCGCCGATCCCACCCGCACCGTTCCAGACGGTGGTGACGACGACCCGCGACTTCCCCTCCCCCGCCGGGGTCACCCGCCAGGTCGTGACCATGGAGGAGTTGCGGTCCTTCTCGACGAGCTCCCCGTCGGTGGGCTCGGTGACCTCCAGCAGGCAGTCGCGGACGCGCTTGCTGGTGGCCTGGAGCCTCCAGTGGACGAGAGTGCCCTCGCCGTCGCCGCCCTCACGCACCTCGTACTCGCTGAAGTGCTCGGGCAGCAGCTTCGCGCGGGTGCCGCTGTAGTCGGCGACGGCGTCGAACACGTCCTCCGCGTCCGCCGCGACGACTCGCTCCGTGGTGGCCTCGACCTGCGCCATTGCACTTCCTCCAGCACTTGGTGTTGCTCGGGTTGAGGGAAAGCCAACCATCAGGCGGCCGAGCCCCCCAAATCGGGGTCCACCGGTGGCCGAGAACGACACCCATGAACAGGACCGGACAGGACCCGACGAGACCTTCACACGACATTCGAAAACAGGTTCGCACGATCAAGGGAACATCTGTTCTATTCTGTGGCCAGTGCTACCGAGGAGGCGCCCATGCGCTGGGACCAGCTGGCCGAAAACCCTGCCCAGGCCCGCGACGCCGCGCTGTTCGGCGCGGACGCGGTGACCACCCGCACCTTCGACACCCCGGAGTTCCGCGGCGTCACCTTCCACGAGATCCGGGCGAAGTCGATCGTGAACCGGGTGCCGGGGGCCTCCCGCATGCCCTTCGAGTGGACGGTCAACCCGTACCGGGGTTGCACGCACGCGTGCGTCTACTGCTTCGCCCGCAAGACCCACAGCTACCTGGACCTCGACACGGGCCTCGGCTTCGACTCCCAGATCGTCGTGAAGGTCAACGCCCCCGAGCTGCTGCGCCGCCACCTCGCCTCACCCCGCTGGCGCGGCGAGCACATAGCCATGGGCACCAACGTCGACTGCTACCAGCGCGCCGAGGGCCGCTACGGGCTGATGCCGGGCATCATCTCCGCCCTGCGCGACCACGCGAACCCCTTCTCGATCCTCACCAAGGGCACGCTGATCCTGCGCGACCTCGACCTGCTGAGGCAGGCGTCCGAGGTCACCGAGGTCGGCATCTCCGTCTCCGTCGGCTTCACCGACCACGAGCTGTGGCGCACCGTCGAACCGGGCACGCCCGCCCCGGAGCGCCGGCTGGACGTGGTGCGCACCCTCACCGACCACGGCATCGGCTGCGGCGTCCTGATGGCCCCGGTGATCCCGTTCCTGAGCGACAGCCCGGACCGGCTCCGGGCCACCGTACGGGCGATCGCGACCTCCGGAGCCACCTCCGTGACGCCCCTGGTGCTGCATCTGCGGCCCGGCGCCCGGGAGTGGTTCATGGCCTGGCTGGAGCGCAATCACCCACACCTCGTACGGCGTTACGAGCGGCTGTACGCGGAGGGCGCGTACGCCCCGAAGTGGTACCAGCGCCGGATCACCGGTCAGGTCCACGAACTGGCCCAGGAGTACGGCATGGGCCCCACGCGCGCGGGCCTGCCGCGCAGGATCCCGGCACCCACGCCGGAGGCACCGGACCTCCGGACCCCGGAGCCGACGGCGACCCAGCTGACGCTGCTCTGACCCCGGCGCACGGGGGACGGACCGACGAGCGGATCGGCGGGCGGATCGGCGGGCGGATCGGCGGCGAGCGTCCGAGTGCTTCTCCCTACCCGTTCGGGTCAAGTCTGGACAGAAGGTGTTCTTCCGGGCGGCCACGCCGGGACGATGCGACGAGGGCCGTGGCGTGCACGGCTCGCATCCGCCGCCCTGGGAGACCCGCCGATGAAGAAACGCGCAGCTGCTCTGTGCGGCGCCGCCGCCGTGGTGGCCGGGATGATCGCGGGGGTCCCGGCCGACGCGAGCGCCGGCTCCGCCTCCGCACCGGTCACCGCACCCAACGCCCCTACGGCTGAGCCGGTTTGGAAGAAGTGCGGGACGAGCGCGTACCCGACGCTCCAGTGCGCCTCCCTGAAGGTGCCGCTCGACCACGCGAACCCGCGCGGCAAGCGGATCACGTTGGCGCTCTCGCGCGTGCCGCACACGGCGAAGAAGTACCAGGGGCCCCTGCTGGTCAACCCCGGCGGCCCCGGCGGCAGCGGTCTCACGCTGGCCGGGTTCGTCGCGTCCTCGTTGCCGAAGAAGGTGGCGGCGCAGTACGACGTCATCGGCTTCGACCCGCGCGGTGTCGGCGCCAGCAGTCCCGCCCTGGACTGCCGGCCGAAGCACTTCTCGCCGTCACGGCCCGACTCCCTGCCGACCACTCCGGCCGTCGAGAAGGCCAACCTCGACCGCGCCGCCGCCTTCGCCAAGGCGTGCGTCGCCAAGTACGCGGACGTGCTGCCCTACATCGACACGGTCAGCGCGGTCAAGGACATGGACGCGATCCGGCGGGCGCTCGGCGCCAAGAAGATCAACTACTTCGGGTACTCGTACGGCACCTACCTGGGCGCCGTCTACGCGAAGCTCTTCCCCGGCCGCGTACGGCGTGCCGTGCTGGACTCGATCGTCGACCCCACGGGCGTCTGGTACGACGACAACATCCAGCAGGACTACGCGTTCAACGACCGCCACCTCGCGTTCATGGCGTGGGTCGCGCGGCACAACGCGACGTACAAGCTGGGCACCGACCCGGCGAAGGTCGAGGCCAAGTGGTACGCCATGCGCGAGGCCCTCGCCAAGAAGCCCGCGGACGGCAAGGTGGGCGCCTCGGAACTTGAGGACACCTTCGTCCCGGGCGGGTACTTCAACGGCTACTGGCCCTACCTCGCCGCGGCGTTCGCGTCCTACGTGAACGCCGGGAACGACGACCCGCTGGTGGAGGCGTACGAGCACTTCGGCGCCGTCGACGCGTCGGGGGACAACGGCTACAGCGTCTACTCGGCGGTGCAGTGCCGTGACGCGGCCTGGCCGCGCGACTGGAACCAGTGGCGCACGGACAACTGGGCGGTGTACGAGAAAGCTCCGTTCATGACCTGGAACAACGCCTGGTACAACGCACCCTGCGCGTTCTGGCCGACGAGCACCCCGCAGCCCGTGGACATCTCCAACGACACGCTGCCGCCGGTGCTGCTCTTCCAGGCGACGGACGACGCGGCCACCCCGCACGAGGGCGGCGTCACCGTCCACCGTCTGCTGCGCGGCTCCAGCCTGGTGGTGGAGCAGGGCGGCGGCAACCACGGCATCACCCTCAGCGGGAACGCCTGCCTCGACAAGCACCTGGCGGCGTACCTGACCGACGGCACGGTGCCGCGTGGCGACGGCGAGGCCGACGCGGTGTGCGACCGGGCTCCCGACCCCGAACCCCTGACCGCGAAGCCGACGGCCCCGTCCTCACGGGGCGCGGCACTGCACGGACTCCTCGGCTTCCGCGGCGGAATGTGACGGGCGGTTGGGTACGCCCCTGAAAGGGGCGCGGGGAACTGCGCGAGCAACCACGTACAACCCGCACCCGACCACCGGCAGGACTCGGCAGACGAACCCCACCGGTCACCCACGAAACAATCCACGCGCGCAAGCCATCCGCGCCCACCTAGGGTGCCGCCCATGACCACCCCGCTCCACATACGCGAAATGACCCTGCCCGACTGCCGCCCCGTCGCCGAGATCCGGATCGGCGGCTGGCAGACCGCGTACGCGGGGATGATCCCCCAGACGTACCTCGACCGGCTCGACGTGGACGCGGACGCGGAACGGCGGCGCGGCTACCTGGAGAAGGGCGACGGACAGGTCGTGAACCTGGTCGCCGAACGGCGCGGCGAGGTCGTCGGCTGGGTCTGCCACGGGTCGTACCGAGAGGGCGAAGTCCGCACCGACGACGCCGAGTTGTACGCCCTCTACGTGCGACCGGGCCACTTCTCGACCGGCGTGGGCCACGCGCTGCTCCGGGAGTCGGCCCGGCGGTGCGCCACCGCCGGGCACGCGCGGATGCTGCTCTGGGTCCTGAAGGAGAACACCCGCGCGCGCCGCTTCTACGAGGGCCACGGCTTCACCCCGGACGGCGCCGAGGAGCCCTTCGAGGTGGACGGGGTGATGGTGCCCGAGGTGCGTTACGTACGCGCGCTCCGGGACGCGGCTCGCGACTGACGCCGGCTCACTGCTTGGGCAGTCGCTTCAGCGCTCCGGCCGCAGCCGCCGCGAGAGCCGGATGCGCGAGCGCTTCGTTGAGCACGGCCCGGCCCCGTTCGTCACCCAGCGCGCCCAGGCCCTCCACACAGGCGAGCGCGACCCGGCGGTACGGATCGTTCGGCCGAAGGCGCCGCGCCAGGGTGGTGATCAGGGCGGGCACGGCCTCGGGAGCGCGCAGCGCCACCAGGAGCCGTATGGGGTGCAGGGCGTAGGCGACGCGGAGTTCGTTGGTGGCAAGTGCGGCGGCCGCGCGGGCCGTGCGCGGATCGCCGAGCCGGGCCAGGGCGTGGGCGGCGGACGCACAGCGCTGCGGATCGCGATGGTTAAGGAGCAGGACGAGCGACTCGAAGGCCCGCCGGTCCCCTGCGACACCAAGCCGGAAGGCGGCCAACTCCCGTGCCCACAGCGGCCGTCCGGGAGCGGTGAGCACCCCGGCCAGCTCATTGAGGTCCTCGGTCGCCACCAGCCACTCGTACGCGGCCGGTGCCCCTGATTCCTGCCGTAAGCGCTCCGTGAGTGATCGCAACTCTTCGCCCATGCCACCGAGCCTACGGGCGCTCCGGGCCGTTTGGGGACGTACATCACAAACACGAGGACTAGCGCGCTCGTTACCCACGAGTTAAGCTCAGACGAGCGAACCACCCGTTCGCGTACCTCCCTCCTGGCGGCCTGGTGACGCAGCCGCCCAGGAGAGCAGTCGGTTCGGTACCTCGGGTACCGCAGTGCGATTCGGCTCCGGGACAGGGCCGGTCGGTCATCACCGTTCGCCGGGCGTGTGCACGCCTGTGGCGACGGCACCGGGCGTGTGCGCTCGCAGCCCGGCAACACCCGCACACCGCACTCCCTTCCGCACCCGCTGCGCCCCTCGGCGAAGCCGGGCGCGCTCCCAGTCGTCACCCTCATTCCTGGAGTCCGCGATGGCCACTCCCCTGTCCGACACCCCTCTGTCCCCGCTCAAGACCATTGCCGTCGTCGGTCTCGGCACCATGGGCACCGGTATCGCCGAGGTCCTGGCCCGGGCCGGCCGCGAGGTCATCGGGATCGACATCAGCGAGGCGCAGGCCGCGAAGGCCGTCGCCGCCCTGGAGTCCTCGACCGCCCGTGCCGCGGAGCGCGGCCGGATCACCGAGCGGGAGCGTGGTGACGTCCTGGCGCGCTTCCGCACGTTCACCGACCTCCAGTCCGCGGCCGACGCCGACCTGGTCATCGAGGTGACCCCGGAGTCGTACGAGATCAAGCAGCAGGTCTTCCGCGAGCTGGACGGCATCGTCCGCCCGGAGACCGTCCTCGCGACCGGCACCAACGCGCTCTCGGTCACGCGCCTGGCCGCCGACTCGGCCCGCCCCGAGCGGGTGCTCGGACTGCACTTCTTCAACCCGGCGCCCGCGATGAAGCTCGTCGAGATCGTCTCCTCCGTGCTCACCGCGCCCCAAGCCGTCGCCGCGGTCACGGACCTGGCCATCGAACTGGGCAAGGAGCCCGTGGCGGTCGGCGACCGGCCCGGCTTCGTCGCCGACGGGCTGCTGTTCGGCTACCTCAACCAGGCCGCCGCGATGTACGAGGCCAAGTACGCCTCCCGCGAGGACATCGACGCGGCGATGCGGCTCGGCTGCGGCCTGCCGATGGGCCCGCTCGCGCTGCTCGACCTGATCGGCGTCGACACGGCCCGTACGGTCCTGGAGGCCATGTACGCCGCCTCGCACGACCGGCTGCACGCGCCCGCGCCGATCCTCAGGCAGCTCAGCGAGGCCGGCCTGACGGGCCGCAAGTCGGGGCGCGGCTTCTACACGTACGAGGCACCCGGCAGCGCCACCGTCGTGCGGGACGCGCTGACGCCGCTGTCCGACGGGCCCACGGTCCCCGGCCGCGGCGTCCGCTCCGTCGGCGTCGCGGGCTCCGGGACCATGGCGTCCGGGATCGCCGAGGTGTTCGCGAAGGCCGGGTACGAGGTCGTGCTCGCCGCGCGCAGCGAGGAGAAGGCGCAGGCCGCCAAGGCCCGTATCGGGAAGTCGCTTTCACGCTCTGTCGACAAGGGGCGGATGACGGTCGAGGCGGCGGCCGAGACGCTGGACCGGATCGCCCCGGCGGGCTCGTACGACGCGTTCGCGGACGTCGACCTCGCCCTGGAGGCCGTCGCGGAGGACCTGGAGGTCAAGCGGCAGCTGTTCGCGACCTTCGACAAGGTCTGCAAGCCGGGGGCGATCCTCGCCACCACGACCTCGTCACTGCCGGTCGTGGCCTGCGCCCGCGCCACCTCACGGCCGCAGGACGTGATCGGCATGCACTTCTTCAACCCGGCCCCCGCGATGAAGCTGGTCGAGGTGGTCCGCACGGTCCTGACCGCGGACGACGTGCACGCCACGGTCCGCGAGCTGTGCACCGCGGTCCGCAAGCACCCGGTGGACTGCGGTGACCGTGCCGGGTTCATCGTGAACGCGCTGCTGTTCCCGTACCTGAACAACGCGGTCAAGATGGTCCAGGAGCACTACGCGTCGCTGGACGAGATCGACGCGGCCATGAGGCTGGGCGGCGGCTACCCCATGGGCCCGTTCGAACTGCTCGACGTGGTCGGGCTCGACGTCTCGCTGGCCATCGAGCGGGTCCTGCACCGCGAGTTCCGCGACCCGGGCCTGGCCCCGGCGCCCCTTCTGGAGCACCTGGTGGCCGCGGGCTGCCTCGGCCGCAAGACGGGCCGCGGCTTCCGCGAATATGCCAAGCGCTGAGCGGGCCGGCGACGGGTTCGAGTCAGGCGCGGACTGGGGCGGGCTACTGGATCCCGGCGGCTCCGCCCCGGCCTCCCGGCCGGGCACTCCCCCGCCCACCTGGGACGGGGGGTTCGGAAGATCCGCGCAACATGCAGCACACATGCAGTACGTTCGGGTCATGTCCCAGCCCGCCAGGTCCTCACGTACACCAGCTACCACGTCCGACACTCCGGAAAGTGCCGCGGGCGGTCGCGCCGCCGCCCAACGGCTCAAGATGCGCCGGGAACTGGCGGCCGCGGCGATGGAACTGTTCGCGACGAAGGGGTACGAGGCGACCACCGTCGACGAGATCGCGGCGACCGCCGGGGTCGCCCGCCGCACCTTCTTCCGCCACTTCCGTTCCAAGGAAGAGGCGATCTTCCCGGACCACGACGACACGCTGATCCGGGCGGAGGCGGTGCTGAACGCGGCGCCCGCGCACGAGCACCCGCTCGACACCGTGTGCCGCGGCATCAAGGAAGTCATGAGGATGTACGCGGCCCGGCCGGAGATCTCCGTGCAGCGCTACAAGCTCACCCGGGAGGTCCCCACCCTGCGTGAGGCGGAGATCGCGTCGGTCGCCCGCTACGAGCGGCTCTTCACCCGGTACCTGCTGGGCCACTTCGACGAACACGCGCACGACGACGACGCCAACGACGACCCGCTGCTGGCCGAGGTCGCCGCGTCCGCGGTCGTCACCGCGCACAACCACGTGCTGCGCCGCTGGCTGCGGGCCGGCGGTCAGGGAGACGTGGAGGCGCAGCTGGACCACGCCTTCGCGATCGTCCGCCGGACGTTCGGCACGGGGATCGGGGCGGGCCGGTATGAGCCCGCCCCTCACGCCTCTCCGGCCCCTGCGTCGGTCTCCTCGCAGGGTGAGGTGCTGGTCACTGTGGCCAGGACCGACGCGCCGCTGGACGAGGTCATGAAGACGATCGAGCAGGCGTTGAGGGACCGGAGCGCGCCATAGGGGTGCGGGTCGTTTGCGGGCTGCGGGTTGTCGGTCGTTGCTCGCGCAGTTCCCCGCGCCCCTAAAGGGGCGCCCCTCATCCGTAAATGTCACCCGGACGGCCCAAGGGGCGGTCGCTACCGCGACTGGATGCCCCCTAGGGCCGTTCGCCCATTTCCGTACCCATATCACCGGATTTTTCGGTCTACTCAGCGGTAGCTTTGATCGATCATCGCTCATTTGTTACGTAAAGATTTCATCTGAGAGCAATTTCTGGCACCCAGTGCCTTGCCGCATGACACGCCGTGCCATACCTTGAGGTTGTCCGGGCGGCCGGCGTGCAGTGATCCTTCGTACGTCGGCTGTCCCCGCAAGCCACCTGGCGAGCGCGCCCGGACGCCTGCGTCACAGGCACCCTCCGCGCCACACCAAGCGCTGCCGAAGCACCACCCTTCCGCCGAACCGACGGCACACCCTCAGCAGCACTGATCAGCACCCGACGTAACCCTCAGCAGCGTCTTCCCTCAGGACGCTCGTCGCCGGAGGCAACACCGTGAAGGAAATCCTGGACGCGATCCAGTCGCCGGAGTCCACATCCGCCGACTTCGCCGCTCTGCCGCTCCCCGAGTCGTACCGCGCGATCACCGTGCACAAGGACGAGACCGAGATGTTCGCGGGGCTCACCACCCGCGACAAGGACCCGCGCAAGTCGATCCACCTGGACGACGTGCCGCTGCCCGAGCTGGGTCCGGGTGAGGCCCTGGTGGCCGTCATGGCCTCCTCGGTCAACTACAACTCGGTCTGGACCTCGATCTTCGAGCCGCTGTCGACCTTCGGCTTCCTGGAGCGCTACGGCAGGCTCAGCGAGCTCACCAAGCGCCACGACCTGCCGTACCACATCATCGGCTCCGACCTCGCGGGCGTCGTCCTGCGCACCGGCCCCGGCGTCAACGCCTGGCGGCCCGGTGACGAGGTCGTCGCGCACTGCCTGTCGGTCGAGCTGGAGTCCAGTGACGGCCACAACGACACGATGCTCGACCCCGAGCAGCGGATCTGGGGCTTCGAGACGAACTTTGGTGGACTCGCAGAGATCGCACTCGTCAAGTCCAACCAGCTGATGCCGAAGCCGGACCACCTCAGCTGGGAGGAGGCCGCCGCTCCGGGCCTGGTCAACTCCACGGCGTACCGGCAGCTGGTCTCCCGCAACGGCGCCGGCATGAAGCAGGGCGACAACGTCCTCATCTGGGGCGCGAGCGGCGGGCTCGGCAGCTACGCCACCCAGTTCGCCCTGGCCGGTGGCGCCAACCCCATCTGTGTCGTGTCCTCGCCGCAGAAGGCGGAGATCTGCCGGGCCATGGGCGCGGAGGCGATCATCGACCGCAACGCCGAGGACTACAAGTTCTGGAAGGACGAGCAGACCCAGGACCCGAAGGAGTGGAAGCGCTTCGGCAAGCGCATCCGCGAACTCACCGGCGGGGAGGACATCGACATCGTCTTCGAGCACCCCGGCCGCGAAACCTTCGGCGCGAGCGTCTTCGTCACCCGCAAGGGCGGCACCATCACCACCTGCGCCTCGACCTCGGGCTACATGCACGAGTACGACAACCGCTACCTGTGGATGTCCCTGAAGCGGATCATCGGCTCGCACTTCGCCAACTACCGCGAGGCCTGGGAGGCCAACCGGCTCATCGCGAAGGGCAAGATCCACCCGACGCTGTCGAAGGTCTACCCGATGGAGGAGACCGGCCAGGCCGCGTACGACGTGCACCGCAACCTCCACCAGGGCAAGGTCGGAGTGCTGTGCCTCGCCCCCGGCGAGGGTATGGGTATCCGCGACGAGGAGAAGCGGGCGAAGCACATCGACGCCATCAACCGCTTCCGGAACATCTGAGGACAGCGGAGGCCATAGATGACTGAGCGTCAGAAGGACCGGCCGTGGCTCATGCGCACGTACGCCGGTCACTCCACGGCCGAGGCGTCCAACGAGCTGTACCGGCGCAACCTCGCCAAGGGGCAGACAGGTCTCTCGGTGGCGTTCGACCTGCCCACGCAGACGGGCTACGACCCCGACCACATCCTCGCCCGCGGCGAGGTCGGCCGGGTCGGGGTGCCCGTCTCGCACCTGGGTGACATGCGCCGGCTGTTCCAGGACATCCCCCTGGAGCAGATGAACACCTCGATGACCATCAACGCCACGGCCATGTGGCTGCTGGCGCTCTACCAGGTCGTCGCGGAGGAGCAGGGCGCCGACATCACCAAGCTCCAGGGGACGACGCAGAACGACATCGTGAAGGAGTACCTGTCGCGGGGGACCCATGTCTTCCCGCCGGGGCCCTCCCTCCGTCTGACGACGGACATGATCGCGTACACGGTCTCGCACATCCCGAAGTGGAACCCGATCAACATCTGCAGCTACCACTTGCAGGAGGCGGGCGCCACTCCGGTCCAGGAGATCGCGTACGCGATGTCGACGGCCGTCGCGGTGCTGGACGCCGTGCGTGACTCCGGCCAGGTGCCGCAGGAGCGCATGGGTGATGTCGTCGCCCGTATCTCCTTCTTCGTGAACGCGGGCGTCCGCTTCGTCGAGGAGATGTGCAAGATGCGGGCGTTCGGCCGCATCTGGGACCGCGTCACCCGCGAGCGGTACGGCATCGAGGACCCCAAGCAGCGGCGGTTCCGCTACGGCGTCCAGGTCAACTCGCTCGGTCTGACGGAGGCCCAGCCCGAGAACAACGTCCAGCGCATCGTGCTCGAGATGCTGGCCGTGACACTCTCGAAGGACGCCCGCGCCCGTGCCGTCCAGCTTCCCGCCTGGAACGAGGCGCTGGGCCTGCCCCGGCCCTGGGACCAGCAGTGGTCGCTGCGCATCCAGCAGGTCCTCGCGCACGAGAGCGACCTGCTGGAGTACGAGGACATCTTCGAGGGCTCGCACGTCATCGAGAAGAAGGTCTCCCAGCTGGTCGAGGAGTCGTTCACCGAGATCGAGCGGATCCAGGAGATGGGCGGCGCGATGGCCGCCGTCGAGTCGGGCTATCTGAAGTCGCAGCTCGTCTCCTCGCACGCCGAGCGCCGGGCCCGGATCGAGTCCGGCCGGGAGAAGATCGTCGGCGTCAACATCTTCGAGACGACCGAGCCGAACCCGCTGACCGCCGACCTGGACACCGCGATCCACACGGTCGACCCCGCGGTCGAGGAACGTGTCGTGGGAGCCCTCCAGGCATGGCGGGACACCCGCTATCAGCCGCCGTTCAACCACCCGCGCCCCTGCAAGGCGCTGGAACGCCTGAAGGAGGCCGCCAAGGGCACGGACAACCTCATGGAGGCCACCCTGGAGTGCGCCCGCGCCGGGGTCACGACCGGTGAGTGGGCCGGGGCGCTGCGGGAGGTGTTCGGGGAGTTCCGGGCGCCGACCGGTGTCTCCTCCGCGCCGGTCGCGGTGGCCGCCGAGGAGGGCTCCGGTATGGCGGACGTCCGCCGGAGGGTCGACGCCACCGCCCGGGACCTGGGCGTGGGCAAGCTGCGCTTCCTCGTCGGCAAGCCCGGCCTGGACGGGCACTCCAACGGAGCCGAGCAGATCGCCGTGCGCGCCCGGGACGCCGGCTTCGAGGTGGTCTACCAGGGCATCCGGCTCACACCCGAGCAGATCGTGGACGCGGCCCTCGCCGAGGACGTGCACGCGGTCGGCCTGTCCATCCTGTCCGGCTCGCACGCGCAGCTCGTGCCGGACGTGCTGGAGCGGCTGCGGGAGGCCGGCGCGCCCGACATCCCGGTGATCGCCGGCGGGATCATCCCGAACGGTGACGCCGAGCAGCTCAGGGCCGCGGGAGTGGCCGCGGTCTTCACCCCGAAGGACTTCGACATCACCGGGATCATCGGCCGTATCGTCGACGAGATCCGCACAGCGAACAAGCTCGACCCCCTGGAGGTCCCCGCATGACCAGCCCTGTTCCCCAGGTGAACCGCCTTCGCCCGCGGCGCTCCTGCCTCGCGGTGCCGGGAAGCAACCCCCGCTTCCTGGAGAAGGCCCAGGGCCTGGCCGCCGACCAGGTCTTCCTCGACCTGGAGGACGCGTGCGCCCCGCTCGCCAAGCCCGAGGCGCGGCACACGATCGTGAAGTTCCTCAACGAGGGCGACTGGACCGGCAAGACGCGCGTCGTGCGGGTCAACGACTGGACGACGGAGTGGACGTACCGCGATGTCGTCACGGTCGTCGAGGGCGCGGGCCCCAACCTGGACTGCATCATGCTCCCGAAGGTGCAGGACGCCCAGCAGGTCGTGGCTCTCGATCTGCTGTTGACGCAGATCGAGAAGACGATGGGCTTCGAGGTCGGCCGGATCGGCATCGAGGCCCAGATCGAGAACGCGCAGGGCCTGAACAACGTCAACGAGATCGCGCAGGCCTCCCCGCGCGTCGAGACGATCATCTTCGGCCCGGCGGACTTCATGGCGTCGATCAACATGAAGTCGCTGGTCGTGGGCGAGCAGCCGCCCGGCTACCCGGCGGACGCCTACCACTACATCCTGATGAAGATCCTGATGGCCGCCCGCGCCAACAACCTCCAGGCGATCGACGGCCCCTACCTCCAGATCCGCAACGTCGACGGCTACCGCGAGGTCGCGCAGCGCGCCGCCGCCCTCGGCTTCGACGGCAAGTGGGTGCTCCACCCGGGCCAGGTCGAGGCGTCCAACGAGATCTTCTCGCCCTCCCAGGAGGACTACGACCACGCCGAGCTGATCCTGGACGCGTACGACTACTGCACCTCCGAGGCGGGCGGCAAGAAGGGCTCCGCGATGCTCGGCGACGAGATGATCGACGAGGCGAGCCGCAAGATGGCGCTGGTCATCTCCGGCAAGGGGCGGGCGGCGGGGATGACCCGTACGTCGAAGTTCGAGATCCCGGAGGCCTGAGCGCGATGCAGTTCGGACGCACCTACGAGGAGTTCGAGGTCGGGGCGGTCTACAAGCACTGGCCCGGGAAGACGGTCACGGAGTACGACGACCACCTCTTCTGTCTCCTGACCATGAACCACCACCCGCTCCACATGGACTCCAACTACGCGGAGAAGACGACCGACTTCGGCAAGAACGTCGTCGTGGGGAACTACATCTACTCGCTGTTGCTCGGCATGTCCGTCCCGGACGTCTCCGGCAAGGCCATCGCCAACCTGGAGATCGAGTCGCTCAGGCACGTGGCGCCGACCTTCCACGGCGACACGATCTACGGCGAGACGACCGTGCTCGACAAGTGGCCGTCGAAGTCGAAGAACGACCGCGGCATCGTGCACGTGGAGACCAGGGGCTACAAGCAGGACGGCACGCTGGTCTGCGTGTTCCGCCGCAAGGTGATGGTGCCCACCGAGACGTACATCAAGGAGCGCGGCGGCGAACAGCCGGGCCGCCCGGAGCTGAACAGCCCTTCGGAAAAGACGGAGAAGTAGTCATGGCGCGACTCGCCCAGACCCATGGTCTGACGGACATCCAGCAGGAGATCCTGTCCACCGTCCGCGACTTCGTGGACAAGGAGATCATCCCGGTCGCGACCGAGCTGGAGCACCGCGACGAGTATCCCCAGCAGATCGTCGACGGCCTCAAGGAGTTGGGCCTGTTCGGCCTGATGATCCCCGAGGAGTACGGGGGCCTGGGCGAGTCGCTCCTCACCTACGCGCTGTGCGTGGAGGAGATCGCCCGCGGCTGGATGTCCGTGTCCGGCATCATCAACACGCACTTCATCGTGGCGTACATGCTCAAGCAGCACGGCACGCAGGAGCAGAAGGACCACTTCCTGCCGAAGATGGCGCTCGGTGAGGTCCGGGGTGCCTTCTCGATGTCGGAGCCAGGGCTGGGCTCGGATGTGTCGGCCATCACATCGAAGGCGGTGAAGGACGGCGACGACTATGTCCTCAACGGTCAGAAGATGTGGCTCACGAACGGCGGAACGTCAAACCTGGTTGCCGTTCTCGTCCGAAGTGACGAAGGACACGCCGAGGGTACGGCGCCCCACAAGTCGATGACGACCTTCCTGGTGGAGAAGGAGCCGGGCTTCGGCGAGGTCCGCCCCGGGCTCACCATTCCCGGGAAGATCGACAAGATGGGCTACAAGGGCGTCGACACGACCGAACTCATCATGGACGGACTACGCATTCCGGCCAATCGTGTGCTCGGCGGTGCCACCGGCCAAGGGTTTTACCAAATGATGGACGGTGTCGAGGTCGGCCGGGTGAATGTGGCGGCACGTGGCTGCGGCGTCGCTCAGCGTGCGTTCGAACTGGGTGTCGGTTACGCGCAGCAACGCCATACCTTCGGTAAGCAGATCGCCCAGCACCAGGCGATTCAGTTCAAGCTGGCGGAGATGGCTACCAAGGTCGAGGCCGCTCATGCGATGATGGTCAACGCAGCTCGCAAAAAGGACTCGGGCGAACGAAACGACCTCGAGGCAGGGATGGCGAAGTATCTCGCCTCCGAATACTGCAAAGAGGTCGTCGAGGACGCGTTCCGGATCCACGGCGGCTACGGCTTCTCCAAGGAGTACGAGATCGAGCGCCTCTACCGTGAGGCACCGATGCTGCTGATCGGTGAAGGTACCGCCGAAATCCAGAAAATGATCATCGGACGCAGGTTGCTCGAAGAGTATCGATTCCAGGGCTAGACGTCCGTTTGGGGGTGTTTTCTTCGAGAAGAAGATCACACCCCGTGAACGGTCTTCAGCCGCCGACTCGTCTTCCTGGCTTGCCCAGTTGTGGCCCGCGACCGGTACCATCCCGGAAAGCCGCCGTCCCCAGTCACTGCGCGGCATCATCCGCTACGAAGGTCATCCATGCCCCACAGCCAAACCTCTGCACCACGCGACAGGTTTTCTGGTGTACGCCTCGCGCGCGGAGCATCGCCGTGGCTTCTCCCGACCGTCGCCACCGCAGCCCTCAGCCTGGCCCGCGCGCGCCGCTCCGGCGCCGCCAAGGCCGTGGCCGTACCCGCCACCGCGCTCGCGGCCGGCATGCTGTGGTTCTTCCGCGACCCCGAGCGCGAGATCGCCCAGGGCCGGGTCATCTCGCCCGCCGACGGTGTGGTGCAGAGCATCATGCCGTGGAAGGACGGACGGACCCGCGTCGCGATCTTCATGAGCCCGCTCAACGTCCACGTGAACCGCGCGCCACTCTCCGGCACGGTCACGTCGGTCGAGCACATCCCCGGCGGGTTCGTTCCGGCGTTCAACAAGGAGAGCGAGAACAACGAGCGCGTCGTCTGGCACTTCGACACCGAACTCGGTGACATCGAGATGGTCCAGATCGCCGGCGCGGTCGCTCGCCGTATCGTCCCGTACGTCCCGCAGGGCACCAAGGTCGAGCAGGGTGACCGCATCGGGCTGATCCGCTTCGGCTCGCGCGTCGACATCTACCTCCCGGAGGGTGTCGAGGTCGCGGTCGAGGTCGGGCAGAAGACCGTGGCTGGGGTGACTCGCATTGACCGTGATTGATCCCGAGACACAGGCCGGCTGGGTGCCGGAGGCGGAGGACGACGACGAGGAGGAGATGCCGCTGTCGCTGCGTTTGTCGATAGCGGACACTCTGACGCTCGGCAACGCGACGTGCGGCTTCATGGCGGTGTACTTCACCACCACGGGCATCCTGATCCCGGACCTCACCGGCAGCCAGGAAACCGGCATGGCCCGCAACAGCGCGGCCACGGCGGTCATCCTGATGCTGTGCGCGGCGGTCTTCGACCTGTTCGACGGTCTGGTGGCGCGCAAGCTGCGCTCCTCCCCCATGGGCGCGGAGCTGGACAACCTCTCCGACCTGATCAGCTTCGGCCTCGCACCGGCCTACTTCGTACTGGTCTACGGCATGGTCGCGGACGGCGCGTACCAGCGGGTGGCGACGGTGGGTGCCGTCGTCGTGCTGCTGGCGGTGGTGCTGCGGCTTGCGCGGTTCTCGTGCGTGACGGTGAAGGACGGCACGTTCCAGGGCATGCCGTCGCCGTTCGGCGCGCTCACGGTCGTCTCGATCGTGCTGCTGGAGCTGCCGTTCGTGGCGACGCTGCTGGCGATCCTGGGTACGGCGTGGCTGATGGTGAGCCGGGTCGAGTACCCGAAGCCGCGGGGGCGCCTCGCGGTGGCGATGCTCTCCTGGATCGTCCTGTCCATGGGGCTTCTGGCGGCGTGGGCCTTCGACGCGCCGAGTGGCCAGCTGCTCCTCCAGACGGGCTGCGCGCTTCAGCTGGTCATGGGGGCGGTGATTCCGTTGTTCGCCACGGCTCGCCGTGTGAACAACTTCCGCGACAATCGGCGGGAGGCTCGGGCGGCGCAGCTGCCGTAGCCGTCCCGGCGGACGCGTGTGGAGAGGGCCCGAACCGTAACGGTTCGGGC
>NZ_VJZC01000185.1 GCF_009377185.1 Streptomyces spongiae
TCCCCGTCCCGGCCCGCGTCCTCGGCCGCGGAGAGGAGCATCTTCATGTCCTCGCTGGGCAGCGGAGCGCTCGCGTACCAGACGCCCCAGCCCGGACTGCCCGCCAGGACGAGGACCTTCGCGGTGACCTTGCCGTCGCCGGTTCTCACCTCGACGCGCCCCGGCTCCCCGCTCAGGCCGCGGAAGAGACCCGACATGAGAAACCCGCCCTTCACGGAGTCCACCCGTAAGGAGACGCCCGGTTCGTCGAGTGGGCGTTCGCTGTCGTCCCCCGTGAGGGCCACGGGCACCGACCAGTGCCCACCGTCGGCCGTCAGCCACACCCGTACCCCCGGCCCGGCGGCCACCCGCTCGCCCGGCGCCACGACCCGGATCGGACTCGTCGCCGTACGACCGCCGCCCCCTGCCCGGGATCCGGACGTCCCGTCAGCCGCACCGTCACCCCCCACACGGTCGGCGGCGAAGAGGGCGACAGGCGTGAACAGCGCCGCGCAGGCGGCCGCGGCCACGGCGAGGCGTCGTCGCCTCCGGACGCGGCCCTCCGCCTGGAGTTCGGCCAGCGGCGCCTCGGACGGGACCACTCCCTCGACGGAATGGGCGTACACCTCACGCAGCCGTCCGGGGTCGGCGCCGGCCGCTTTCAGACCGTGTCGGGCATGGGCACGCACCGCGCCCACCGAGCAGCCCAGCAACTGGGCGATCTCCGCGTCCGTCATCCCCTCCCAGACCCGCAGCACCAGAACGGCCCGCCGCCGCGCGGCCCGCCGTCCACGCAGCCGGCGCAGATGGCCCTGCACCAGAGAGCGCCGCACGTGGAAATCCGCGTCGCCGCGCGGAACGCGTCGCCACCGCGCGCACATCCGCACCAGCGTTCTCCGCACCAGTTCCTCCGCCGCCCCGGGTTCGTCGGTGAGCAGCCGCGCGGTCACGACCAGCTGGGGCCAGTGCGTTCGGGCGTACGTGGCGAAGTCGTGGCCGGCGGGGAGCACGTCGTGGGTCGGTGGCACGTGGGCGGTCCTTCGGCTCGGGGACTGGGGGACTCGGGACTCGGGGGACTAGGCATCAACTGCTCGCTGATGTAGACGGGTTGAGCAGCCGAGGAGTCAACGCCGTTGAGGAATGGGGAGCCTGGAACCCCGGTGCGCCGTCTTCCCGGACGGAACCTGTACGCACGGCGGAGGTGGCCGGGTTGCAAGGAGAGGGCACAGATTCCGGTGGGGGCATGACCGAGGACGAGTTCGACGCTTTCTACGCGACCGCGTTCCCCCGGCTGACGGGACAGCTCTACGCCTTCACCGGAGACCACGGCGAGGCCCAGGACGTCGTTCAGGAAGCGTTCGTACGGGCCTGGGACCGGCGACAGCAGTTCCTGGCCGACAGCGCTCCCGAGGCGTGGATCCGCACGGTGGCCATGCGGCTGGCGGTGAGCCGCTGGCGGCGGGCGAGACGCTGGCTGGAACTGGTACGGCGTACTCCGCCGCCCGAGTCCACCCCGGGGCCGGGCCCCGAGCACACCGCGCTCGTGGCCGCCCTGCGCGAACTGCCCCAGGCCCAGCGGATGGCGATCGTACTGCACCATTTGTGCGATCTGAGTGTGGAGCAGGTAGCCTCCGAGACCGGCGCGCCCGTGGGGACGGTCAAGGCGAGGCTGTCCCGGGGGCGGGCGGAGCTGGCGAAGCGACTTGCGGGGGACGAGGCCGACGGGCCGGTCCGGAAGGAGAGCGGCCGTGTCCGATGAACTCTCTGCCGCCGAACTTTCTACCGCTGAACTCTCCACCGCATTACGTGAGTTGGCCGTCACCTGCGCGACCCCGCCGGTCGTCGGCGGCGCCGAGATACGTGACCGGGCGACGCGCCGCAGGCGCCGCCGCCGTGCAGCCGTCACCCTCGGCGCGGGGACCGCGGCCCTCGCCCTTCTGGCCTTTGCTCTGACCCTGCGCTTCGGCGAGGACCCGGACCACCACGCCGCGAACCGGCCCCCGACCGAACGGTGAACCGCCCCCTGTGTACGGCACAATGACCGTGCCCGGAAGCCCTCCTTCGACGCTACGGATACGACGAGATGAGCAAGACGACGGTCAAGGACGACGTCTCCATGGAGCGGGAACAGATCCACACTCCACGCACCGAGGGCGCCAGCCGCGCCTTCGCGATCCTCCTGCTGATCACCGGCGCAGCCGGCCTGCTGGCCTCCTGGGTCATCACGATCGACAAGTTCAAGCTGCTGGAGGACCCCGGTTTCACCCCCGGGTGCAGCCTGAACCCCGTCGTCTCCTGCGGCAACATCATGAAGAGCGACCAGGCATCCGCCTTCGGGTTCCCCAACCCGATGCTCGGCCTCGTCGCGTACGGCATCGTGATCTGCGTCGGCATGAGCCTCCTCGCCCGCGCCACCTTCCCCCGCTGGTACTGGCTCACCTTCAACGCCGGCACGCTCTTCGGCGTCGGCTTCTGCACCTGGCTGCAGTACCAGTCGCTGTACAACATCAACTCGCTGTGCCTGTGGTGCAGCCTGGCCTGGGTCGCCACGATCGTCATGTTCTGGTACGTGACGTCGTTCAACGTCCGCAAGGGCTTCCTGCCCGCGCCGACGTGGCTGAAGGGCTTCTTCGACGAGTTCACCTGGGTCCTGCCCACGATGCACGTCGGCATCATCGGCATGCTGATCCTGACCCGCTGGTGGGACTTCTGGACCAGCTGACGCCAGGGGGCGGCACTGTCAGTGCGGTGATTTAGGGTTTCAGCGTGGAGCCAGACCTGTTCACCGCAGCCGCCGAAGAACGCCAGGAGAAGGACCCGACCGGCAGTCCCCTGGCCGTGCGCATGCGCCCGCGCACCCTCGACGAGGTCGTGGGCCAGCAGCACCTGCTCAAACCCGGCTCACCCCTGCGCAGACTGGTCGGCGAGTCCGGTGGCGGCCCCGCCGGACCGTCCTCGGTGATCCTCTGGGGCCCGCCCGGTACGGGCAAGACAACCCTCGCGTACGTCGTCTCCAAGGCCACCAACAAGCGCTTCGTCGAGCTCTCCGCGATCACCGCCGGCGTCAAGGAGGTCCGCACGGTCATCGACGGCGCCCGCCGCGCCACCGGCGGCTACGGCAAGGAGACTGTGCTCTTCCTCGACGAGATCCACCGCTTCAGCAAGGCCCAGCAGGACTCCCTGCTCCCGGCCGTGGAGAACCGCTGGGTGACCCTGATCGCGGCGACGACGGAGAACCCGTACTTCTCGGTGATCTCCCCGCTGCTGTCCCGCTCCCTCCTCCTCACCCTCGAACCGCTCACCGACGACGACGTGCGCGGACTTCTGCACCGCGCCCTCACCGACGAGCGCGGCCTCAAGGACGCCGTCACCCTCGCGGAGGACACCGAAGAGCACCTGCTGCGAATCGCCGGCGGTGACGCCCGCCGCGCGCTCACCGCTCTGGAGGCCGCCGCCGGAGCCGCCCTGGACAAGGGCGAGACGGAGATCGGCCTGACGACTCTCGAAGAGACCGTCGACCGCGCCGCCGTGAAGTACGACCGCGCCGGCGACCAGCACTACGACGTGGCGAGCGCCCTCATCAAGTCCATCCGCGGCTCCGACGTCGACGCGGCCCTGCACTACCTGGCCCGCATGATCGAGGCCGGCGAGGACCCCCGCTTCATCGCCCGCCGCCTGATGATCTCCGCCAGCGAGGACATCGGCCTCGCCGATCCGAACGCACTGCCCATAGCCGTCGCCGCCGCACAAGCCGTCGCCATGATCGGCTTCCCCGAGGCCGCGCTCACCCTCAGCCACGCCACCATTGCGCTGGCCCTCGCCCCCAAGTCCAACGCGGCGACCATGGCGATCGGCGCCGCCATGGAGGACGTCCGCAAGGGCCTGGCGGGCCCCGTGCCGCCGCACCTGCGGGACGGCCACTACAAGGGCGCGGCCAAGCTGGGGCACGCGCAGGGCTACGTCTACCCACACGACCTGCCCGAGGGGATCGCCTCCCAGCAGTACGCCCCGGACGCCCTCCAGGACCGCGAGTACTACACCCCGACCCGGCACGGCGCCGAGGCCCGGTACGCGGACGCGGTGGAGTGGACCAGGAGGCACCTCGGGCGAAAGCAGTCCTGAGCCCCCTGTAGACTCCTTCACAGTGCTGCGTCCCGTGTCCGGCCCCGGTCGGTGCCCCAGAACGGGACATCCAGCCGGATCCCCGAAAGAGGATCCAGGAGCGTCGCGCACCGTCGAACGGTGTCGCGGGCAGCCCACCACCACCCGATCCATCGGGAGCGGTCGGTGGGCCACTCGCGTGCTGCACGTATGTGCCCAGATCAGGGGAGCGGCTGCCCGGCAGGTCCTGTACGGACCCGGCGGGTTTCCCCGGCTGCGGATGCGACCTCCCGTAACCCTGGGGAAGCCGAAACTGAGAGAAGAGAAGAGAAGTGGCGAACCAGTCCCGCCCCAAGGTCAAGAAGTCGCGTGCCCTCGGCATCGCGCTGACCCCGAAGGCCGTCAAGTACTTCGAGGCCCGCCCCTACCCGCCGGGCGAGCACGGCCGCGGCCGCAAGCAGAACTCGGACTACAAGGTCCGTCTGCTCGAGAAGCAGCGCCTGCGCGCCCAGTACGACGTGTCCGAGCGCCAGCTCGTCCGCGCCTACGACCGTGCCTCCAAGGTTCAGGGCAAGACCGGTGAGGCCCTGATCATCGAGCTGGAGCGTCGTCTCGACGCCCTGGTCCTGCGTTCGGGCATCGCCCGCACGATCTACCAGGCCCGCCAGATGGTCGTCCACGGCCACATCGAGGTCAACGGCCACAAGGTCGACAAGCCGTCCTTCCGCGTCAAGCCGGACGACGTCGTCATGGTCCGTGAGCGCAGCCGTCAGAAGCCGCTGTTCGAGGTCGCCCGTGAGGGTGGCTTCGCCGCCGACGGCGAGACCCCGCGCTACCTCCAGGTGAACCTCAAGGCCCTGGCGTTCCGCCTGGACCGCGAGCCGAACCGCAAGGAGATCCCGGTGATCTGCGACGAGCAGCTCGTCGTCGAGTACTACGCCCGCTGATCGCCCCACAGCGCGAGCGGACGTAGCACTTCCAGCGCGTCAGCCCGTCGTCTCCCCGCCCTGCGTGGCGGACGGGACGGCGGGCTCTCGCGTCTCCGGCCGCAGCCGGGTGGCCCGCGGCCAGGTAATGCGGTACGGAGTGACACCCCCGGCGCGATAGGCTCGGGGGCACGACTTTTCGACGTTCAGGCATGTTCCGACATGATCCAGGGAGCGGGTGCACAAGTGTCCGGTGGAGAGGTGGCCGGGATCCTGGTGGCCGTCTTCTGGGCGATCCTGGTCTCCTTCCTCGCTGTCGCACTGGCGAGGCTGGCCCAGACGCTCAAGGCGACCACCAAGCTGGTGGCGGACGTGACCGACCAGGCCGTCCCACTCCTCGCCGACGCCTCCTCCGCGGTCCGCTCCGCGCAGACCCAGATCGACCGGGTCGACGCGATCGCGACGGACGTCCAGGAAGTCACGTCGAACGCGTCGGCGCTCTCCACCACCGTCGCGTCCACCTTCGGCGGCCCCCTGGTGAAGGTGGCGGCGTTCGGCTACGGCGTGCGCCGCGCCATCAGCCGCCGTGAGGACGCGCCCGCCGCCAAGACGCCCCGACGCACCGTGATCGTGGGCCGCACCGTCCCGTCCGCGCGGCGGGGGAAGCGGAACACCCGGGATAAGAGGGACTGACCGCATGTTCCGCCGTACGTTCTGGTTCACCGCAGGCGCAGCCGCGGGCGTGTGGGCCACCACCAAGGTCAACCGCAAGCTGAAGCAGCTGACCCCCGAGAGCCTCGCCGCGACCGCGGCGAACAAGGCACTCGAGACCGGCCACCGGCTCAAGGACCGCGCGGTCGGCTTCGCACTCGACGTCCGCGACGGCATGGCCCAGCGCGAGGCCGAACTCGACGACGCGCTCGGCCTGAACGCGCCCGTCGACCACGAACTCCCCGCGCCCCGGCACCACGCCGCGATCGAGAACCGCAACAAGCCGAAGACGTACGTCGTCGACGGGACGACGTACTCGTACAACCGGAATGAGGACCACTGATGGAGTCGGCTGAAATCCGCCGCCGCTGGTTGAGCTTCTTCGAGGAGCGCGGTCACACCGTCGTCCCTTCGGCGTCGCTCATCGCGGACGACCCGACTCTGCTCCTCGTCAACGCCGGCATGGTGCCCTTCAAGCCCTACTTCCTGGGCGAGACCACGCCGCCGTACCAGCGCGCCACCAGCGTGCAGAAGTGCGTGCGCACGCCGGACATCGAGGAGGTCGGCAAGACCACCCGGCACGGCACGTTCTTCCAGATGTGCGGCAACTTCTCCTTCGGCGACTACTTCAAGGAAGGCGCCATCAAGTACGCCTGGGAGCTGCTCACCGGCTCTCAGGACAAGGGTGGTTACGGCCTGGACCCTGAGAAGCTCTGGATCACCGTCTACAAGGACGACGACGAGGCCGAGCGCATCTGGCACGACGTCGTCGGCGTGCCCAAGGAGCGCATCCAGCGCCTGGGCATGAAGGACAACTACTGGTCCATGGGCGTCCCGGGCCCCTGTGGTCCGTGTTCCGAGATCAACTACGACCGCGGCCCCGAGTTCGGCGTCGAGGGCGGCCCCGCCGTCAACGACGAGCGGTACGTGGAGATCTGGAACCTCGTCTTCATGCAGTACGAGCGCGGCGAGGGCACCAGCAAGGAGGACTTCGAGATCCTTGGAGACCTGCCGAGCAAGAACATCGACACGGGTCTCGGCATGGAGCGGCTCGCCATGATTCTGCAGGGCGTGCAGAACATGTACGAGATCGACACCTCCATGGCCGTCATCAACAAGGCCACCGAGCTGACCGGTGTCTCGTACGGCGACGCCCACACCTCCGACGTGTCCCTGCGCGTGGTCACCGACCACATGCGCACCTCCGTGATGCTCATCGGCGACGGCGTCACCCCCGGCAACGAGGGCCGTGGCTACGTCCTGCGCCGCATCATGCGCCGCGCCATCCGCAACATGCGGCTCCTCGGCGCCACCGGTCCGGTCGTGAAGACCCTGATCGACACCGTGATCGAGATGATGGGCCAGCAGTACCCCGAGCTCATCACCGACCGCGAGCGCATCGAGAAGGTGGCCCTCGCCGAGGAGGCCCGCTTCCTCAAGACGCTCAACTCCGGCACGAACGTCCTCGACACCGCCGTGAGCGACACGAAGGCCGCCGGATCGACTGTCCTGCCCGGCGACAAGGCGTTCCTGCTCCACGACACCTGGGGCTTCCCGATCGACCTCACCCTCGAGATGGCCGCCGAGCAGGGCCTGTCCGTGGACGAGGACGGCTTCCGCCGCCTGATGAAGGAGCAGCGGGAGCGCGCCAAGGCCGACGCCCGGTCCAAGAAGACCGGCCACGCCGACCTCGGCGCCTACCGCGAGATCGCCGACAAGGCCGGCGAGACCGACTTCATCGGCTACGCGGACACCGAGGGCGAGTCCACGGTCGTCGGCATCCTCGTCGACGGCGTGCCCTCGCCGGCCGCCACCGAGGGCGACGAGGTCGAGATCGTCCTCGACCGCACCCCGTTCTACGCCGAGGGCGGCGGCCAGATCGGCGACACCGGCCGGATCAAGGCCGACTCCGGTGCCGTCATCGAGGTCCGCGACTGCCAGAAGCCGGTCCCGGGCGTGTACGTCCACAAGGGCGTCGTCCAGGTCGGCGAGATCACCGTCGGCGCCACGGCCCACGCCTCGATCGACCACCGCCGCCGCACGGCCATCGCCCGCGCCCACTCGGCCACGCACCTCACGCACCAGGCCCTGCGCGACGCCCTCGGCCCGACGGCCGCCCAGGCCGGTTCCGAGAACCAGCCGGGCCGCTTCCGCTTCGACTTCGGTTCGCCGTCCGCCGTTCCGACGGCCGTGATGACCGACGTCGAGCAGAAGATCAACGAGGTGCTCGCCCGCGACCTGGACGTGCAGGCCGAGGTCATGGGCATCGACGAGGCCAAGAAGCAGGGCGCCATCGCCGAGTTCGGCGAGAAGTACGGCGACCGCGTCCGCGTCGTGACCATCGGCGACTTCTCCAAGGAGCTGTGCGGCGGCACGCACGTCCACAACACCGCCCAGCTGGGCCTGGTGAAGCTTCTCGGCGAGTCCTCGATCGGCTCCGGTGTGCGCCGTATCGAGGCCCTGGTCGGCGTCGACGCCTACAACTTCCTGGCCCGTGAGCACACGGTCGTGGCCCAGCTCCAGGAGTTGATCAAGGGCCGCCCCGAGGAGCTCCCGGAGAAGGTCTCCGCCATGCTCGGCAAGCTGAAGGACGCCGAGAAGGAGATCGAGAAGTTCCGCGCGGAGAAGGTCCTCCAGGCCGCCGCGGGGCTCGCCGAGTCCGCCAAGGACGTGCGGGGCATCGCACTTGTCACCGGCCAGGTACCGGACGGCACGGCCCCCGACGACCTGCGCAAGCTGGTCCTCGACGTGCGCGGCCGCTTCCAGGGCGGCCGGGCCGCCGTGGTCGCCCTGTTCACGGTGAACAACGGCAAGCCGCTGACGGTCATCGCCACCAACGAGGCCGCCCGCGAGCGCGGCCTGAAGGCCGGCGACCTGGTCCGCACCGCCGCCAAGACCCTCGGCGGCGGCGGTGGCGGCAAGCCGGACGTCGCCCAGGGTGGCGGCCAGAACGCGGCCGCCGTCGGCGAGGCCGTCGACGCGGTCGAGCGCCTCGTCGGTGAGACGGCCAAGTAGGGCCTGTAGGGACAACGTAAGAATCTGCTGTGAGTATGCGTAAAGGACGTCGGCTCGCCATCGATGTCGGGGACGCCCGGATCGGGGTCGCCTCGTGCGACCCCGACGGGATCCTCGCGACACCCGTCGAGACGGTTCCGGGACGTGATGTCCCGGCCGCGCAGCGCCGGTTGAAGCAGCTCGTCGAGGAGTACGAGCCCATCGAGGTCATCGTCGGCCTCCCTCGCTCCCTGAAGGGCGGCGAGGGACCGGCGGCGGTCAAAGTGAGGGGCTTCGCGGAGGAGTTGGCCCGCGGTATCGTCCCCGTTCCGGTGAGGCTCGTGGACGAGAGGATGACCACGGTGACGGCCAGTCAGGGACTCCGGGCTTCCGGTGTGAAGTCCAAGAAGGGCAGATCGGTCATTGACCAGGCAGCGGCCGTGATCATCCTCCAACAGGCGCTCGAATCCGAACGGGTGTCAGGTACCGCACCCGGCGATGGCATCGAAGTGGTCATCTGATCGCGATACGGTAACGTTCCGGCGCGATGCGGCAGCATTCGAACAGCTGCCGCACAGATCGAGGCGGGACGGAAGCGGAGCCGCGCGACCGCCGCCTCGCGGCTCTAGGGGATCGATGACTGAGTATGGCCGGAGCCCAGGCTCCGAACCGTGGCATCCCGAGGACCCGTTGTACGGGGACGGCGGATGGGGAGGACAGCAGGCCCACACGGGTCAGCAGGCCCCCTACGGCGGCCAGCCGCAGCACTATCCGGAGCAGCCGCAGCAGCCGCAGTACGGCGACTGGGGCAACGGCCAGCAGACCCACTACGGTCAGGCGCAGCAGCAGTACCCGTACTACGACGGACAGGGTCACCAGCAGTACCCCGACCAGGGACAGCAGCAGTACCAGGGCGGGGGTTGGGACACCGGCGCGCAGCAGCACGCCCAGGGTCACTACCCGGCCGACCAGTCGAACTCGTACGGGGGCCAGAACCCCGGGTACGGCGGCGGGCAGCACGACTACTACGGCACGGCCGACGGGTACCCACAGCATCAGCAACACCCGCAGCACCAGCACCAGCAGCAGGAACCGGAGCCGCAGCCCCAGGCGGTCCGCCGGACCGAGCCCGAGCCACCGCAGACCGACTGGGACCCTGGCCCGGACCAGGGTGAGCACGCCTTCTTCGCGGGCGGCAACGACGACGATGACGACGACTCCGACGATCCGGACGGTCGCGGCGGACGCGGCGACCGGAAGGGCAAGGGCGGCAAGGGTGCCAAGGCCGGCAAGAAGGGCCGCAACGGTTTCGCCTGCCTGGTGGTGGTCCTCGTCCTCGGCGGTGGTGTCGGCGGAGTCGGCTATTTCGGGTACCAGTACTACCAAAATCGTTTCGGCGCGGCTCCCGACTACGCGGGGGAGGGCACGAGCGAGTCGGTGAGCGTCACCATTCCGAAGGGCGCGGGCGGTTACGCGATCGGGCAGGCACTGAAGAAGGCCGGGGTCGTCAAGAGTGTCGACGCCTTCGTGACGGCCCAGGCGAACAACGCCAAGGGTGACACGATCCAGGACGGCGTCTACACGCTCAAGAAGCAGATGTCCGCCGCCAGCGCCGTCGCCCTCATGCTCAGCGACGAGAGCCGCAACAACCTGGTCATCGCCGAGGGACAGCGCAACAAGCAGATCTACGAGCTGATCGACAAGCGCCTGGAAGTCAAGGCGGGTACAACCGAGTCGGTCGCCAAGAAGGACTGGAAGTCCCTCGGCCTTCCGGACTGGGCGAACGACAACAAGGAGATCAAGGAGCCGCTGGAGGGATTCCTCTACCCGTCCAGCTATCCCGTGTCCAAGGGCATGAAGCCCGAGGACGTCCTGAAGGAAATGGTCGCCCTCGCCAAGCAGAAGTACACCCAACTCGGGCTGGAGAAGAAGGCAGAGGCGCTGGACCTCGACAATCCGCTCCAGGTCCTCACCGTCGCGAGCCTCGTCCAGGCCGAGGGCAAGTCCAAGGACGACTTCGAGAAGGTCGCGAGGGTCGTCTACAACCGGCTCAAGCCGAACAACACCGAGACCTACGGACTGCTCGACTTCGACTCCACGGTGAACTACCTGCGCGGCGAGTCCAAGCTGGCCACGGGGTCGGTCGACCAGCTGAGGCAGATCAACGACCCGTACAACACCTACAAGATCAAGGGTCTGCCGCCCGGACCGATCGCCAACCCGGGCCAGGTGGCGCTCGAGGCCGCCCTCAACCCGGCCAAGGGCAACTGGTACTACTTCGTCTCGGTCAGCGAGGACGAGACCCTCTTCGCCGAGACCAACGAAGAGCAGAACCGCAATCGCGAGAAGTACCTCGAAGAGCAGAAGAACGGATAATGACCCGCAGCGACAGCAAGCGCCGAGCCGCCGTTCTCGGCTCCCCGATCGCCCACTCGCTCTCCCCGGTGCTGCACCGGGCGGCCTACTCGGCGCTGGGGCTCGACGACTGGTCCTACGATCGCTTCGAGATCGACGAGGAGGCGCTGCCGGAGTTCTTCGGGAAGCTGGGTCCCGACTGGGCCGGGCTGTCGCTGACCATGCCGCTGAAGCGGGCCGTCATCCCGCTGCTCGACGGGATCAGCGACACCGCGGCCTCCGTCGAGGCCGTCAACACCGTCGTGTTCACCGAGGACGGGCAGCGCCTCGGTGACAACACCGACATCCCCGGCATGGTCAACGCCCTGCGCGAGCACGGCATCGAGCAGGTGGACTCCGCGGCGATCCTCGGCGCGGGCGCCACCGCGTCCTCCGCGCTGGCGGCGCTCGCACGGATCTGCACGGGCGAGGTCGTGGCCTACGTACGGAGCGAGGCCCGCGCCGCCGAGATGCGGCAGTGGGGCGAGCGGCTCGACGTCGACGTGCGCACGGCGGACTGGGCGGACGCGGAACAGGCCCTGCGCGCACCGCTCGTCATCGCCACGACCCCGGCCGGCACGACCGACGCCCTGGCATCCGCTGTCCCGGAACGGCCCGCGACCCTGTTCGACGTGCTCTACGACCCGTGGCCGACCACGCTCGCGGCGCGCTGGTCCGCGTACGGAGGCGCGGTCGTCAGCGGGCTCGACCTGCTCGTGCACCAGGCGGTGCTCCAGGTCGAGCAGATGACGGGGCGTGCCCCCGCCCCGCTGGGTGTCATGCGAAAAGCAGGGGAACACGCCCTGACCGACCGGTAAGATCCGTTCGGTTCCGCAGGGGGCGGGACAGGGGAAAGCAGTACCGGGGGGAAGCAGTTCATGTCCACAGGTGTGCCTCTGGCGTCCGTCAAGAGCCAGATTTTCGAGGCCGTACTGGGATTCCTGCCCGACTGGGTGCAGATCTCGGCGCTCGCGCTGATCGCGCTCGCCGTCGTCGGGTCGTGGGTCGTCAAACTGAAGCGCAAGCTGGCCTATCGGCGTGCCGTGCGAGGCGGCCAGCCCGTCCACGCGGCGGCGCAGTACGGCCAGGGGCGCGGGGCCGACTATCTGGGCGCCTACGCGCCCCAGCAGACGGAGCCCGCGCAGGCCGCCCGGCCGGCCCAGCAGGTCAGCGGCGCGGACTTCCTGGGCTCGTACGCGCCGCAGCAACGACCGGGGGACGGCGCGGCCTGATCCCTCCATGATCCCGTCACGTCCGCCTGATGGACCCGCGACCGGCCCCGGCCACGGACGTGGGAGGATCGGAGGTGGCGGGCCCGGGCCGCGCACCGGGTGGCGCCGTCGCCGTACGCGAGGACGCGCGTACGCAAAGGCAGTAAGCAGTACCAGGGCGCGAGCACTGAGGAGCACCGTTGAGCAGGTTGCGCTGGCTGACCGCGGGGGAGTCCCACGGTCCCGCACTCGTCGCGACGCTGGAGGGCCTTCCCGCCGGCGTGCCGATCACCACGGAGATGGTGGCGGACCACTTGGCGCGGCGGCGGCTCGGCTATGGACGCGGTGCGCGGATGAAGTTCGAGCGCGACGAGATCACCTTCATCGGCGGGGTACGGCACGGCCTGACCATGGGCTCCCCAGTGGCGATCATGGTCGGCAACACCGAGTGGCCCAAGTGGGAACAGGTGATGGCGGCCGACCCGGTGGACCCGGAGATCCTGGCCGACCTCGCGCGCAACGCACCGCTGACCCGCCCCCGTCCCGGCCACGCGGACCTCGCGGGCATGCAGAAGTACGGGTTCGACGAGGCGCGTCCGGTGCTGGAGCGGGCGAGCGCCCGGGAGACGGCCGCCCGGGTGGCGCTGGGCGCGGTGGCGCGGTCGTACTTGAAGGAGACCGCCGGGATCGAGATCGTCTCGCACGTGGTGGAGCTGGCGGCGGCGAAGGCGCCCTACGGCGTCCTCCCCAAGCCCTCGGACGTCGAGAAGCTGGACGCTGACCCGGTGCGCTGCCTGGACGCGGACGCGTCGAAGGCGATGGTCGCGGAGATCGACCAGGCCCACAAGGACGGCGACACCCTCGGTGGTGTGGTCGAGGTGCTGGCGTACGGAGTGCCCGTGGGCCTCGGCTCGCACGTGCACTGGGACCGGCGGCTGGACGCGCGCCTCGCGGGCGCGCTGATGGGCATCCAGGCCATCAAGGGCGTCGAGGTCGGGGACGGCTTCGAGCTGGCGCGGGTGCCGGGCTCGAAGGCGCACGACGAGATCGTGCGGACGGACGAGGGCGTCAGGCGCGCCACGGGCCGCTCGGGCGGCACCGAGGGCGGACTGACCACCGGCGAGCTGCTGCGTGTACGGGCGGCCATGAAGCCGATCGCGACCGTACCGCGGGCCCTGGCCACGATCGACGTGGTCACCGGTGAGGCGACCAAGGCCCACCACCAGCGCTCCGACGTCTGCGCGGTCCCGGCCGCCGGCATCGTCGCCGAGGCCATGGTCGCGCTCGTGCTCGCCGACGCCGTCGCGGAGAAGTTCGGCGGCGACAGCGTGACCGAGACCCGCCGCAACGTGACCTCGTACCTCGAGAACCTGGCGATTCGATGAGCGGTTCGATGAGCGGTTCGACGAACGGCCCGCTGGTCGTCCTGGTCGGCCCGATGGGCGTGGGCAAGTCCACCGTCGGGCAGCTGCTGGCCGAGCGGCTCGACTGCGCCTACCGGGACACGGACGAGGACATCGTCGTGTCGCAGGGCCGCACGATCGCCGACATCTTCGTCGACGAGGGCGAGCCCGCCTTCCGGGCCATCGAGAAGCAGGCGGTGCACACCGCGCTCGCCGGACACGACGGCGTCCTCGCGCTGGGCGGCGGCTCCATCCTCGACGCCGACACCCGCGCCGCGCTGGCGGGCCTGCGGGTGGTCTACCTGTCGATGGACGTGGAGGAAGCGGTCAAGCGCACCGGCCTGAACACGGCCCGCCCCCTGCTCGCGGTCAACCCGCGCCGGCAGTGGCGGGACCTGATGGAGGCCCGGCGTCACCTCTACACCGAGGTCGCCCACGCGGTCGTCCCCACCGACAACCGCACCCCCGAAGAGGTCACCCAAGCCGTCCTGGACGCACTGGAGTTGAAGACTGCATTTCCCGGGGGACAACCCCCGGACCCCCGGCCGGAGGACGTTATGGCAGACCACGTGACAAGGATCCAGGTCGGCGGCACGGCGGGCACCGACCCGTACGAGGTCCTGGTCGGCCGGCAACTCCTCGGTGAGCTGGGCGGGTTGATCGGCAGCAGGGTCAAGCGGGTGGCCGTCATCCACCCCGAGGCGCTGGAAGGGACCGGAGAAGCGCTGCGGGCCGACCTGGCCGAGCAGGGCTTCGAGGCCGTGGCGATCCAGGTGCCGAACGCAGAGGAGGCCAAGACGGCCGAGGTCGCCGCCTACTGCTGGAAGGCGCTGGGCCAGTCCGGATTCACCCGTACGGACGTCATCGTGGGCGTGGGCGGCGGCGCCACCACTGACCTGGCCGGATTCGTGGCCGCGACCTGGCTGCGCGGAGTGCGCTGGATCGCCGTCCCGACCACCGTGCTGGCCATGGTGGACGCGGCCGTCGGCGGCAAGACCGGCATCAACACGGCCGAGGGCAAGAACCTCGTCGGCGCCTTCCACCCGCCGGCCGGAGTGCTGTGCGACCTGGCGGCGCTGGACTCGCTGCCGGTCAACGACTACGTGTCCGGGCTCGCCGAGGTCATCAAGGCCGGCTTCATCGCCGACCCGGTGATCCTGGAGCTCATCGAGTCCGACCCGCAGGCCGCCCGCACCCCCGCCGGTCCGCACACGGCCGAGCTGATCGAGCGGTCCATCAAGGTCAAGGCCGAGGTCGTCTCGTCCGACCTGAAGGAGTCCGGGCTGCGCGAGATCCTCAACTACGGGCACACCCTCGGGCACGCGATCGAGAAGAACGAGCGCTACAAGTGGCGGCACGGCGCGGCCGTCTCCGTGGGGATGCACTTCGCGGCCGAACTAGGGCGTCTGGCGGGCCGGTTGGACGACGCGACCGCCGACCGCCACCGCACCGTGCTGGAGTCGGTCGGACTGCCGCTGCACTACCGCCACGACCAGTGGCCGAAGTTGCTGGAGACGATGAAGGTCGACAAGAAGTCCCGCGGCAACCTGCTGCGCTTCATCGTCCTCGACGGACTGGCCAAGCCCACCGTCCTGGAGGGCCCCGACCCGGCCGTCCTGCTCGCCGCCTACGGCGAAGTGGGACAGTAACGACCACTCGGACCCCGTAAGCCCGATTCGCCTTGTGGGCATGGGCACTTCGGACCGTTCCCGGCCGTTCACCAAACGGCGGCCGGGAACGGTACCGTTCGGAAGGGAACGGGGTCCCAGTGCCCCGCCTGCCAGCGCCAATGTGACTGTACGAGACGGAGTGGCACCGGATGCAGCACGCAGTGGGGGCTCCGCTGCCGCCGCCCCACGAGCCGGGGCAGGGACCGTCGGCCCCGTGGTCGCCGGCCGGACAGAACCCGGGACACCCGGGTCACGCACCGTCGAACCCGCCACCCGCCCCGGGGTTCGTCGGAGCCCCGGTCCCGCCGGGTGCCCCGCAGGTCCCGCACCACGCACCGCCGCAACCCGCCTCCGCGCCACCGTCGCGGGACACGACCGGACACGTGCAACTGCCGCCCGGCGGCCCCGTCGGCATGCCGAGCGCACCACCGACCGCCGGCGCGTCCGACGCGACGTCCACCACGCTCGCGGTCCTGCTTATCGGCCCGGCCGGCGCGGGCAAGACCAGCGTGGCCAAGTACTGGGCGGACCACCGGCGGGTGCCCACAGCTCACATCAGCCTGGACGACGTTCGTGAATGGGTGCGCTCGGGCTTCGCCGACCCGCAGTCCGGGTGGAACGACCACTCGGAGGCGCAGTACCGTCTCGCCCGCCGCACCTGTGGTTTCGCCGCCCGCAACTTCCTGGCGAACGGCATCTCCTGCATCCTCGACGACGCCGTCTTCCCCGACCGCCCGGTCGTCGGCCTCGGTGGCTGGAAGCGGCACGTCGGGCCCGGCCTGCTGCCGGTCGTCCTCCTGCCCGGCCTGGAGATCGTCCTGGAACGCAACGCCGAGCGCACGGGCAACCGCCGCCTCACCGACGAGGAGGTGGCCCGCATCCACGGCCGCATGGCCGGCTGGTACGGCTCCGGGCTTCCCATCATCGACAACTCCCAGCTGGACATACCCACGACGGCCCAGATCCTGGACGACGTACTGGCCCGGTCGATCGCGAGCCCACCGAAGTGGTGAGGAGCGTGCGGGGATTCTGGGCGCGCACGGTGCGCTCCAGCCTTTCCGGCGCTGGCGGCATTATCAGCCCCTCCGGCGTTTGAGGAGCGGGGGTCCGGGG
>NZ_VJZC01000186.1 GCF_009377185.1 Streptomyces spongiae
CCCTTCCCCCTCTCCCTCCCCCTCCTCGACCGGCTCGGGGACCGCGAGCACCGCGGAGCTGGAAGCCATACGCGAGAAGCTCGACAAGCTCTACCACGACGCGGCGGTGGCCACGGACGCCTACAACGCGGCCGAGGAGAAGGCCGAGAAGCAGTCCGCCGAGATCGTCGAGCTGGCCCGCGAGATCGTCAAGGGCAAGGAGCGGCTGGCGAAGCTGAAGGACCTCATGGGTGCCGCGGCCCGCGCCCAGTACCGCGGCGGCGGCCTGCCGCCCGAGGTCCAGCTCTGGCTCAGCGAGAACCCACAGGACTTCCTCGACGGCGCGGGGCGCGTACTGCGGGGCCAGCACGCGTCCAAGGGGCTGCTCGCCGAAAGGGAGCGCACCCAGCAGGACTTGGAGCAGTACGCGAAGGACGCCTCCGCGCAGTGGAAGAAGCTGGAGGCCAACCGGAAGGCCAAGGCCGAGGCCAAGAAGCAGATCAAGAAGCAGATCGCCGCCGCCGAGGAGGTCGAGTCCCAGCTGGAAGAGGAGGAGCGCGACCGGCTGGCGAAGCTGGAGGCGGAGGCCGCGCGGAAGGCGCAGACGGAGTGGCTCGGCTCGGGCGTGCTGGACGACATCAGCGGCAAGGCGTCCGAGGAGGGCAAGAAGGCGGTGAAGTACGCCACGGACCAGATCGGCAAGCCGTACAAATGGGGCGCCGAGGGCCCCGGTTCGTACGACTGCTCCGGCCTCACCTCGCAGGCCTGGGCCTCCGCCGGGAGCGGCATCCCGCGCACCTCACAGGAGCAGTGGAAGCAGCTCGACCGCGTCGACGTCGAGGGCATGCGCCCCGGCGATCTGATCATCTACAACGCCGACGCCAGCCATGTGGCGATGTACATCGGCGACGGCGCCATCGTCCACGCCCCCCGCCCCGGCCGCACGGTGACGATCGCGGGCGCGGGCTCCATGCCGATCCTGGGGGTCGTACGCCCGGACGCGTGAGCGGGGGGGCGCCCCCGCGTCTTGAGGGGTGCGGGGCTGCCGGGTACGCGCCGTCAAGGGCGCGAGGGATCGGCTCTTCAGGGGCGCGGGGCTGTGTCGATATGCGGCTCCGCCGCGTGGGCGCGAACAACCACAACGAACCCGCAGCACCCCACACACAGAACCCGGCAGACGAGCCCAAACACCCCCAAAGAGCAACCCGGACACCTCCCCGACCACGTGACCCTCACCACGGTCCACCCCACCGCTCAACCCCACCCGCGTGACATTCGTCATCCCTGACGAAGCCACCCCATGTCCAAGTGCGTTACGGGATGCGGCATATGACACTGGCCGATGGCCGGTAGTCACCCCGTAGACCATTCCGTTGCGGCGCCGCCTACCGCTATGGTCCCCGTCGGTGGGTCGAGGTCCCTCGTCCCCACCGTGCCCTCGGGGGGAGGGAAGGAACCCAAGACGATGCCCGTACCCATACCGCGGCAGAGAGCGATACCGGCCGTGGAGAGTGGTCAGGCGCACGCCGTGTCCGCACCCAGCGGCCCGTCCGGAGAGGGGGCGGCTCTGAGCTCGACGCCCGCCACCCCTGCCGACAACCCCGGCAGCACCAGCAGCGCCGGTGCCGGCACCGGCGCCGGCACCAACCTCACCGTGCTGCTGATCGAGGACGACCCGGCAGGATCACTCAGCGTGCCCGAACTGCTCGACTCCTCGGGCAAGCCGATCCGGGTCCGTACCGCCCGCAACCTCACCGAGGCCGGGCGGCTCCTCACCGACGACGTGCACTGCATCCTTCTCGACCTCGCCCTGCGGGCTCCGGGCAACGGTGACGCCGGCAAGGACGACGAGCTGGCCGTGCTCAAGCACGTCCTGCGGCTCGCGCCCCGGCACGCCGTCCTCGCCCTCACCGCTTCCGGCGACGCCGAGCGCGGTGCCGAGGCCGTGCGCGTCGGCGCCCAGGACTACCTCTTCCGCGACGAGCTGGACGGCCGTCTGCTGAGCCGGGCGATCCGGTACGCGGTGGAGAGGAAACGTTCCGACAGGGCCGAGCGACGCCTCACCGAGTCCAAGCTGCGGGCCCAGGAGAACGCCCGCCTGGAGCGCGGCCTCCTCCCCACCCCCCTCCTGGAGGGCTCCTCACTCCGCTTCGCCGCCCGCTACCGCCCCGGCCGCTCCCGCGCGCTGCTCGGCGGCGACTTCTACGACACGGTCCGCACCCCCGACGGCACCGTGCACGCCATGATCGGCGACGTCTGCGGGCACGGGCCCGACGAGGCGGCGCTCGGCGTGGAGCTGAGGATCGCGTGGCGGGCGCTGACGTTCGCGGGGCTGTGCGGGGACCAGTTGCTCTCCACGCTCCAGCGCGTCCTGGAGCACGAGCGCGAGAGCGACGAGATCTTCGCGACGCTGTGCACGGTCGACATCGCGCCGGACGGCCGTAGCGCGGGCCTGTGCCTGGCCGGCCACCCGGCCCCCCTGCTCGCCCGCCCCTCCGCCGCGGGCGGCACTCCGGTGGCCGAGCTGCTGCCGTACGACAACAACGGCCCGGCTCTCGGTCTGCTGCCGAACGCCCGCTGGCCGCGCACGCAGATCGAGCTGGGCGGTTCGTGGGGCCTGATGCTCTACACGGACGGCCTGATCGAGGGCCACGTCGGCACGGGCCGGGAACGTCTCGGCCAGGACGGCATGGTCGCCCTGATCCGCCGTCTGCTCGACCAGGGGCTGGGCGGCGAGGAACTGCTCCAGGCGGCGGTGAGCGAGGTCCGCGACCTCAACGGCGGCGAGCTGACGGACGACGTGGCGGTACTGCTGCTGAACCGCTAGCCGCTGGAATCGCGGTGCGGAATCCGCGGGCCGGTGGGGGCTGGTCGCGCAGTTCCCCGCGCCCCTACGGGGCGCGGTACCGCTGAGGTCAGGTCACCGGCCGCCGTTGTACGGCCCGTACGGACCGTCGCTGCTGGATCCGCGGCTTCCACCGCGTCCGCCACCGGAGACCTGCCGGAGCGCGGGGCGGACGTCGACGAAGAAGACGATCGTCGCGATGAGGCCCGCGATCTGCAGGAAGAGCATCGGCACGAGCAGGTTCACCGCGACCGTGACACCCAGGATGACCAGCCAGAACATCTTGCTCTGCTTGTCGGCGGCACGGTACGCGTCTTCACGCGCCAGCACGGCCAGCACCAGCGCCGCCACCGCGAGCAGCAGCATGGCGAGGTAGAGCAGCGACATGAAGCCGCCGAATGCCGTCAACAGCACAATGCCCACCACCCGGGTGTAGTCGTCTTACGGCCACCGTACCCGGAGAACGGGCCGCACACCCCAAAGGTGCCCGACCCGTTCTCGTACCGCCGTTCGCCCGAGCGACGTCCTCGCTCCGGCCCTTACTTCTCTTACTTCGCCGGAGGAGTGGTCTTCTTCACCGTGGTCTTCCGGGCAGCCGGGGCCTTCTTCGGCGCGGGCTTCTTCGCGGAGGCGACGGGCGCGGGAGCGACGGGCGCGGCCTGGGCGGCGGCCGGCTTCTCCTCGTGCTTGGCCTCGGCGGGCTCGGCCTTCGGCTCGACGGCGACCGCGAGCTCCTCGATCTCCTCGGCGGCCTCACCGCGCCAGGTCTTCACGGCCTGCTCGCCGTGCTCGGCCACCTTCTCGTAGGTCTCCCGCGCCTTCACGGCGTACTCGGCGGCGACGCCGACACCCCGCAGGGCCAGGTCCTGAGCGGTCTCGCCGAGCTTCTTGAAGTCGGTGTCGAGGTTGCCGATGATCTCGGTGACCCTGACCTGGAGGGTCTCCTGCGCCTCCTTGGCGCGGGCGGACGCCTTCTCCTGGGTCTCCTTGACCCGGGCGGTGGCCTTCTCCTGGACCGCCTTGGCGTCGGTGTTGCGTACGGCCTCGAAGCGCGACGGGGCCTCGGCGCGGAGCTGCTCGACGATGCCGGGCACCTTCTTGGCCTGCTGGAGGGCCAGGTCGGCGGTGCCGGCGGCGAAGTAGAGCGGCGTCGGGTTGCTGAGGGACTTACGCAGGTCGTCGGTGATGGCCATGGTGACCGTCCTCCCGTGATTGCTTTCGGCTGAGGGTTTTGGGTTGGTTCGCAGCGGTTCGGCGTCTGTGCCGACCGCGGGGTCGTGCCGGCCGCGAGGGCAGGCAGGCCCTTCGGGGCCTCGGGGTCAACTGGCCGTCTGCTGCGAACCGGCGTCGCTGCCGTCGGCCGTGCGGGGGCCGGGGCGTTCGGTGTCCTCGACGGCGCGTATCTCGCCGCGCGCGTCCGCCGCGTTCCGAGCGTCGTCCCGGACGTCTTCGTCCCGGGCGCCTTCCCGACCGTCTGCACCGTCTTCGTACGCCGTGCCGGCGACCTCGAAGCCGTTCTCCTTGCGGAACGACTCGTAGATCTGGAGCAGCACCTGTTTCTGCCGCTCGTTCAGCGTGGGGTCGGCGAGGATGACGGCGCGCGTCTCGACCTCGTCCCGGTCCCGTTCGGCGTCGAGGATGCCGGCGCGCACGTACAGCGTCTCGGCGGAGATCCGCAGGGCCTTGGCGACCTGCTGCAGCACCTCCGCGCTCGGCTTGCGCAGCCCGCGCTCGATCTGGCTCAGATACGGATTGGACACCCCGGCGGCGTCGGCGAGCTGCCTGAGCGACAGCTGCGCGTTGCGCCGCTGTTCGCGCAGGTACTCACCGAGATTGCCGACGTTGAGCGATGCCATGCCTCTACAGTGCAGCACCCCCGCTAACTTTTGCAAGCACCCGCTTGCAAAAGTGCGCCACGCCATACCGGATGCCGCTTGTCGGTACTGGTTGTCCTGTCTCTTTGATGTCCGGGCAGTCTCGGAGATCTCCGGGCATGTGAGGCGTCGTCTCGGTCATGTCCGGGCAAGTTGCGGGGTGTATCGGTCTTCCGTCTTCCCAAGGCGGTTGAGCGGGCGGAGTGGTGGCAACGGCATCTGGTGGAGGTGCTCACCGGTCGGTCCGTCGATGTCCCGGACGGGCCGGTGAAGGCCGAGTACGACCCGCAGGTGAGGTCGCTGCGGCAGCGGGAGCTGGCCAAGGTCGCCGAGCTCGCGGCGTCCGGGACGGCAGTGTCGCTGACGGTGCTGCAGGACATGCGGGCCCGCTTCGAGCGGGAAGGGATCCTCGGCCTGGTCGCTCCGCGGCTGCGGACGGTCCCGGACGGCGCGGGCCGGGCCGACCGGCGGGTCGTTGCGGCTCTGCGGCAGGTGGTGGACGGGCAGACCGGCAAGTCCACGGTGTCCGCTCAGGTGCTGCGGCGGCGGATGGAACGGCTCGTGGAGGCCGAGCACGGTCCTGGAGTGCCGCTGGCGTCGCGAGCGACGCTTTACCGGCTGCCGGCTGCGTTCACGCCGGCCGGCCGGCCGGCGTGAACGCCCCTTGCCGACTCCGCGTCACCCGCCGGACCGGAGGCCGCCTCCGGCACAAGATCTGGACCGGACGATCAGCCGAGAACTACATGCAACAGGTCGACGTCACCGACCTCCCTGACGTGATCCAGGCGCAAAGGCGGCACTACCGGCTCCTGCGCAGACACGGACACGTCGTGCTGAGTGCCGGCTTCGAGCACTGCTCCGGCCTCTGGGACGCCGTCGTCCGACGCGGATACCGGCCCAGCGACCGCCGCCGTCGTCTCGACACCCTGGGCATCAGTCACCCCGAAATCCGGGACCCCCGCCGCTGGAGGGAGCCCGCGCGGCAGTCACAGGTGAGACTCCCCACGAGTCACCAATCCACGAGGTTGATCAGCCGGGAGCAGTGTGGGTCGTCGATATCGCCCAGCACGATCCGTTCCCTTTCCTCGATCAGGGAGGGAAGAGCCGCGAGCAGAGCGGTCAGAGCACCGGACGGCCGTACGTCGACGGCGACCACGTCCGTGTCTTCTTCGTGGTCGACATACAGGCGCATCCGGTCGGGGCCCCAGAGGAGGAATCCTCGCAGCCGCGGGTCGGGCTGTTCCTCGGTCCAGGGGTAGGTAAGGGTGCGCAGGACGGTGAAGGCGTTGTCGCGCTCCCCCAGGCCGACGGGAGCGACCTGCGCCGGATCCACATGGATGAGGGTCATGCCCATCACCGTGTCGACACGGCTGCTGGAGAAGATCTGGGTGCCGGTGTTCAAGGCACGCACGAGGCCGAGGACGTCATTCGCGCCCGCTAGCTCCTCAGGTTCGTCGATGGTGCGCAGAGGGATCTCCCAGACCATCAAGTCCCCCGGAGCACTCGCACGTTGAGGGCCAGTGACGATCCGGACCCCTGCGGCGGAAGACGGCGAGGGCAGGACGCCGCGGATGAACCAGCCATCGGGCAGGGGGGCGTGAATGTGGTGGAGCAGCAGACGGACGATGTCCGCCTGCTGCTCCGCGATGTCGTCGTACGTGAGAGTCACGCGTCAAACGATGTCACTGGTTGCCGGCATCCAGCTCAAGATGACCAAACAGGGCAACGCCTGGGCCATCGTGAACCTCGCGGACCGTGACGCCGGCATGGACCGCACTCCGAACCGCGCGGACTGGACTCGGAGGAGACTCGGCGGAGGACCGGGTGGCCGGGGTGCGGGAATTCACCAACGCTGAATAACCGCATTGCCGTTGCTCTCTTTTCGTATTACGGTTGCGCTCATGACTGCCGGGTTGGCGGCCTCGTGCCGTGAGCGAGTTGGGTTCCCGGCCTCCGAGTGAGGTCGGGGCGGGCGAGGAGCCCGCCGTTTTATCTGCCGGGTGTTCGGCCTGTTCCATGGGTTTCGCGTGGTGTTTCCGCGTGCCCGTACGGCCCTGTACGGCGTCGTCGTAGCCGACGGTCCCCTTTTCCGCGCCGCTTGCGCGCTTTTCCTGCCCCGTACCGCAGGCGCTCTCTCACGCGCCCCGCGGCAATTCCCCCTGCCTGAAAACGGAAATCCCCCAAACAGAAAGCAGAGAATGCCCAACCACTTCAACCAGCAGGTCATCGACGAATTCCGCGCCAACGGCGGCCGGGTCGGCGGACCTTTCGAGGGCGCCCGGCTCGTTCTGCTGACCACCACCGGTGCCCGCACGGGTGCCCCGCACACCGCCCCCGTCGGCTTCCTCCATGACGGCGACGGGCGGATCCTCGTCATCGCCTCGGCCGGCGGCTCGCCCAAGCACCCCGACTGGTTCCGCAACCTGGTCGCCCATCCGCGGGTGACCGTGGAGAGCGGAGCGTTCACCTACGAGGCCGAGGCCGTCGTCCTGACCGGTGAGGAGCGGGACCGGGCCTTCGCCCGGGCGGTGGAGGGCGACCCGGGGTGGGCCGAGTACCAGGCCAGAACGGACCGGGTCATCCCCGTGGTCCGCCTGACGGAGATCGCCAAGGGCGGCCCGCCGAACATCAACGGAAACTCCCTGAGCGAGCACCTGAAGGTCGTACACGACGCGTTCCGACACGAACTCGCCCTGATCAGGGACGAGGTGAGGAAGGATGAGTCGGGTACCCGCCTCGGCGTGCAACTCCGGATCAACTGCCTCGCCCTCTGTCAGGGGCTGCACAACCACCACACCGGCGAGGACATCGCCCTGTTCCCGTTCCTCGGCGACCGCCACCCCGAACTGGCCCCGACCCTCGACCGGCTGCGTCGCGAGCACGAACAGATCGCCGCGCTCATCGAGGACCTCCGCCGGGTGGTCACCGACGAGGGCGCGGGCACCGGACCCGGCCACGTCCTGCGTGAGGTGGAACGTCTGACGGCCGAGCTCGAAGCTCATCTGACGTACGAGGAGGAGCAGTTGCTGCCCGTCCTCGACGCGGCCACCGTGTGAGACTCCCCAGCCCGTGGCAGCGGTAGCGCGCCAGTGCCGGTGAGCGGCATGCGAGCCCTGGGGGGAGTTGGGCCCGCGGGGGGAGTCCGCCACTCACCGGCACGTTCGTTCACGTTAGCCACAGGAACGATCACCATGGTGCGCACTCGGTCATGACTCGGTCGCCTTCCCGTAACGGGCGGCTGCTCAGAAAGTCGTAGACCTCACCTGCCGTCGGGATATCCGTCCGCCAGGACCGTTCCCTGGTCCCCGTGGGGCAGTGCCAGGGCCAGATAGGGGTTCGCGGTCGACTTGGCCTTGAGTCCCAGCGTCGCCGTCGCGGCGGTCAGGGTCATGGCGTACGTGTCCACCGCCCTGCGTACGTTGGGGGCCTCCAGGCTGTCACCCGTCACCAGGCGGTCCAGGTCCACATACGCCGAGCGGACGGTCTCGATCCAGCGGTACACACGCCAGTCCTCGCTCCAGCCCTTGGTGCACTCCTCCGGCAGCCGACGGGCCCAGCGGGCGAACAGCCGCTCCCGGATCTCGGGCAGGGTCGGTGTCAGGTGCATATGGCGGACCAGGTCGTAGAGCGGATCGCCCACCATCGCCATCTCCCAGTCGATGAGGGTCAGCCCGGTGCCGTCCTCACGGCGCACGAGGTTCCACGGGTTGAGGTCGCCGTGCAGGAGTACGGACCGACGGGGAGCCACCATGTGGCGGTCGAGGATCTCGCCCAGCCGGACGCTGTTGGACGGCAGGCCGAGCTCCCTCGCCAGATCGAGGGTCTCCTTGGGGAGGTCGGACACCATGCGGATCAGTTCGTACCGCAGCCTCCAGTAGAAGTCCGTGTCGTCCCCGACCGGACCGAGCAGACCGCCGTCGATCCTCGTCAGCTCACAGAGCTGGTCGACCAGGTCGTCCGCCTCGTGCGGCAACAGCCCGTCAGCCGGATGGTCGGGGTGCCGGATCTCCCCCCTCGGCCCCTCGTAGGAGTGGATGGTGAACTGGTCCCGGAGGTCACTGATTCCCAGGGCCAGCACGCGCGGGGCACGCACGCGCACCCCTGACTCCTCGATCGCTCGCAGGACGACGTGCTCGTGGAGGTAGCGGCGCTCACGCGGGCTGGCCGATCCCACCTTCCGCCGCACCATGACCGGAAACGGGACCCCCGTGACCCGCACCCCCGTGCTGAGGTGGGCCGTCCCCTTGAACACGCGGTCCGCGGAGGCGGCCCCTTCCTCGAACAGCGCCTCCTGTACGGCCGCGGCGGGAAAGTCCCGGTGCTCGGGCACCCGCGGATCGCGCTCCCAGGAGATGGACGACACCGCCCGGTCGCGACTGTGCCGCTTGCCGTGCGAAACGTTCCACCGGAACAGGATGCGCTCGATCGCCTTCTCGTCCGGCACACTCTTCAACCGCAACGGGACCTCGGCCGCCAGCAGCGCCCTGTGCACCGCCTGGGTCGCCGTGTCCAGGTCCCGCTGGTCGAAGGACTCCCCGAGCGAGGTCGCCGCACGCATCACGTCGGGGTAGACGGACTGGGCCCGCTCGAAGGCGACGTAGTGCTTCAGATCCCGCGTCAGACCGTTGACCGCCTTGGGCCGCCGCTGCGCCATCGCCGTGCACCACGCTTCCATCACCTCCGCCCACTGGTCGTCGGGGTACTGCATCCGCACGAGGTGGGTGGCGAGGTCGTGCAGCGGGTCGCCGTACGTCGCCAGTTCCCAGTCGACACAGATCAGCGGCGGATCGCCGTGGTACGACACAATCACGTTGTCGCGGTGCAGATCGGTGTGGAGCAGGCCGAAGGGGCGGCTGGCCATGGAGGGCACCCGCTCGGCGAAACGCACCAGGGCGTCCTCGGGGATGCCCAGCATCGCGAACAGACCACCGAACTCGCCCCAGTTGCGCTGTCTGATCTGCTCCTCCGCCGCCAGGGCCAGGGTCCGCAGGAAGGCCCGGCTGTCCCGGCTGGTCCGGGGCCAGGACTGCGGCAGGGAGGGCAGGTCCTTCCTGCGGACCTGCGTCATGTCCGCCAGCAGGCCGGCCAGGGCGGAGATCAGATGGGAGTCGACCGGCTTGCCGTTGCGGCAGATGCTGGACAGCGGTACGCCCTGCACGTAGCTCAGGATGGTCAGGCCCCGTCGCTTCATCAGGCACCGGGGAACATGCGGCAGCACACGGCAGATCGCCCCGAGGATCTCGGACTCGTCCAACCAGGTCCTGATGACGACCGGCAGCGCGGTGTGGATCTGCTCGCGCACGGTGACCCGGTCGTGGTCCACGAGGGCGGTGAGCCACTGGTCGACGCCCTCGGGCGGCCGCGCCACGTAGTTCCGGTTGTGATGGCCCTGGCTGAACTCCCCCACGGTTCTGGCGTACGACACCAGCATGTCGAACGCCTCATCGACCGCGTGTACCGGGTCGGAGACACCCGGCTTCGGCGGAGCACCCACGGGCCACTCCTGAATTGCTGTGCGTCGCGCCTGATGTTCATGCGACGCGAGAGAGGTGGCCATACTGTAGTGCCCTTTGTGGCCTGCGGCGCGCCAACCCGATGAATCGGTGTCATGTCGCAGTCCGTGGCCCCGGGCACCGTGGTGTCAGCCAGTCAGCCAGCCGGTCTGCCGGTCAGTCGGGCTCGGCGAGAAACTGCCAGCACGAGTCGTACCAGCCCTGCATGCTCTCCATGAAGACGGAGCCGGGCGAGTTCGGGTCGCCGGAGTCGTTGACGTGGCGCGTCAGGATCGAGCCCAGCCCCAGTACGTCCTGGGCCTCTATCTCCGATCCGTCGTCCAGCAGGATGGGGCGTTCCACCACCTCGTAGGGGCCGAACAGCGCCTCGGTGTCCCTGCGCACATAGAGCTTGAACGCCGGCGCCAGGGGCACACGCCGGAGCTCGACCTCGACGGACGGCACGAGACCCTCCGTCTGCAGGTCGCGCAGGGCCGTGCGCAGCGAGATGGTGTGCCGTCGCGTGATGGCTCGCAGCCGGTCCTGCAGCTGGGTCAGCAACTGGGCCTCCTGCTCCGGCGGCCTGGCCTCGCTCTCCTCGCTCGCCAGCCTCTTGGGGCGGGGATAGGGCAGCTGGAGCGTCTCGGAAGGCAGCAGCATGCGGAGTTCGATGCCCTGGGGTGCGATCTCCCCGACACGGATGCGCTCGGCCTGCAGCCGGATGTGGGCGTCCAGGCTTTCGGACGTCAGGGTGAACACGTCGAGCCGTACGACCGGCTGGGCGAAGGCACGCGCTATGAACGGCCCGAGGGCCGCCCGCACCCGGGGCTGTTCCTGCTCCTGAGTCCCTGAGTGGATCGGGCGCTTGACCACCCGGGATCCGCTGCCCTGGCGGGACTCGATCCAACCCTCGCTCTTCAGCTCGCGCAGGACACGCTGCACGGTGTCACGCGAGACGTCGAGCTCGTCCGCCAGCTCGCGCTGCGCGGGGAGCCGGGAGTGGAGCGGATAGGTGTTGTTGGCGATACGGGCCCGCAACTGCTCCAGGACACGGTCGAACTCCTTGCCGCCTCCTTCGCCCCGTTCCGTACTCACACCGCGTCCGTACCTCGCCAGGCAGGCCACCAAACCACTTGCCGTCCAATTGGCCGCCTCGACTGACTGGTTGACCGATCCGCAGCCGCCTTGTTGTTAAGGGATCAAGTAGTCAGGGGACAACCACTTCAAGGCAATCAGACCAATTGGACGGGTAGTTGATCGGTTCCATGAAGTGGACAGGGGTGGACAGATGGTTCTGTGGGAATTTGTGGGGGTGGCAGTCCAATTCGGGGTGAGCCGCCTGGTGGAGCATGAGTTCGGGCCGGTGGGAGTGGTGCTCCTGACCGTGGCAGCGACCCTGGTACTGCTGGGCGAGCACGCACGCCGGATACACCCGGCATGGTGGGCCGCCTTCTTCCTCGTACTGCTGACCATTCAGGCCTGACTGCTGACGGTTCAGGCCGGAGCGCCCAGCGCGAGCCGCACCTGTTGCATGGAGCTCACGATGTGCTCGCGTCTGACTCCCGCGTCCAGGAAGGTCCGCAGCTTGTCGTCGTTCCGCGCGTAGCCCAGGAACGAGACGCGGGCCTTCTGCGCCGCCTCGAAGTCCGAGGGCGCGTCGCCGATCATCAGGGAGGCCGACGGGTCCGCGCCCATGGCGTTGAGCGCCTGGAGCAGGTAGTGCGGGTCCGGCTTCATCAGGTCGATCTGCCGGGTGCGGCCGTAGATGTAGGGGAAGCAGTCCGTGAGGCCACGGCTCTCGATGTAGCGGGCGGCCGCGACCGCCGCGTTGTTCGTCGTGATGGCGAAACGGGCGCGCGACGCCCACATCCTGATGAGCGGGTCCGCGTGTGCGGTGGGATAGGCCGTCGGGACCGCGATCAGCTCCTGCCGGGTGAGCCACTCCTCCAGCTCGATGATCAGATCGCTTTCGGGACGCCGCAGGTAGACCCCGCGCAGGACCCTGTGGGGATCCTGCGTCGCTCGCTCCTCGGACGTCAGCAGTCCGCCCAGCCCCCGCCCCTCGACCAGCCGCACGAGATCTTTCGCGACCCGGTGGGCGGGATGACCGGCGAACAACCGGCATATCGGTCCGTCCAGGTCCCAGAGCACGAAGCGAACGGGGGTGATCAGCTCTCGCAGGTTCTCTGTCTCCACTGTCACCCGCTCAGTCTGCGCTGTATCAGTAGTCACTAGGAGAGTGTCAGGTCCGACGTGATGGTTTCCCAGAGGGCGTTGAACCACTTCTGTGACTCGTCGACGAACGCGGAGTCCCGTCGGCCCTCGCGCTTCTCGAAGGAGAAGAGGAGGGAGTCGGTGCCCAGGACGTCATACATGTCCAACGGCCCCTCGTCCGAGGGTTCCTCGCGTCGGGTGACCATGTAGTACGCGATCAGCGCCTCCGACTCGTTGATCAGGTACAACTTCATCGGCGGTGTGAACGGCAACGCGCGGAACGTGACGCGTACGTCGATGCCGTGCGAGGAGCGCAGGGAGCGGAGGTTGTGGCGCAGGACGTGGCCCTGGGCGTTGCGCTGGGCCAGCCAGCGTTCGTGGACCGGGTCGGCGTCGCCGTGTTCCTCGACGGAGATCGGGAAGGCCAGGTTGATGTCCCGGGACGGCAGCAGGATGCGGACGTCGATGGACTCGGGGCGGACGCGGCCCTCGTGGATCATGCGGAGGGGCTCCCCCAGGGCCAGCATCAGGGTCTCCGCCGTGAGGCACGCCGCGTCGATGCGGACGTGAGGGGTCGAGAACGCCTCCGCCAACCGGGGGGCCAGGCCCACCATCGTCGGCTGGGGCTCGTCATGGGTCGGGGCCGGCTCGGCGATGCGGGGCGGGCTTCCCTTGCTCACGTTGCTGAGCAGACCGTCGTCCTGGAGAGCGCGCAGCGCCTGGCGGACCGTGCCGCGTTCCACGCCGAACTCCTCGGCGAGTTCGGCCTGGGTCGGCAGACGGTCTCCGGCCTTGAGGTCTCCGGCGCGTATGCGGTCGCGCAGGGCGTCGGCGATCTCCTGCGGTGAGAGCCTTCTGCTGCCGTTCACTGCAACGTTCTCCTGAGTCACGACCAGAACGTACAACTCGCATCCATCTTTGGGGAGTTGTTTTGAAGTTGTTTGTGGCTGCATGCCAAGTGGGCATAACTTAGTCGAAGTTGGTTGCCAACTTTGTTGAGTTGGCGGAAGTTTTACCTCCTCTCGCAGCCTCTTGGCAAGTAGCGGTCCACAGCACGTGCGCAGATGACGCCCTGGATGACACCCTGAAGGAGGAACACCCCATGCCTGTCCTCGCCCTCATCTCCACCGTCTTCGCGATCGGTTTCCAGCAGCTCGTCCAGTGGCGCTACGGCCCCATGGGCATCGTCGGCCTCCTGCTCCTCACCATCGGGATCAAGGCCAACAGCCCGACGTGCAGCTCCATCGGGGCCCTCGTCCTGGCGCTGATGGTCGCCGGGCCGGCCCTGTGAGCGGCAACGACCCGAGTCACCATCCCCGAGGAAGAGAACCACAACGCCCCACCCGCACCCTCCGTGGGAGACGTTCAGCTCGTGAGCAGCAGCTCCGAACTGATCGTCTCCCACAGTGCGTTGAACCACAGGTGCGACTGCTCCACGAAGGTCGTGTCCCGTAGACCCACCCCCTGCTCGAAGGCGAACAGCATCGACCGGGTGCCCTCGGCGTCGTACATCTCCAACTGTTCGCTGTCCACCTCCTGCTCCCGTCGTTGCACGGTGTAGTACGCGAAGAGCGCCTCCGCGCCGTTCAGCAGGTACAGCTTCACCGGTGGGGTGAAGGGGAGCGCCCGGAAGGAGACGTGCACGTCGATGCCGTGCGTGGCGCGGAGCGCGTTCAGGTTGTGCCGCAGGACCTGGCCCTGCGCGTTGCGCTGTGCGAGCCAGCGGCGCTGCAGCCGGCCGTCGGTCGAGTCGTCCACCGGGGCCGGGAAGGCGAGCTCGATGTCGCGGCTGGGCATCATCACACGGACGTCGACCTTGGCCGGTTTTATGCGCCCCGCGTGAATCTCGCGCAACGGCTCACCCATGGCGAGGGTCAGCGAGACCGATGTCAGGCACAGGGCGTCGATCTCGACGTGCTGAGCTGCGAAGGCAGCCGAAATACGCGGAGCGAGCGCCACCATCGTGGGCTGGGGAGGAACTTCGGGACCGGCCAGGGCCTTCCCTGGGATCGGAGCCACGGTGGCCGGGCTGCCCTTGGAAACGTTGGTGAGGAGACGCTCCGACTGCAGGATGCGCAACGCCTGACGTACGGCGCCCCGCTCCACGCCGAACTCGTCGGCCAGCTTGGCCTGAGTGGGCATGCGCTGGCCCGGCCTCAGCTCACCGGACCTGATACGGCTTCGCAGCTCGTCGGCCACCTCGCGGTGTGACCTCTGTGGCCGTTGTGACCTCTTCCGCCCATTGACGGCGGCATGTTCCCCGTCCACGACCAAACACTACAACTTCGCGCCATCTTTGGGCAGTTCATGGGAAGGTGGTTATGAGACGACTCCAAGCGGAGATAAGTAAGGTGGAGTTGGTCGCCAACTTGAGCAACATGGTCAAACTTAACGGGGGGTTGGTCACAAAAGGTGACCAACGATCGCTGAGGGTGACTCAGTCGAGCAGGTGGGCGCCACCGTCTCGTCCCGCACCAGGGACGTTCCGGAAGGAGGGACCGTCATGCCGCTCATCGCCATCGTCGTCGCCGCCCTCGCCGTGGGCTTCGAACAGCTCATCGAGTGGAAGTACGGCCCGATGGGCATCATCGGCGTCCTCGCGCTCACCGTCGGACTCAAGTCCAGGAACACGCTGATCAGCGGCATCGGAGCCGTACTGCTCGTGATGCTGCTGGCGCCGTCCGGCTGAACGGCCAACCGTCAGGCAGGCAGGGCTCCCTTCCGGAGGGGAGCCGGGAGCCCCAGCCCGCCGGTCACAGCCACAACCGAACAGCACCGTCACAACTGAAGAGCACCGTCACAACCGAACAGCACAGCCACAGTTGAACAGCACAGCCACAACAGAAGAGCTGAACAGCACAGCCACAACCGCATACCGCACCACAACTTCATACGGGGAGCCACGACAACTGCATAGCTACGGATACGGATTCAGAGCACCACAGCAGCACCAGCTGCACTGGCACATCACCCGCACGGAAGGAGCACCGATCAGAAGACGTCCGGGCACCACGGTCGCCTGGACGTACGCAGCAGGGCGTCGACAACGGAGGCGGCGCCCTTCCGCTGCTCCCGCACCCGGCCGAGCGCGGCAAGCCGTACCGCCGACTCGTCGCCGAGCCACAGGGCGCCCAACTCGCCGACATCCAGGGTGAGTTCGGCGTCCTCTTGCGTGGGGGCGCAGGAAGCCCCGTCTGGCCCGGCCTCCAACCGGTACCGGCCGCCGGCAAGCCCGGCCTTGTCGACGACCTCAAGGACGAGCGTCCCGGATCCCGCGTACGCACGCGCCTGAAGCGCCCGTACGACGTCCAGGACCCGCACCCACAACCAGTCCGCCTGCGCGGTGATACGGGCGGCACGCGGGTTGGGGAAGAGAAGCGGCAGCAGGTCGTCGGGCGCCCGAAAGCCCGACTTGACCCGGGTGATCCAGTCGATCGAGCACAGGTAGTGCCACAGGGCGCGCTCGGCGGCCGGGGCCACGGTGATCAGCCAGTTCACCTCGGCCGTGTTGTGCGGCTGCTTGTCGGGCCAGTGGTCGTCCGCCTTGTAGGAGACGAGGCCCTCGACCTCGCCGGTCGCCGACCGGTACACGGCGTAGAAGGGCTCCGTCCAGGGCGTGCGGTCCAGCAGCCCGGCTCCGGTGTTGGTCTGCCACCAGCGGTCGTCGCGGCTGACGGCGCCGGGCTGGGTGCGGCGCAGGCGCTCGTGCAGTTCGGGGCCGAGTTTGCGGACGTCCGCGCCGTCGACGAGGTCGATGCGGCCGCCGTCGTCCGGGCCCGACCAGCGGGGGTCGAGGCCGGTGCGCGGGACGTCGACGGTCCACTCGGTGGCCCACGTGGCGGGGCCGAAGCCATAGCGGCCGTAGATCGGGTACTCGGCCGCGATGAGCGTCGCGACGACGTCTCCCCTGTCCTTCGCCGCCTTCAGGTCGTGGGCCATCATGCGGGTGAGGAGACCCTGGCGGCGGTGGGTGGGGGTGACGGTGACGTTCGATACGGCGTCGGCGGGGACGGGGGTGCCGCCCACGGCGGTGATCTCCTGGGCGAAGGAGCGGAAGGTCGCGACGCAGCGGTGCTCGTCGAAGGCTCCCAGGG
>NZ_VJZC01000187.1 GCF_009377185.1 Streptomyces spongiae
CACCCAGGCCCTGCCCGAGCACCACCCATCCGACGGCTGCCGCGAGGACCGGGTTGACGCTCATGAAGAGACCGAAGAAACGGGCCGGTACGCGGCGCAGGGTGAACAGGTCCGCGAGGTACGGCACGGCGGAGGAGAGGACACCGGCGGCGACGGCGTACGCGACCGACGCGGCCGTGGGCGGGTGCTGGACCACGACGAGGGCACCGACCGGCAGGAACATCAGCGCGGAGACTCCGGCGGCGGCGGCCGACCCCTGCGCTCCCGGGATCCTCCGGCCGACGGTGCGGTTGAGCAGGATGTACGACGCCCAGCAGACGGCGGCCAGCAGGCCGAGCCCCATTCCCACGTAGTCGGTCGAGGGCTGGGGGCGCATGAGGATGACGGCCCCCGCGCCCGCGACCACCGCGCAGCACGCGTCCAGACGGCGCCGGGACGCGGCGAGGGCGATGGTGAGGGGGCCGAGGAACTCCAGGGTCACCGCCAGCCCCAGACCGACGCGGTCGATGGCGCTGTACAGGGACAGGTTCATCGTGCCGAACACCAGGGCGAGCAGCAGCACCGGCCACCACTGCCGCCAGGTGAACGTGCGCAGCCGGGGGCGGCCGACGGCTGTCAGGACGACCGCGGCCACGTACTGGCGCACCGCGACCACGCCGACCGGGCCGAGTACGGGGAAGGCGAGGGCTCCGGTCGCGGCGCCGACCTGGTTGGACAGGCCGCTGCCGACCATGGTCAGCACACCGGCGAGGCGCCGACGGTCGTGTTCGGGTGCCTGGGTCGGGGCGGCACTGGTCTGCGGAGGGGCCACCGGGCCGACAGCGTCTGTCTGCATGTGCCGATGGTCACCGGGCTCGGCGCATGCGCATAATGCATCCACCGCTCCATCCATACGCTGGAGTCATGGATCTGGAACTGCGGCAGCTGCGCTGTCTCGTCGCGATCGTCGAGGAGGGCACCTTCACGGACGCGGCCATCGCGCTCGGCGTCTCCCAGGCCGCCGTCTCCCGCACCCTCGCCTCGCTGGAACAGGCTCTGGGAGTAAGGCTGTTGAGGCGGACCTCCCGCGAGGTGAACCCGACGGCGACCGGTCTGCGCGTGCTGGGGCACGCCCGGAGGGTGCTCGCCGAGGTGGACGATCTGGTGCGGGAGGCGACGTCCGGCCACACCCGGCTGCGGATCGGGTACGCCTGGTCGGCCCTCGGCCGTCACACGCCGGCCTTCCAGCGCCGTTGGCGTGAGGTGCACCCCGGGGTCGACCTGCTCCTGGTCCGCGTCAACTCCGCGACCGCCGGGCTGGCGGACGGCGCCTGCGATCTCGCCGTGGTCCGCAGGCCACTGGACGACCGCCGCTTCGACTCGGCCATCGTGGGCCTGGAGCGGCGTCTGTGCGCCATGGCGTCGGACGACCCCCTGGCCCGGCGCCGCTCGATCAGGCTCGCCGACATCGGCGGGCGCACCCTGCTCGTCGACCGGCGGACGGGCACCACCACGACGGACCTGTGGCCGCCGGACGCCCGGCCCACGACCGAGGAGACGCACGACGTCGACGACTGGCTCGCCATGATCTCGACGGGACGGTACGTGGGGGTCACACCGGAGGCCACCGCCCATCAGTACCGCCGGTCGGGCGTGGTCTACCGCCCGGTGCGCGACGCCGAACCGATCGCGGTACGGCTCGGCTGGTGGCGGGACGACCCGCACCCGAGCACCCAGGCGGCCATCGAACTGCTCACGGCCCTCTACCGCACGGGATGAGCGGCAGAGGGCCGGGGCACCGGACTCCTCGTCACTCCCCTGCCGGCTCCGACAGGCGCAGTACGCTCCCCTCCCCGTTGGCCGCGAGGACCAGCGAACCGTCCGGGCCGACGGCGAGACCGGCGAACCGGCGCGGTGAGCCGGGCATACCGTGCGTGAACAGGGCCGGTTCGTCACGAGGAGTGATCCCCGGGGGCAGGCCGACCGCCAGGTCCTCGGCCTCGATCCTGCTCTCCCCGGTGGTGAGGGAGATCGCCCGTAGCCTGCGCCGCCCGGTCTCCACGGTGAACAGCTCGTCGCCGCGCACGGCCAGGCCCTGCGGTGCGTCGAGCCCGTCCGCGACGGTCACGGTCTCGCCGTCGTCCACGCGGAGCACCGCGCCGAGCCGGTCGTCGCTGACGTAGCAGCGTCCCTCGGCGTCGACGGCGACGTCCACGGGGTGGTCGAGTCCCTCGGCGAGCACGGTGACGGTGTCGCTCTCGTCTATGGCCACGACCCGGCCGGCCCCGGTCTCGGCGACGACGAGCGAGCCGTCGGACCCGACCGCGATGCCCAGGGGCTGGTTCAGGCCGTTCGCCCGTACCCGGGACGTCTTCTGGACGGGGTCGTAGGTGCGCACCTGGCCGTACTGCGAGGTCAGGTGCAGCACCCCGTTGTCGGCGGTGATCCCGTGGGAGAAGGGCTGCAGTTCCTCCGTGGTCCCGCCACCCGGCCCGCCCGCGTCGGCGTTCTCCGGAACCGTGGGTTTCGCCAGGCGGTAGTGGTCGGCCGCGTACACCGTGCCGCCCAGGTCGACGGTCACCCCGAAGGGGCCGTCGAGGCCGCGGGGCACGATCTCCCGGGTCCGGCCGTCGGGGTGCATCTCCAGGACGCCGCCGCTCGCGTAACTCGACACGAACATACGGTTCTCCGTGTCGAACGCCGCGTTGTCGAGCCCGACCACCCCACTGGTGACGAGCCCCCGCGATCCGCTGCCGTGCAGGTCGATACGGGTCACGATCCCTTCCACACCACGTGAGAGGACGTGCAGGACACCGCCCCGGTCGAAGCGCACCGCGACCGGTTCGTGCACCTCCTCGGCGACCACCTCGGGTTTCCCGCCGTCGGGCGGTATGCGCCAGACCTGACCGGTGATCATGTGCGGGTAGTAGAGGTGGCCGTCGGGGCCGAGTTGCATCGCGTTGCCCAGGGCGAGCCCCTCGGTCAGCACCACGGGGTCGCCGCCGTCCGGGAACAGCTCCAGCAGCCGGCCGTCCATCTTCATCTCGTTGACGAAGAGCCGGTCGCCGACGCAGGTGATGCCGTTCGGGTTCTTCACGTCGTCGGAGACCAGGGTGTACTCGCCCTGGGGGCTGCGGCGCCACACCCGGCCGGGCACCAGGTCGGCGATGTACATCGAACCGTCCGCGCCGAAGGCGAGGTCGTCCGGCGACTGCACCGGACTGTCCATCGGCACGATCACGTCCACGTCCCCGGTGGCGGGGTCCACGGCACTGATCCGCCCGGCGAGGAACTCCGCCACGTACAGCCGCCCGTCGGGCCCGAACGCGACGCCGTTCGAACCCCACAGCCGGTTCGGCGGGTTGAGTCTCCTGGCCTCCCACCGGTCACTGGTGGCGGGCCTGCGGCCGGTGTCGTCGAACCGGCTGGGATCCGTCGTCATGTCCGTCTCCCCCGCCCTCACTCGGCCTCCACGAGCACGTCGCCCAGCCCGCCGTTCGCGCGCCAGTTCCTGAGCAGTTCGTGGAACGCGACCGGCCCGTCGCCGAACGACATGCTCTTCTCCCGGGGCCTGCCCTCGTTGTTGTAGTAGCCGGGCGTGCACTCCGCCTGGAACGCGTACAGGTCGGCCGCCTTCTCCGCGATGGTGGCCACCCAGGTGTCCTGGGCCTCGGGGGTCGGTTCGACGTACCGGACCCTGCGCCTGCGGGCCTCGGCGACGACCCCGGCGACATGCTGGGCCTGCTCGTCGAGGATGTGCACGTAGTTGACGGCACTGGCGTTCTGCAGCGGGCCGAGCTGGAAGAGGTTGGGGAAGCCGTGGCTGTAGAACCCGTGGAGCGTCTTCGGGCCCTGCGCCCATGCCTCGAAGATGTGGGCCCCTCCCCGGCCGTACACCGGGAGCTTTCCGGCGAGGATTCCCGACATCCCGACCTCGAAGCCGGTCGCGAAGATGACGCAGTCGACCTCGTACTCCACCCCGCCCACCACGACCGCGTTCTCGGTGATCCGCTCCACGCCGTGGGTGTCGGCCGTGTCGACGAGGGTGACGTTGGGCCGGTTGAAGGCCTGGAGGTAGTGGTCGCTGAACGTGGGCCGCTTGCACATGTAGCGGTACCACGGCTTGAGCTTCTCGGCCGTCTCCGGGTCCTCGACGACGGTCTCCACGCGGGCGCGGATCTCGTTCATCTTCTGGAAGTCGGCGATCTCGTAGGCGCGTTCGCGCTCGTCCGGCGGGACGTCCGCGTACGCGTTGGTCGGGATGAGTTTCTCCTGGAGGCGGGCGCTGCTGGTCCAGGCGTCGTCGACCTCGTCCTCGTCCGTGCGGACGCCGGTGACGACCTTGAGGAAGTTCTCCATACGGCGCTTCTGCCAGCCCGGCGTCAGCGCCTTGGCCCACTCCGCGTCGGTGGGGCGGTTGCCGCGCACGTCGACCGAGGAGGGCGTGCGCTGGAACACGTACACCTGCTGGGCGTCCTCGCCGAGGTGTGGCACGACCTGGATCGCGGTGGCACCGGTGCCGATGAGGGCGACGCGCTTGTCGGCGAGCTTGTGCAGACCTCCGTTGGCGTCACCGCCGGTGTAGGCGTAGTCCCAGCGGCTGGTGTGGAACGTGTGGCCCTTGAAGGTCTCGATGCCGGGGATACCGGGGAGCTTGGCCTCGCTGAGCGTGCCGGTGGACACGACCACGTGGCGTGCCTTGATGCGGTCGCCCCGGTCGGTGGAGACGGTCCACTCCAGGTCGGTGTCGTCCCAGCGCAGTTCGGTCGCCTGCGTCTGGAAGCAGGCGCCCTCGTACAGGCCGAAGTGGCGTGCGATGGCCCGGGTGTGCTGGCGGATCTCCTCCCCCGGGGCGTACTTCCACTTCGGGACGTAGCCGATCTCCTCGAGCAGCGGCATGTAGATGTACGACTCGATGTCGCAGTGGATGCCCGGGTAGCGGTTCCAGTACCAGGTGCCGCCGAAGTCGCCGCCCTTCTCGATCACCCGGATCGACTCCACGCCCGCCTGCCGGAGCCGCGCCCCGGCGAGCAGACCGCCGAACCCGCCCCCGATGATCACCGCCTCGACACGGTCGTGGAGGGGCTCCCGGGTGAACTCGGCGTCGGCGTAGGGGTCTTCGTCGTAGTAACCGAACTCGCCGCTGAGGCCCTGATACTGCCCGCCGCCCTCGGGGCGGATGCGGCGGTCGCGCTCGGCCTTGTACCGGGCGCGCAGTTCCTCCGGGTCGAAGCCCAGCTCCTGAGGAGCCGGGGACGTGCTGCCGGACGATGTGTGGGGGGTGGACATCGGTGTCCTCTCGTGTCCGTGAGCGTCTGTTGTGGTGTGGTGCGCCAGGCGGAGACCGGACGGCCGGCGCGGGTCCGTCACACCGTCACGGCCTCGCGCCAGGTCGCACGGGCCGCGATGGCCTGCCGCCACGACCGGACCGCCTTGGGTGACACGCCGACCGCGAGGGCCCCGCTGACGTGGTCGCCGGTGCGGTAGACCGCGACGAACCGTCGCTCGGTCAGGTCCCCCTCCACGACGGCCACCTCGTCGTGGCCGCGCAGATAGCCGTACGCCTGCACCTTCATGTCGTACTGGTCGGACCAGAAGTACGGCACCGGTGCGAACGGCTTACGGGCCTCGGGGCGCAGGAGGTTGCGGGCGGCGGCCATGCCCTGTTCGGCGGCGTTGGTGCGGTGCTCGATCCGCATGGGCACCCCGAACAGCGGGTTGTACCAGCGGGCGACGTCTCCGGCCGCGTACACGCCCCGGGCCGCCTCGCAGTACTCGTCGCAGTTCAGCCCGTCGCCGACGGCCAGGCCGCTGTCGGCGAGCCACTCGGTGTTGGGCAGCGAGCCGATGGCGACCAGCACCTCGTCGGCGTCGACGAGTTCACCGTCCGCGAGCCGTACCCCGTCCTCGGTCACCGCGGTCACGGTGACTCCGGTGCGCAGGTTCACCCCGTGGTCCAGGTGGGCCCGTGACAGCACCTGGCCGATCTCCTCGCCGACCGCGTGGGCCAGCGGCACCGGCGCCGGTTCGAGCAGGGTCACCTCGGCGCCGAGCCGCGACGCCACGGCGGCGGCCTCCGCGCCGAGGAACCCGGCGCCGACGACGACCACCCGTACCCCGGGCTCCAGTTGGTCCCGCAGGACGACGGCGTCGTCGAGCGTCCGCAGCACATGGGCGCCCTCGCCGGGCAGCCGGCGTGGGCGCACACCGGTGGCCACGACCAGACCGTCGTACGGCAGCGCCGAGCCGTCCGCCAGACGTACCGTACGGTCCGGCACGTCCAGCCCCGTCGCGGCGACACCGAGACGCAGGTCGATGTCGAGGGCGTCGAGGTCGGCCGAGGGGCGCAGCGCGAGCCGCTCGGGGCTCCACTCACCCGCCAGGAGCTGCTTGGACAGCGGTGGGCGGTCGTACGGGGTGTGCGGTTCGTCGCCGACGAGGGTGAGCGTGCCGTCGTAGCCCTCGCGGCGGAGCGTCTCGACGGCCGCGAGTCCGGCGGCCGAGGCGCCCACGACGACGATCCGCCTCACTCCTCCACCAGCCGGATCGCGGCCGCCGGGCAGATCGCCACGGCTTCCCGCACTCCGTCGAGGAGTTCGTCGCCGGGCTTCTCCTCCAGCAGGATCGCGACGCCGTCGTCCTCCCGCTGGTCGAACACCTCAGGGGATGCCATGACGCACTGCCCCGACGCCACGCATTTCGGCTCGTCCAGTTCCACACGCATGGTCTGTTCCTCGGTCATCTGTGGGGGTCGGCCTTTCGTGAGAGGGATGGTCACCAGCGGACGGGCAGGCACTTGACGCCGTAGGTGGTGCCCGTGTGATTGAACGGCAGCTGTTCTATCGGAGCGGCCAGGCTCAGCGTGGGAACGCGCTTGTAGAGCGTGCCGTAGACGACCTGGAGCTCCAGTCGGGCGAGGTTCTGGCCGAGGCACTGGTGGGGACCGTAGCCGAACGCGTTGTGCTGGCGCGCGGGGCGGTTCAGGTCCAGTCGCTCGCTCTCGGGGAACGCCTGCGGGTCCCAGTTGGCGGCGTGCAGGTCGAAGAGGAGGCCGTCGCCCTGGCGTATGACCTGGTCGCCGACCTCGATGTCCTCCTTGGCGACCCGGCGCAGGCCCGAATGGACGATGGACAGGTAGCGCAGCAGCTCCTCGGCCGCGTTGGCAATGAACTTCGGGTCGTCGCTCTCGCGCAACAGCGTGAGCTGGTCGGGGTGCTGGAGCAGGGCGAGGGTGCCGAGACTGATCATCGTGGCGGTGGTCTCGTGCCCGGCGATCAGCATCGCGACGCCCATGTTGACGGCCTCTTCGTGGGCCATCTCGCCGGCCTTGACGCGGCCCGCCATCTCGGACAGCACGTCGTCGGCCGGGTTCTCGAGCTTCTCGCGGAACAGGGTGTCCAGGTACTGGCCCAGCGCCCGGCCGGACGCCTGCGCCTCCTCCGCGGAGAGCGAGCTGTCGAGGACCCGGTTGCTGTTCTCCTGGAAGAGGGCGTGGTCCTTGTACGGCACGCCGAGCAGGTCGGCGATGACCAGCGAGGGCAGGGGCAGCGCCAGCGCCGTGAGCAGGTCTGCGGGGTTGGGCCCGGCGAGCATGGTGTCGATCAGGTCGTCGACGATCTTCTGGATGCCGGGCCGCATGGCCTCGATCCGCTTGACGAGAAAGGGGGCGTTGACCGACCGGCGCAGGCGGGTGTGCTCCGGGGCGTCGGTGTTGGTGATGAGCTTCGGCGTGTGCGGCGCGATCGCCGCCCGGTGGGCGTTGACGTGGGGGAAGTCGGGCTCGTGGTCGTCGTTGCTGACGCGGGGGTCGGTGAGCAGGGTGCGCTGGTCGGCGTGACGGGTGATCAGCCAGGGCGTACTGCCGTTCCAGATCCGGACCTTGCTCACCGGTTGCCCGTCCCGCAGGGGCTCCAGGGCCGGTGGCGGTGCGAGCGGGCAGCCCAGGTCCCTGGGCATCGGATACTCGGGAACGGAGGGGGTGGGCGCGGGCGTGGTGCCGGCCTGTGTGTCGGCCATGTCTCTCCTCGGTGGTGGGGGCTCCGGTCGAAGCGGAGCGCCGGGTGAAGTCGAGGCCTCGATGAGCACATGCAAACAGAGTGGACTGACGCCTTCCGGACGGTTTCCTGACAGAAAGCTGACGTGGCCTGGATCACATGTCGACAGCCGGAAGGTTCACTCTCCACCTCCCGAACGGCCGAGCCAGTAGCCGAAGCCCCGGCGGGTGTGGATGAGCGTCAACCCGCCCTGGTTCACCTTGCGCCGCAGCCGGGAGACGAGTTGCTCGATCGCGTTGTCCCCGCGGTACTCCCCCCAGACGTACCGGGCGATCTGCTCCTTCGACATCACCTTGTGCGCGTTGCCCAGCAGATGGCGCAACAGCCGGAACTCGGCGGGCGTGAGGTCCAGCACCCGCTGTCCGCGCCGCGCCTGACAGGTGACGTCGTCCAGCACCAGATCGTCGTACGCCAGCACGCCCTCCCGCCGCGAGAGCCCCCTGCCCCTCAGTAACACCTGGATGCGTGCCAGGACTTCGGCGATCCGGAGGGGTTTGGTGACGTAGTCCCGCTCCCCCGGCCCGAGTCCGGGAAGGATCTTGCCCAGATCGTCGTACGGGGTCAGGAGGAGCACCGGAGGGCGGTGGACGACCACGGGGTGGGGGCCCTGCTCGAACCCCTCCATGTCCGGCAGTGCCGTATCGAGGATCACCAGGTCGACCGGCTCCTCGGCGAGCCGCGCCACCGCCCCACCCACGGTTTCCGTCGTGCCGGACCGATAGCCCGCCAGTTCCAGCGTCGTCGAGAGCAGTTCGGACGTGCCCGGATCGTCGGCGACGATCAGAACGTGCTGTCCCTCTCCACGGGCGACGGAGGATTTCTCACTGATGCTGCCGTACATGGAAAGACCATTCATCCCGCGGCGATTGCTTGACTCAAGTAAGCCACATATGTTTGCTTCACTCAATCAAGGCGTCGGCCAATCGTCACAAACAACCGGCCGGAGTCGCCCCGTCCCCTGAGATGAGGAGACAGCATGACCAGCACCGGGCTTCAGGACCGCAGTGTCGTCGTCACCGGCGCCGGCGGCGGCATCGGCAGGGCCGCGGCCCTGCGGTTCGCCGAGGAGGGTGCGAAGGTTGTGGTCGCGGACCTGAACCCGGAGGGCGCCGAGGAGACCGTCAAGTCGATCGAGACCGCCGGGGGCACCGCTCTCGCCGTCATCGGCGACCTGAGCGACCAGACGGTGGTGGACACGGTCGTCGAGCGGGCCGTCGAGGCCTTCGGCGGGCTGGACGTCCTGGTGAACAACGCCGGGATCATGGACCGTATGTCCGCCCTCGCGGACGTCGACGACGCCGAGTGGGAGCGGGTCATACGGATCAACCTGACCGCTCCGTTCCTGCTGACCCGGGCCGCCCTGCCGCACATGCTGGCCGCCGAGCGGGGTTCCCTCATCTTCACCGCGTCCGAGGCAGGTCTGCGGGGCAGCGCGGCGGGCGCCGCGTACACCGCCTCCAAGCACGGTGTGATCGGCCTGGTGAAGAACCTCGCCGTCATGTACCGCAAGCAGGGCATCCGCGCCAACGCCATCGCCCCCGGCCCCACGATGACCGGTATCCAGGTCGACGCCGACCAGGGGGCCCACGGGCCCGCGGTGGTGGGGCAGTTCATCGGCGCCAACATCGGCCGGCTGGGCACCGCCGAGGAGCAGGCCGCCACGATCGTCTTCCTCGCCTCCGACGCCGCCGCCTTCGTCAACGGCGCGATCCTGCCCGTCGACGACGGCTGGGCCGCCGTGTGACGTCCTCTTCCCGCCCCGCCCTGTCGGCGGCGGGGTGGGAAGAGGGCGCGAACAGCTCACGAGAGGGAGCGGCCCGTCGCCAGGCCACCGGCGGTTCTCACCAGGCCACCGGCAGTTCGTAGACGCCATAGACCGCGCCGTCGTGCTTGAAGGGGAGTTCCTCCACGTCGGTGGCCAGCCGCAGCGTGGGAACGCGCCGGTAGAGGGTGCTGTAGACGACCTGGAGCTCCAACCGGGCCAGCGGCTGGCCGAGGCACTGGTGCACGCCGAAGCCGAACGCCACGTGGCGGCGGGCGTCACGTCCGAGGTCGAGGTGGTCCGGGTCGGTGAAGACCTCGGGGTCCCGGTTGGCGATCTCGTTGGGGAAGACGATCCCGTCGCCCGCGCGGATCACCTCCCCGGCGATCTCGATGTCCTCCAGCGCCACCCGGCGCCGACCGGTGTGCGTGACGTTGAGGTAGCGCAGCAGTTCCTCCACGGCCGCGGCGACCACCTTCGGGTCGTCCGCGTCGCGCAGCACGGCGAGTTGGCCGGGATTCTCCAACAGGGCGACCGTGCCGAGGGCGATCATGTTGGCCGTGGTCTCGTGACCGGCGAGAAGCAGCAGCACACCCATCTGGGCGGCCTCCTCGCGGGTCAGCTCTCCGGCCTCGACGCGGGTGGCAAGGCCGGACAGGAGGTCGCCTGCGGGGTGGGCCAGTTTCTCGCCCATCAGGTCGTCGAGGTAGGCGAGGAGTGCGCCGTGGGCGGCCGTCCGCTCCTCGACGGGCACGCTCTGTTTGACGAGGGTGCTGCTGTTGCGCTGGAAGAAGTCGTGGTCGTCGTACGGCACGCCGAGCAGTTCGCAGATGACCAGGGAGGGCACGGGCAGCGCGAACGCCTGGACCAGGTCGACGGGGTTGGGTCCGGAGAGCATGTCGTCGAGCTGGTCGTCCACGATCTTCTGCACCGCGGGCCGCATCGCCTCGACCCGCTTGACGGCGAAAGCCCCCGTCACCATCCGCCGGAGCCGGGCGTGTTCGGGATCGTCCATGAGGATGAAGCTGATCCTGTTCCGGCCGTTGCTGGGGGCCGACCTCGGATAGCCGGGGCGCGTGATGTCGGCGCTGACCCGGGGGTCGCCCAGCAGGGCGCGCTGGTCGGCGTGCCGGGTGACGAACCAGGGCGTGCTGCCGTCCCAGAGGCGGACCCTGGCGAGGGGCTTCTCCTGCTGCTGGGACCGCAGCCGGGGCGGCGGATCGAACGGGCAGCCCGTCGCCCGGTCCATCGGAAACGGCAGGATCCCGGAGTCGGCGGCGCGGTCACCTGTCGCGTTCGACGTGATGGTCATCGATGCACCCGTTTCTCGAGTCCCCGACGGGACTCGTGACGTGTGGTGGGGGGATCGGGGGCGGTCAGGCGCGGTCCGTCACCGGCGCCAGCCGCAGTCCGAGGATGGCGTCGACGAGGCCGGTGGCGGCGTCCTGCCAACTGGCCCGGGGGGTGGGGGTGCCCTCGGCGAGGGCCCGTTCGCGTTCGGCGCACATGTGCACGATGAGCTGGCGGGCCATCGCACCCCGCTCCGCGTGCACCTCCGGAGGCAGATCGGGCAGCCGCTGGTTCAGCTCGCCGACGATCCGCCGCAGCGACGCGGACGCGAGCGACTCCTCGACCATGATCCGGTGGAGTGCCGGGTCGGTCATCACCTGGGCGCAGAACCGCGCGTACCAGGTGGGGCTGCCGAGGGCGGCCAGGTGCTCGGGGATGGGCCGCACCAGGCAGTCCACCCAGTCCCGTACGTCGGTGGAGTCGCCGATCGCCGAGAGCAGCCGCGCACGGATCTCCTCGATCTGCTCCTCGTGTCTTCGGGCGACGGCGCGGACCAGGTCGGCCTTGGTGCCGAAGTGGTAACCGACCGCCGCGTTGTTGCCCTGTCCGGCGGCCTCGCTGACCTGACGGTTCGACACGGCGTACACACCGTGCTCGGCGAACAGCCGCTCCGCCGCGGTGAGGATGAGCTCCCTCGTGGCACCGGCCCGCTCCGCCCGTACCGTCCTGTCCACCGTGCGTCCTCCTGTGGTCCGGTGGTCGCTGCGAGCACAGGCAATCCCACCCGCCACAGCCAAGTCAAGCGACTGACTTAAAATCGGCCGAGTTCCAGCCATGCTTTACACGGGGCGAAGCAACATAGGGCAACTCGCGTGCCGCTACGCGTTGTTCAGGTACGCCAGTACGGCGAGCACCCTGCGGTGGCCGCTGTCGCTCGGCGGCAGGCCGAGCTTCAGGAAGACGTTGCCGATGTGCTTGCTGACGGCCCGTTCCGTGACGACGAGGGTCCTGGCGATGGTGGTGTTGTCGTGGCCCTCGGCCATCAGTTTCAGGACCTCCAGCTCGCGCGGGGTCAGCGCGGCGAGAGGGGACTCACGGCGACGGGTGAGGAGTTCGGTCACCACCTCGGGGTCCAGGGCCGTGCCACCGGACGCGACCCGGTCCAGGGCGTCCAGGAACTCGTCGACCCGGCCCACCCGGTCCTTCAGCAGATAGCCCACCCCGCTCGCCCCGCCGACCAGCAGTTCGGCGGCGTACGACTCCTCGACGTACTGCGAGAGCACCAGCACCGGCAGTCCGGGGATCTCCTTGCGGGCCTCCAGCGCGGCGCGCAGGCCCTCGTCGCGGAAGCCGGGTGGCATCCGCACGTCGAGGACGGCGACGTCCGGGCGGTGTGCCAGGAGCGCCGGGAGGATCTCGGGGCCACTGCCGACCACGGCCGTGACCTCGTGCCCGGACGACGTCAGCAGCAGGACGAGTCCCTCCCTCAGCAGGGCGTTGTCCTCGGCGATCACGACGCGCACGGTCGCTCCCTCACTGTTCCGGTCGTCCCGGTCACCATACGCACGGCAGCTCCACCTCGATCACGGTCGGTCCCCCGACAGGGCTGGTCACGGTCACCGTGCCGTCCAGGGCGGCGACACGGCGCCGCATGCCGACCAGTCCGGTGCCACCCGTCTCCTCGGCGCCCCCGCGGCCCTCGTCCCGTACGGCGACCCGCACGCCCGTGGGGACGCGGGCGAGGTGGACGTCCGCGCGCGGGGAGCCGCTGTGCTTGGCGGCGTTGGTCAGCGCCTCGGCCACCACGAAGTACGCGGCCGCCTCCACCGCCGCCGGGGCCCGTGGGTCATCGTGGTCCAGCCCCTCCACCTCTACCGTCACTTCCAATCCGCTGCTCGCCGCCAGCGCCCGCACCGCGCCCGCCAGACCGCGGTCGGTGAGGATCGGCGGGTGGATGCCGCGGACGACGAGCCGGAGCTCGGTCAGCGCGTGCTCGGTCTGTTCCTGCGCGTCCTCCAGGAGCCGTCGCGCGGCCTCCGGGTCCTGGTCGTAGGCGCGCTTGGCGAGCCCGATCCGCATGGACAGGGACACCAGACGGGCCTGCGTGCCGTCGTGCAGGTCCCGCTCGATACGGCGCAGCTCCGCCTCGTGCGCGGCGATGGCGCCGGCACGGGTCTGCGTCAGTTCCTCGACCCGTTCGGCGAGCCGGGCCTTCGGCGAGGGCCTGAGCAGGGCGGTGGACCAGCGGGCCTCCAGATCGGCGAGCCGCACGATCAGCGGGAGCACCACCGGCTCGCGGCGCAGCGGCCCACTCCGCACGCCGTCCACCACCAGCCCCACGGGCCACAGCGGCAGTGCGAGGACGAGGAGGCAGCCGTACACGTAGTGGGCGGCCATCCAGCGCAGGTCGGTGAGGGTGCCGGGGTCGGTGACGGAGATGCGCAGCCGTTCGCGCAGTGTGCCGGTGATCGGCTGGTACGCCTCGGGGATCGGCTTCCCCGTCCACGCGGTCACGATGGTCCGTTTGGAGCCGGCGATCCGGCGGATCAGCAGGACGGTCTCGGGCAGCAGCCAGGCACCGACGACCGCCAGCGTCACGGCGGCGGTGATCAGCAGCACGGTGATGAAGAGGATCGTGCCGAAGGCCATGGCCGCGGCCATGACGAGGTGGACCGTTGCCCGCCACGCCTGCCGCAGGGACTCGCGCATGGCGATCAGATTAAGCCAGGTGCCAGGCGGGCGAGCGAGTGGCCACCACGAACGGCGAGGGACCGGATCCCGGTCCGGATCCGGCCCCTCGCGTCACACCTCCGTGCGGTCTACGGCAGGGTCCACTTCTGGTTGTCCCCGCCGTTGCAGGACCACAGCACGAGCTTCGTGCCGTTCGCGGTCCCCGCGTTCGAGGCGTCCAGGCAGAGGCCGGCGTTCACATTGGTGAGGGTGCCGTCCGCATTGACATTCCACTGCTGGTTGGTCTGGCCGTTGCAGTCCCAGATGACGACCTTGGTGCCGTTGGTGGTGCCGCGGTTGTAGGCGTCCAGGCACTTGTTGCCGTAGACCACGAGCTGCTTGCGCGAGGTGACGTTGGCCCATGTCTGGTTGTCGCCACCGTGGCAGTCCCACAGCTGGGCCTGGGTACCGTTGGTGATCGTGTTGTTGTCGATGTCGAGGCAGCGGCTGGATGCCCGGCCGACGAGCTGGGTGCCGTTCGTGCCGGGGAGCGGGCGGACCTGGACGGCGTCGAGGTCCGGTGCCCAGGCGGAGGAGTTGGAGAAGGTCAGGGTGTTCGTGGAGCCCTTGGCGAGGGAGACCTGGACGGAGACGGTGCCGGGCGTGGTCCACGAGCCGGTCGGCGGGAAGGAGACCGTGGTGGCCTGCTGTCCGTTGACCTGGAGCAAGGCGGTACGGGCCGCTCCGCTGCCGTTGGTGTAGGCGATGTCGACGACCTTGGTGCCGGTGGCGCCGACGGAGACGTTGTTGAAGCGGAGGGTGTTGGCGCTACCGTTGCCGACCCCGCCGACCTTGGTGCCGCCGGAGCAGTTCGCGCAGGTGGCGTCGGCCGCGGAGCCGCCCTTGGTGTTGGCCGCGGCCTCGGCCTCGTACGTGGAACTCGACGCCTCGGTGCCGCCGGTGACCGTGAGCATCACCGAGTCCTTGGCGGGGACGGAGGTGGTGTAGCCGGTGGCGAAGGTGCCCACGTTGGAGCGCGTCCAGAGGTTGCGGACCGTCGCGGAGGCGCCCGTCAGGCCGAGGTCGGACCAGCGGACAGTCATGTTCTGCGCGCTGCCGGTGCGGTTGAGCAGGACGACGGCCCGCTTGCCGGTGCCGGAGAGGACCTTGCTGTAGACCTGCAGTCCGGTGGTGTCCTCGGCGACCTTGACGCCCTGGAGGCCGCGCGGGTCCTGGTCGACCGCGATGACCTCGGGGTTCTTCAGGATGTTCGCGGTCTCGGTGCTCATCGTGGACAGGTTGTTGCCGGCGAGGAGCGGGGCTCCGGAGACGGCCCATAGGTTCATGTGGCTGCGGTTCTGTGCCGCGGTGAAGCCGTCCAGGCCGACCATCAGCATGTCCGGGTCGTTGTAGTAGCCGGTGTGCTGGGCCGTGGGGTGCACGTTCGTGTCGTAGTTGGCGAGCATGCTGTCCCACGAGGGCGAGTTGCCGTGGAAGATGATGTCGGTGTTGGTGCGCCACACGGCGGCCATGCCGGCACCCCAGTTCCACGGGTTCTGCTTGCCCCAGTTGCAGATCGAGAGGGTCAGCGGGCGGCCCGTGGTGGCCGATGCCTTTGCGACGGCGTCACTGATGGCCTGGTACGTCGTCTTCGCGTCGAGCCCCTCGACGTCACCGCCGCACCAGTCGACCTTGACGTAGTCGAAGCCCCACTTCGAGAACTGGAGCATGTCCTGCTCATAGTGGCCCTCACTGCCGCTGCCGGGCGCCGCCGGGCGGCCCGTCGGGAAGTAGTAGCCGCAGCCGTCCTTGCCCGCGTCGGTGTAGATGCCGGCCTTGAGTCCCTTGCTGTGGATGTAGTCGGCGATCGCGCTCATGCCGCCTGGCCACTCGGACTCGTCGATGGTGATGTTGCCCTGGCTGTCGCGGGTGCCCTGCCACCAGCCCTCGTCGATGTTGATGTACTTGTAGCCGGCGTCCGGCAGCCCGGCCGCGACGAACGCGTCGACCTGCGCCTTGATCACGTTGTAGTCGATCTTCGCGGCGAAGGTGTTCCAGGAGGCCCAGCCCATCGGCGCGGGATCCACCGCTATCTGGTTGGACGTCACAGCCACCGGCTCCGCGCGGTTCAGGTCGACGCTGCCCTGGTGCTGGAGACCGACCAGGGCACCGGCGGCCGTCGCGAGGACCGCGGTACGGACGAGTACGGCTCTGCACAGACGTCTTGCGCGAGGGACGAACTGCGGGAAAGGCATGGGGGTTCCTTCCGGGGGGCACGACAACCGAACACGCGGGAAGAGTCGGTCGAGATTCCGAACAATGCACGAGACATCGAACCGACCGGCGCCGAAGCTAAAGCCGCGACCGCGCACAAGTCAACGGATCGTCACCTCGGGTTTTCCAGCATCCTCGCCCGATCCGGAAGCAACCGGAACAGAACGCGCCGGAAGCGTTGACGTAGCCGCCCCCCAAACCTATCTTCTGGTCGAACTTCCGCACGTCGTACGGTATTTCGAACACCCTGCGGCCCCGCCCCGTAAGGC
>NZ_VJZC01000188.1 GCF_009377185.1 Streptomyces spongiae
ACCCCACACCCCCACACCCCCGCACACACCAACGTCGAAGGGACGACGGACGACGATGTTCCATCCCAGACGCATACTGCGAACCCTGCTCCTCCCACTCGCCGCCGGGCTCGCCCTGGCCACTCTCCCCACCCAGACCGCCCACGCCGCAGCCACCCTCACCAACGGCGGCTTCGAGTCCGACGGCACCGGCACCGCGACCCCGTCCGGCTGGTCGACGTACTCGGCGGGCGGGCAGAACACCGCCTCGTTCACCGAGTCCGGCGGCCACAGCGGCAGCTACCGCCTGACCCACTGGTCGTCCTCCGCGTACAAGGTGGAGACGTACCAGTACCTGTCCGGCCTGACCAACGGGAACTACAAGCTCACGGCGTGGGTACGCTCCGGCGGCGGCCAGAAGTCGGCGTACCTCGCCCTGAAGAACTGCGGCAGCGCCGAGCAGCGCACGGACCTCCCGGTCTCCTCCAGCGGCTGGATCAGGATCGTCACCTCCATCGCGGTGACGAACAACCAGTGCACGATCAGCGTCAACTCCGACGCCAACGCCGGCAACTGGATCAACGTCGACGACCTGACCTTCACCTCGGGCTCGACGGGCCTGGCCATCAAGGGCTCCGACATCTCGTCCATCGCGAAGAGCGAGGCCAAGGGCGGTGTCTACAAGAACAGTTCCGGCAGCACCGGTGACGCGATCACCATCCTCAAGAACGCCGGCATGAACTACGCGCGCCTGAAGGTCTGGGTCAACCCCGCCGACGGCTACAACAACAAGACGCGCGTGCTGGCGACGGCCAAGCGCATCAAGGCCGCCGGTATGAAGCTGCTGGTCGACTTCCACTACTCGGACTTCTGGGCCGACCCGGGCCGCCAGGACAAGCCCGCCGCCTGGGCCGGGCACAGCTACAGCCAGTTGAAGACGGACGTCTACAACCACACGTACGACGTCCTCAACGCGCTGAAGGCGCAGGGCACCACCGCCGACATGGTGCAGGTCGGCAACGAGATCAACGGCGGCATGCTGTGGAACGAGGGCTCCACGAACAACTGGTCGCAACTCGCGGGGCTCCTCAACTCCGGCTACGACGCCGTCAAGGCGGTCAACTCCGGTACGACCGTGGCGCTGCACCTCGCCAAGGGCGGTGACCTGTCGGGCACCCGCTGGTGGTTCGACAACGCGGTCTCGAACGGAGTGAAGTTCGACGCCATAGGACTGTCCTACTACGGCTACTGGCACGGGCCGCTGTCCGACTTCCAGACCACCCTCGACGACGCGGCCTCCCGTTACGGCAAGCCGGTCTTCGTCGCCGAGACGGCCTACCCGTTCCGCCTCGACAGCGAGGACTCGCTCGAGAACATCATCGACACCACCGGTGAGCTCGTGTCCGGCTACCCGGCCTCCACGGCCGGTCAGACCCAGTGGATGAAGGATGTGGCGAGCATCGTGGAGGCCGTCCCCAACGGCCGTGGCCTCGGCGTCTTCTACTGGGAGGCGACCTGGACCGCGGTGACCGGCAACGGCTGGGACCCGACCGACGCGTCCTCCGGCAACGGCTGGGAGAACCAGGCCCTGTTCGGCTACGACGACAGGGCGCTCCCGGCGATGTCGTGGTTCAGCCACCGCTGAGCACATGGATGACGCGGGTCCGGCCGCCGTGGGGCGACCGGGCCCGTCCGGACCCGGCTGCGCGGCGGACCGGGTGAAAAACCGGGTCCGCCGGACCGTACCGGGTACCAGTCCCTCCATGAGGTCGGCCGTCGGAAACGATCAGTGGCAGGTGGACATGGCGCAGTCACGGAGCACCGGACTCGTACCGCTCCGGTACGTGGGGATCGGCGGGCGAGGGCCCGAGGACGTGGTCGCCGACGACCGGGGCCGTGTGCTGACCGGTGTGGAGGACGGCCGCATCCTGCGCCTGGACGGCATCGCGGACCCGGGCCGCACCCGCGTCCAGGTACTCGCGGAGACCGGCGGCCGCCCCCTCGGGCTCGAACTCCTCCCGGACGGAGACCTGTTGGTCTGCGACGCCCGGATGGGACTGCTGCGGTGCGCGACCAAGGACGGCACCGTAAGAGTGCTCGCGGACTCGGTGGACGGCCAGCCGCTGCGGTTCTGCAGCAACGTCATCGCTCTCACCGACGGGACGATCTACTTCACCGTCTCCAGCCGCACCCATCCGCTGGAGCAGTGGATCGGCGACCTGGTCGAACACAGCGGTACGGGGCGGCTGTTGCGTCTGACACCCGGGAGCGAACGGCCCGAAGTGCTGCTGGACGGGCTGCAGTTCGCCAACGGTGTCGCGGCCTCGGACGACGAGTCCTTTCTCATCGTCGCGGAGACCGGCGGGCGCCGCCTCACGCGCTACTGGCTCACCGGCCCGGATGCGGGCACCAGCGAGCCGTTCGCCCGGGACCTGAGCGGTATGCCGGACAACATGTGGCGCGGCCCGGACGGGCTGATGTGGGTGGCACTGGCCGGACCACGTGTCGCCCCGTTGGATGTGCTCCACCGCATGGGCCCGGGCGCCCGGCGGGCCGCCGCCCGGGTCGCCGTCCGCGCCCCCTTCCGGCCGCAGGGCTTCGCCGGGGTCCTGGCGGTGGACGACACGGGACGAATCGTCCACGACCTCGTGCGCCGGCGCTCCGGGTTCCGCATGGTCACCAGCGCCTGCGTGGCGGACGGGCGACTGGTCCTGGGGAGCCTGTGGGAGCGGGGGGTCGCCGTGTGCGAGCTGCCCGATGTGGCACGCTGAGCCATGTGACAGTCCCGCACCCCGACCGGCTCGGCGTCCCCGACGCCGCCGACGTGGTCGTCCCCGCCCGACGGCCGTCCCTCTGGCACGGCCAGGCGCCCGTGGCGGCCGTGGTCGCGCTCGGCGGCGGCATCGGCGCCGCGGCCCGCTACGGTGCGTCGCTGCTGTGGCCCACGCAGACCGGCGGCTTCCCTTGGACCACGTTCTGGGTGAACGTCGTCGGCTGCGCTGTGATCGGCGTCTTCATGGTCGTGATCACCGACGTGTGGGCGGCCCACCGGCTGGTGCGGCCCTTCTTCGGCACCGGGGTACTCGGCGGCTTCACCACCTTCTCGACGTACGCGGTCGACATCGAGCGACTGGTCGACAAGGGCCGACCCGGCACCGGCCTCGTCTATCTCGCCGCCACACTCCTCGCGGCCCTCGCATCGGTGGGACTCGCGGTGGCGGCGGCGCGCCGGATCCTGGCGGTGAGGCGGCCATGACGCGATCCACTCCACTCACGATGAGGCAGCAATGACGCGATCCACCCGGCTCACGGGCCGCGCCCTGCGCCTGACCGTCCTCGTCGGCGAGCACGACACCTGGCACCACCGACCCCTCTACAGCGAGATCGTCCACAGGGCCCACGCGGCCGGCCTGGCGGGCGCGAGCGTGTTCCGGGGCATCGAGGGCTTCGGCGCCTCCGGAGTCGTCCACACCTCACGGTTGCTCTCGCTGAGTGAGGAGCTCCCCGTCGCCGTCGTCATCGTGGACGAGGAGGAGCGCGTACGCGCCTTCCTGCCGGAGCTCGACGAACTCGTCACCGAGGGACTCGTGACTCTCGACGCGTGCGAGGTCGTCAGCCACGGCGGCCGGGACGACACGTCCGGCGAAACGGGCGCGGAGGGTAAGAGGTCGTTGTGAACTGGCTGCTCGTCATCGCCGGCGGCATGGCCGGCGCGCCCCTGCGCTATCTCACCGACCGCGCCGTGCAGTCCCGGCACGACACGGTCTTCCCGTGGGGCACCTTCACGGTCAACATCGCCGGGTCGCTCGTCCTCGGTCTGCTCACCGGAGCGGTGGCCGCGGGCGCCGCCGGCTCCCACCTTCAGTTGCTCATCGGCACCGGGCTGTGCGGCGCCCTGACCACGTACTCGACCTTCTCGTACGAGACCCTGCGCCTCGCCCAGGACGGCGCCCGCTTCTACGCTGTCGCCAACGTCGCCGCGAGCGTGGTGGCAGGCCTCGGCGCGGCATTCGCCGGAGTGGCGCTCGCCGGGGCCATCTGGGGCTGAGTCCCCCGCGACACGCCCCACGGTGAGACGGGCCCTTACCTCGCCGTAGTACGACTGTCCGCGCCGTACCCGACGCCCACCAGAACTGGATCACATGAGCGCCATCTCCCTCGGTCAGGCTGTCGTCCTCGGGGCCGTCGAGGGGGTGACCGAGTTCCTGCCGGTGTCCTCGACCGGTCATCTCAAGATCGTCGAGGGACTCATGGGGATCCCGGTCGACGACCACGCGGTGGTCGGGTTCTCGGCGGTCATCCAGGTCGGCGCCATCGCCGCCGTGCTCGTGTACTTCCGCCAGGACATCGCGCGCATCGTCTCCGCCTGGTTCCGGGGGCTCGTCGACAGGGAGGAGCGGTACCACCACGACTACAAGTTCGCCTGGTGGGTGATCGCCGCGACCGTCCCGATCGTCGCCGTGGGGCTCGCGGCGAAGCCGCTCATCCAGGGGCCGCTCGCCTCGCTCTGGGTGGTGGCCGCCTCGCTGATCGTCGGCAGTGCGGTGATGTGGGCGGCGGACCAGATGGGGCGGCACAAGCGCGGTGAGGACGACACCTCGTTCAAGGACGCCATGCTGGTGGGCGGCTCGCAGATCCTCGCCCTGCTCTTTCCCGGGTTCTCCCGCTCCGGCGCCACCATGTCGACCGCGCTGATGCTCGATCTGGACCGTGTCGCGGCCACCCGGCTCTCCTTCTTTCTCGGAATTCCGGCCCTGACGGGTGCCGGTCTGTACGAGCTGAAGGACGCCCTGGGTACGGGGGCGGGCGCCGCGCCGCTCGCGGTGGGGACCGTCGTGTCGTTCGCGGTCGCGTACGGATCGATCGCCTGGCTGCTGAAGTTCGTGGCCAGGCACTCCTTCAACGCGTTCGTGATCTATCGGATCGTGATCGGTCTGCTGCTGTTCGGTCTGCTGGGGACCGGTGTGCTGAGCTGATCCTCGGGTAGGGGCGGAAGGATGGATCCTGGCCCGGTACCCCTTGACAGCACCCTTACGTCACCCTCAGGATCACCCACGTGAACCTGTCAGACAGCCAGACAGGTGGCTCGGCACCCCGGCGTATCAGCGCCATGGAAGCGGTGCTCACCCACCTCCGCGGCGCCATCGAGCGCGGCGAGTACGCCATCGGCGACAAGCTCCCCTCCGAGGCGGAGCTGTGCCGTCGGCTCGAAGTGAGCCGGCCGGTTCTGCGCGAGGCGCTGCGGGCCTTGCAGGTGATGGGGCTGACCCAGTCCCGCACCGGCAAGGGCACCTTCGTGATGGCCAACACCGTCGAAGACCCCACCTTCGGCGACTTCACGGCGAGCGACCTGCTGGAGGTGCGCCGGCACGTGGAGATCCCGGTCGCCGGGTACGCGGCGGTCCGCCGTACCCCGGAGGACCTGGACCACCTGGCCCACCTGATGGACCGGATGGAGCGGGAGACCGACACGACCGCATGGGTCGCGATGGACACCCTGTTCCACCTGGCGATCGCCGAGGCCACCCAGAACCCGGTGTTCCGCCGGGTCATCGAGGAGATCCGGGACGCGCTGGCCCGCCAGTCGGCCTTCCTCAACGAGCTGGGTGGCCGCCGCGAGCAGTCCAACCGCGAGCACCGGGCCATCGTCGAGGCGCTGATCGACGGTTCCGAACACGACGCGGTGGAGGCCATGTCCCACCACCTCGACCGCGTCGAAACCACCCTCACAGACATCGTGCGTCCCCCACGCACGGACAGCTCCACGGAAGGCGGACCCGAGGCGTGAGCGAGTCACTCCAGGAAGCCGTACAGAAACCGGCGCACGTCGACGCCGGCGACGCGGGCTACAGCAAGTCCCTCAAATCCCGGCACGTCAACATGATCGCCATCGGAGGCGCGATCGGCACGGGCCTCTTCCTCGGCGCCGGCGGCCGGCTCGCCGACGCGGGCCCGTCCCTGTTCATCGCCTACGCGGTCTGCGGAATCTTCGCCTTCCTCGTCGTTCGCGCCCTCGGCGAACTCGTCCTGTACCGGCCGTCGTCCGGCGCCTTCGTGTCGTACGCCCGTGAGTTCATGGGTGAGAAGGGCGCGTACACCGCGGGCTGGATGTACTTCCTCAACTGGGCCACGACCGGTATCGCCGACATCACCGCGGTGGCCACCTACACCCACTACTGGGGCATGTTCTCCGACATCCCGCAGTGGGTCCTCGCGCTCATCGCGCTCGCGGTGGTCCTCACCGTGAACCTCATCTCGGTGAAGATCTTCGGCGAACTGGAGTTCTGGTTCGCCATCATCAAGGTCGGCGCGCTCGTCGCCTTCATGTGTATCGGCATCTTCCTGCTGGTCACCCAGCACCAGGTCGACGGCACCACTCCCGGCCCGGCCCTGATCACCGACAACGGCGGTCTCTTCCCCAACGGCCTGCTGCCGATGCTGCTGATCATCCAGGGCGTCGTCTTCGCGTACGCCTCCGTCGAGCTCGTCGGTGTCGCCGCCGGTGAGACCGAGAACCCCGAGAAGATCATGCCGAAGGCGATCAACTCGATCATGTGGCGCGTCGGTCTGTTCTACGTCGGCTCCGTCGTCCTGCTGTCGATGCTGCTGCCCTGGTCCTCGTACAAGGCGGGGGAGAGCCCCTTCGTCACCGTGCTCTCCAACATCGGTATCCCGGCGGCCGGCGGCATCATGAACCTCGTCGTGCTGACCGCGGCCATGTCGTCGCTCAACTCGGGCCTGTACTCCACCGGCCGCATCCTGCGCTCCATGGCGATGTCGGGCTCCGCGCCGAAGTTCACGAGCGTGATGAGCCGCAGCCAGGTCCCGTACGGCGGCATCCTGCTCACCAGCGGTATCTGTGTGCTGGGCGTCGGGCTGAACTTCGTGGTCCCGGCCGATGCCTTCGAGATCGTGCTGAACTTCGCCGCGATCGGCATCCTCGCCACCTGGGGCATGATCATGATCTGTCACCTGTTGTTCTGGCGGAAGACCCAGAACGGCGAACTGTCCAGGCCGAGCTACCAGCTCCCGGGTTCGCCGTGGACCGAGCTCGTGACGCTGTTCTTCCTCGCCTCGGTCCTCGTCCTGATGTACGCCGACGGCGGCGCCGGCCGCACGACGGTGCTGTGCCTCCCGCTGATCGTGGGGGCGTTGGTGGTGGGCTGGTTCGGGATCAGGTCCCGGGTCGCCCGCCGTTCTAGCGGAGCGGATGCGTGATTCAAGCAGTGACGTACGGCAGTTCAGCGGCCTCCGGTGTCCGGGCGACCCCCTCGTCGCCGGTGGCCGCGGCTCCCGTGATCCGGGAGCCCCTCCACGCCCCCGTCGCCCACCTCATACGGGGTGGCGTCATCGAGGGCATCCACTACGGTTCGGTGGCCGTCCTGGCCGCCGACGGCAGCGTCGACCTCCAGATCGGAGACATCGAGGCTGCCTTCTACCCCCGCTCGGCGCTCAAGCCCGTGCAGGCCGTGGCCATGCTGCGCGCCGGGCTGCCACTCGACGGCGAGCTGCTCTCACTGGCCGCGGCCAGCCACTCCGGCGAGGAACGGCACCTGGCCGGCACCCGACGGATCCTGGAACTGGCCGGGCTCACCGAGGACCACCTCCTCAACGTGCCCGACCTGCCCTACCACCCGGTCGTCCGCGACGCCTGGGTGCGCGAGGCCCGGCTGCCGTCGCGGCTCGCGCAGAACTGCTCCGGCAAGCACGCGGCCATGCTCTACACCGCCAAGCTCAACGGCTGGTCCCTCGACGACTACCTCGACCCGAAGCACCCGCTCCAGCAGGCCATCGCCGAGATCGTCGAGGACCTCACCGGGCAGGCCGTCGCCGCGGTGACGGTGGACGGTTGCGGCGCGCCCCTGTTCTCCACCTCCCTGCACGGGCTCGCGCGCGCCGCGGCCCGGATCACCACCGCTCCCGAGGGCACCCCGGAGGCGCGCGTGGCCGACGCGATGCGCGAGCACGCCGAGATGGCGTCCGGCTCCGGGCGCGACGTCGCCGCGCTGATGCGCGCGGTGCCCGGGCTGCTGACCAAGGACGGGTTCGAGGGCGTCCAGATCGCGGCGCTGCCGGACGGGAGGGCCGTCGCCGTCAAGATCGCCGACGGCGCCGACCGGGCCCGCGTCCCCGTGACAGCGGCCGCGCTCGCCCGCGCGGGCATCGACCCGGGGACTCTGGAGGAGTTCGCGGGAGGCCCGCTGCTCGGCGGAGGGGAAGTGGTTGGGCAGGTCAGGCCGACCCGCGCGCTGGATCCCCTTACGGCCGACGGGTGCGTGACGCACCGCGTCTGAGTCTCCGGGCGCGCCCCTTCAGGGGCGCGGGGCTGTGTCCATATGCGGCTCCGCCGCGTGGGCGCGAGCAACCACGAACAACCCCGCACCCGCCAACGGTGAACAAGTCCCGAGCTCTTGGGCGCCACCCGACGAAAGAAGGCCCGCACAGCCATGACCGCCGCAGCCACCCGCAGTGAACACGACCTCCTCGGCGACCGCGACGTACCCGCCGACGCGTACTGGGGTGTCCACACCCTCCGCGCCACGGAGAACTTCCCCATCACGGGAACGCCGATCTCCGCCTACCCGCACCTGATCGAGGCCCTCGCCGCCGTGAAGGAGGCCGCCGCCCGCGCCAACGAGGAACTCGGCCTGCTCGACTCCGAGAAGGCGTCCGCCATCGTCGCGGCCTGCCAGGAGATCCGTGACGGCAAGCTGCACGACCAGTTCGTCGTCGACGTCGTCCAGGGCGGCGCCGGAACGTCGACGAACATGAACGCCAACGAGGTCGTCGCGAACCGGGCGTTGGAACTGCTCGGCCGCCGCAAGGGCCAGTACGAGCACCTCCACCCCAACGAGGACGTCAACCTCGGCCAGTCGACCAACGACGTCTACCCGACCGCGGTGAAGATCGCGACGGTCTTCGCGGTGCGCGAGCTGCTGAAGGCGATGACGGTCCTCCAGGACTCCTTCGCCCGCAAGGCCGTCGAGTTCCGCGACGTGCTGAAGATGGGGCGCACCCAGCTCCAGGACGCGGTGCCGATGACGCTGGGGCAGGAGTTCTCGGCGTACGCGGTGATGCTGGACGAGGACCGCAGCCGGCTCGCCGAGGCGGTGGAACTGATCCACGAGATCAACCTGGGTGCCACGGCGATCGGCACCGGCCTCAACGCGCCCGCCGGATACGCCGAGTCGGCGCGCCGCCACCTCGCCCAGATCACCGGACTGCCCCTCGTGACCGCCGCCAACCTGGTCGAGGCGACCCAGGACTGCGGTGCCTTCGTCCAGATGTCGGGCGTGCTGAAGCGCATCGCCGTCAAGCTGTCGAAGAGCTGCAACGACCTGCGTCTGCTGTCGTCGGGGCCGCGGGCGGGCCTGAACGAGATCAACCTGCCTCCCGTGCAGGCGGGTTCGAGCATCATGCCCGGCAAGGTCAACCCGGTGATTCCCGAGGTCGTCAACCAGGTCGCCTTCGAGGTGATCGGCAACGACGTCACCATCACCATGGCGGCGGAGGCGGGTCAGCTCCAGCTCAACGCCTTCGAGCCGATCATCCTCCACTCCCTCTCGGAGAGCATCACCCACCTGCGGGCGGCCTGCCTGACGCTCGCCGAGCGGTGCGTGGACGGCATCACCGCCAACACGGAAGGGCTGCGGGCCGCGGTGGAGAACTCCATCGGCCTGGTCACCGCCCTCAACCCGTACATCGGCTACACGGCCGCCACCGACATCGCGAAGGAAGCCCTCGCCACGGGCCGCGGCGTCGCCGAACTCGTCCTGGAAAAGGGCCTGCTGCCGGCCGACCGCCTTCAGGCCCTGCTCCGCCCGGAGGTCGTCGCGGGCAGCGGGGAGCCGCAGGCGGTCTGAGGAACTCCCGGCGGCAGAATGTCGTCATGACGACGATCCCGACCGGTGCCGAGCGGGTCGCCGCCGCGGCCGACGCCCGGACACGTGAGGGGTTCGCCCTGGTCGCGCTCGACGGCCCGGGGGACTCGGGCAAGCCGACCCTGGCGGCGGGCCTCGCCGAGTCGCGTGGCGCCGTGGTCGTGCACGGTGACGACTTCTATCGCCCCATGGACACCGAGGAGCGCGCCCGGCTCGATCCGGCGCAGGGCTACCACCGCTACTTCGACTGGCAACGGCTGCGCGCGGAGGTGCTCGCTCCGCTCGCCGCCGGTCGGGACGCCGCCTACCGGCGCTATGACTGGGGGACCGGGTCCCTGGCGCCGGACGAGATCCACACCGTCTCCCGCTCCGGCATCGTCGTCGTCGAGGGTGTGTACACCGCGCGGCCCGAACTCGCCGACCACTACGACCTGGTGGTCTACGTCGACACTCCGCGCGAGGAGTCCCTGCGACGGCTCCGCGCACGCGATCACGACCGCGGGCCGATCGACTGGGTGTCCCGCTGGCGCCTGGCCGAAGAGCACTACCTGGCCGCGACCCGCCCCGAGGAACGGGCCCACCTCGTGGTCCCCGGACACTGAGTCCACCGTTCACTCCCTCTGAAGCGCTGGACCGCGTCAACGACGCTCAGCGGACTCCCTGAGTTCTCGTGCGCTTCACGCGCCGCCGGGGCCGGACTCGGCGATCACGTGGCGGTCACACAGCGGCCGCCGCACGGCGAGCCGGGCGTCGCCTTCCGGCCACCCCGTGTCGACACGCTGGCTGAGTGTTGGCCATGGCTTTTCCCGTCGATCTCCGCCGCTGTCAGGCGCTGGGCCTCGCCGGCTCCGCCGTCCTCGCACTGGGAGGTGAGACAGCCGGGGCCCTCCCGGTGCGCGACCTGCTCGCGCCCGCGTCGGCGCGGGCGGCGCTCGGCCTGGTCTGCGTGTACTTCGGCGTCGTCCTGCTGATCGCGGCGTGGGCGCTGCTGGGCCGGGTCGTACGAGGGCCGAGGCCGCCGACTCCTCGGTCCCTGCTGGTTGTTCTGGTCGTCTGGGCCGCTCCGCTGCTGCTCGCGCCGCCCCTGTTCAGCCGGGACGTGTACAGCTACCTCGCCCAGGGCGCCATGGTCGAGGAGCACATCGACGTGTACGCCCACGGCCCCGCGCGCCTCGGCGGGCCCCTCGCGGCCGAGGTCGCTCCGGTCTGGCAGCACACCGCGACACCGTACGGCCCGGTCTTCCTCGCCATAGCCTCCGCACTGGCGGGACTGACCAGCGGTCAGCTGCCCGCCGGGCTGATCGGCATGCGCATGGTCGCCCTGCTCGGTGTGGGCCTCATGGCCGTGGCGCTGCCCCGCCTCGCCCGGCACAGTGACGTCGAGCCGGCCGCCGCCCTGTGGCTGGGAGCACTGAACCCGCTGGTCCTGCTGCACCTTGTGGCCGGGGCGCACAACGACGCCGTCATGCTCGGGCTGCTCGGCGTCGGACTGGTCGTGGCACGCGGCCGCCTGTACGTCCTCGGCGTCGTCCTCGTGACGCTCGCCGCACTGGTCAAGGCGCCTGCCGCGCTCGGCCTGCTGGCGATCGTCGTGATGCGGGGACGCAGACGTGCCGTACGGACGACGGTGACGACAGTGGGCGTCGCCCTCGCCACGACCGCCGTGACCACCGCCCTGACCGGCACGGGATACGGCTGGATCGCCGCCCTCCGCACCCCGGTGTCCCCGGACAACTGGTCGCCCACCAGCGTCCTAGGCCGCGCCACCGGAGCGGTACTGCACGACCTGGGCAGTGAACTCGCCCCCCTGGCCCTGCCGGTCTGGCACGCTGCCGGACTCGTCGCGACCACGGCTGTCGTCCTCTACATATGGCTGAAGCTGCGCCCCGGCCCCGTGTACGCGCTGGGCCTCAGCCTCGCCGTGGTGGCGGTGCTCGGCCCGGCGATCCGGCCCTGGTACGCGCTGTGGGGACTGTTCCTCATCGCCGCGGCGGCGCCCAGCAGCTCCGTGCGCCGACGTGTCGCAGCCGCCAGCGGAGTGCTCGCGCTCGCCGTCCTGCCGAGCGGCGGACCCCCGGACACCGACCAGATCGCCCTGGCCGTGTCGGGCGGCGCGCTCGCCCTGGTCGTGCTCTGGCAGGCCCACCAGGCCTCCCGGGCGCCCGTGCTGGAGCGCACGGCATGACCCCGACGCTGCCGGGCATCGACAGCGCGGACGCCGAGAGAGTGGACAGCGAGACAGTGGGAACCGATCGTCGACGGCTCCTGCTGATACTCCTGCTCGCCACCGCCGTCACCGTCTTCACCGTCACCGTGCCACTCCTGCGCGACTGGTTCGACCTGCGTGTCTACTACGGGGCCGTCAACACCTGGGCACACCACGGTGGCCGCCTCTACGACTACCGGGTGCCGGGGACGACGTACGGCTTCACCTACCCGCCGTTCGCGGCCGTCGGCATGCTCCCGATGGCACTCGTCGGACTGCACACGGCGATCGCGCTCTGTCTGCTGCTCAACCTCGCGGCACTGGCGGCCGTGCTGTACATCCTGGTCGGGCCGATGCTGCGCCGGTACGGCTGGTTCGGCGTGGCGCTGGCGCTGTGTCTGCTCGCCCTGCTCGAACCGGTGCGGGACACCTTCAGCTTCGGCCAGGTCAACCTGCTGTTGCTGGCGCTCGTCCTCGGCGACGCCTGGCTGCTGTCCACGGGACGGGGCCGCTGGGCAGGGGTGGGCATCGGGCTCGCGGCAGCCGTGAAGCTGACGCCCGCGATCTTCATCGGACTGCTGCTGCTCGCCCGGCGCCGGCGCGCCGCCGGGCTCGCGACCGCCGTCGCCGCGGCCGCCACCGCGGCGGCGGCCTGGGTGGCGCCCGACGCCTCCCGCTTCTACTGGACCGAGGCGCTGTGGGACACGAACCGGATCGGCCGACTCGCCTACGTCTCCAACCAGTCGTTGCAGGGCGTGCTGGCCCGGCTCGCGGAACCGGCCGAACCGAGCCGTGCCGCCTGGGCGCTGGTGGTGCTGGCGGTGCTGTGCGTGTGGGCCCGGCGGACACACCGGGCGGTCACGGCCGGCGACTGGACGGGGGCGTTCGCCCTCACCGGGCTGACCGCGTGCCTGGTCAGCCCGATCACCTGGGTGCACCACCTGGTGTGGCTGCTGCCGTCGTTCGCCGTACTGCTCCGCCACCGCAGGCTGCTGTGGGTCGCGGGCAGTCTGTACGCGGTGCTGTGCAGCAGCGTCGTGTGGCTGTGGTTCGACGACGCGTCCGGCCTGGACGGCTTCCTCGGCAGCAACACCTACGTGTGGATCACGCTCGGCCTGCTGCTCTGGTTGCCCGTCGCTCAGTCCTCGGTAGGCCGCCGGCCCCTGCGCCACAGGGTCATGAAGACGGCTCCCGCGCCGACCCCGGCAACCCCCACGAGCGCGCCCGCCACCGTCCAGCCGGGACGCGAGGACTCCTTCTTGGCGACGGGCACCGGCTCGCCCTGCGCCCCTGCCCCCGCCTCCGCCCGCGGCGAGGGGCGCGGCGAGGAGTGTGGCGGCAGCAACGACCCCACCGGGTCGACGCGCCCGGCCGACTCGAAACCCCAGTCGAGCAGTGAACGGGCCTCCTGATACACGGTGAAACCGCCGCCCGCCTGAGGGTTCATCACCGTGACGACCAGGGTGCGTCCGTTCCGCTTGGCCGCCGCGATGAGCGTGTTGCCCGCGTTGGTGGTGTAGCCGTTCTTGACGCCGATCAGGCCCGGGTAGCGGTCGACGCCCTGCGCGCCCGTGAGGAGGCGGTTGGTGTTGCGGATGGGGTACGCCGCGCCGTCCGCCGGGAACCGGGCCTCGGCCGTGGCGCAGTACCGCGCGAACTCCTCGTTGCGCAGCCCGGCCCGCCCGAACACCGCGAGGTCGTACGCCGACGAGACCTGTCCCGGCGCGTCGTAACCGTCGGGCGACACGACCCGTGTGTCGAGCGCGCCCAGGGCACGGGCCTTCGCCTGCATCTGGGCCGCTGTGGTGCGCCAGCCTCCGTTGAGCGAGGCCAGGACGTGCACGGCGTCGTTGCCGGAGCTGAGGAAGACACCGCGCCACAGGTCCGCCACGCGGTAGGTGCGGTTCTCCTTGACGCCGACCAGACTGCTGCCCGCGCCGACACCGGCCAGTTCCTCGGGTCTGACGGTGTGCCGGGTGCCGCCCGGCAGGGACGGCAGCACCGCGAGCGCGAAGAGCGTCTTGAGCGTGCTGGCGGGCGGCAGTCTGCGGTGCGCGTCGTGCGCGGCCAGCACGTCACCGCTGTCGGCGTCGGCCACCACCCACGACAGCGCGGACAGGTCCCTGGGAACCTTCGGCGCCCCAGGCCGGGGCCGCACCTGTGTGCCGGGCCGATGCAGCGACGACTGCTGCCCCGGAGAGGCCGTCGCATGCGCGGTGGACGGGGTCCCGCCCGGCCGGGCGGCGGAGACCGGAGCGAGGGTCAGCAGCCCGATCACACAGACGGCGGAGCAGGAGGTGGCGGCACGGGCAGAGAGTCCGATGGTCATACCGTCAACGTAGGAATGTGTGAGGCGTCCTGCCGGGTCACCACGGCCGAGCGAGCGAACCGGCCACCCGGATGCATCAACACGCGTGCCGCTGCGACTGGGGCGGTGTACAGGACGGCTGGCGTCAGGAAGCCGGGAGCGTGGGCTGGACCTGGCGCAGGAAAGCGGCGTTGTCCGGGGTGGCGCGCATCCGCTCCAGGAGGGTTTCGAGACTCGCCCGGTCCTGACCGTCCCGCGACTGCAGGGCCCGCCGCAGCCCTCGTACGGCCGTCAACTCGCCCGTCGGCAGCAGGAGTTCCTCGCGACGGGTGCCGGACGGTGTGATGTCGACGGCGGGGAAGACCCGCCGGGCCGCGAGGGAGCGGTCCAGACGCAGTTCCATGTTGCCGGTGCTCTTGAGCTCCTCGAAGAAGAAGTCGTCGGCACGGGAACCGGTCTCCACCAGGGCGGTGGCGAGGATGGTGAGCGAGCCGCGCTCCTCGGTCCGGCGTGCGGCGCCGAACAGCCGCTTGGGTCCGTGCAGCGCGGCGGCGTCGACGCCGCCGCTGAGGGTACGGCCACCGGCCGCGGCCGCGTTGTTGTGCGCCCGGCACAGCCGGGTGATCGAGTCCAGGAGGATCACGACGTCCTCGCCCTGCTCGACGAGGCGCTTGGCGCGTTCCACGACGAGCTCGGCGAGCGCGATGTGCTGCTTCGGCGTCCGGTCGAACGTCGACGCGTACACCTCGCCGCGCACGGAGCGCCGCATGTCGGTCACCTCCTCGGGGCGCTCGTCGAGCAGCGCCACCATCAGGTGGCACTCGGGGTGGTTGCCGGCGACCGCGGCGGCCAGCTGCTGGAGCAGCACGGTCTTGCCGGTCTTGGGCGGGGCCACGATCAGTCCGCGCTGGCCCTTGCCGACGGGCGCGATCAGGTCGACGACCCGTCCGGTGAGACCGCTCGCCCGGTGTTCGAGGCGGAGCCGGTCGTGAGGGTGGAGCGGGGTGAGGTCGTGGAAGCGCGGGCGGTCGCGCAGTTCTTCGGGCGCGCGGCCGTTGATCCGCTCGATCTCGGTGAGGGCGCGTCGAGCGCCGCGTACACCTTCGACGGTGTCGCCCTTGCGCAGGCCGTACCGGCGGATCAGCGTGGCGGGGACCTGCGGGTCGTCGGGGGTGGACAGGCAGCTCTCGGTGCGCAGGTGCCCCTGGCCGCCCTGTGCGATGTCGAGGACACCAAAGACGTGGACCGGGAGCTGCCGTTGGGTGGGAGGGGATTCGAGTGTGGTGCTCAAGGGGGGTCCTTTCGGGACTGAGCCGGACTCAGTGGACAGGTGCGTCAGGGGGGAAGGGGATTGCCGCGAGGCGGAATGGTCACGCCTGGGTGCGGCCGGACACCACGTCGTCGGGTACGGCGGCGATGGAGCTCGGAGCTGTACGCCTTGGGGCCGTACACGAGAGGTGATGAAGAGAAGAAGCGGTGTAACGGGCACCGGCGCCCACGACGGGGCGAACACACGTGCTGTCGGCAGTGTAGCACCGAGCGAAGGGACCGTGGAGGGGGATCTGGCGCATGGGTGTTCGCCGACCGGTGCTTGGGTGGGGCTTGAACCGGGCTTGGACCGGGCTTGGACCGTACTTGACCTGCAAGAAAACACTGGTGGGCTTTTTTGTGAGCGTTGAACTGGAGCCGTTCGTGAGCCGTACAGGGGAAGGCGGCGACCCGGGCCCTCGATCCCGGCCCGCCGTGCCACCACCGCGCTTCGCACCGGAAGGACACTCGGGGTGTCGCTCTTCACGCGCTTTCACCAACCGTCGGACACGGACGAGGCAACCGCCAAGGAGGACCGTGACGGAGACTCGACCGTCGACGGACTCGCGCCCGCGGATTCCGAAGAGCCCTCCCCGGATG
>NZ_VJZC01000189.1 GCF_009377185.1 Streptomyces spongiae
CCCCACAGACACCCACGCCCCCGAGGCCCACCATGAAGAGGCCCACCCCAAAGAGGTACGACATGCGCAGAATCGCACTGGCAGGGGCCGTCCTGCTCCTCGTCCCGGTCACCGCGTGCAGCGGCTCCGGCAGTTCCCCCGCCGCGGCCGGAAGCCGGACACTCACCATCGCCATCGGCAATCCACACACCGGCTGGGACCTGGCGGCAGCCGGCCTGGGCGACAACATCCAGTACTACGAGCCCGTGTACGACTCCTTGGTCCGCCTGGACGCGAAGGCCAAGCCGACGCCCAACCTGGCGACCTCGTGGTCGTACGACAAGACCCGCACCGTGCTGACGATGAAGCTCAGGAGCGGCGTGAAGTTCACCGACGGCACGCCCCTCGACGCGGCCGCGGTGAAGGCGAGCCTCCTGCACAACAAGGAGGGTTCGAACGAGGCGGCGGGCAAGCTGAAGGCGATCAGTTCGGTCGACGCCGTGGACTCCTCCACGGTGGCCATCCACCTGTCCGCCCCGAACCCCGAGCTCGTGGGCACGCTCGGCGACCCCGCGGGGATGATCGCCAGTCCGAAGAACCTGGACGCGAAGGGCGGACCGGTCGGCTCGGGACCGTACGAGCTGGACAAGGCCGCGACGACCAACGGCAGCACCTACACCTTCACCCGCAACGCCGACTACTGGAACAAGAAGGCCTACCCGTTCAACAAGATCGTCATCAAGAACATCAGCGACCCGACCGCGCGGCTCAACGCCCTGCTGGCGGGGCAGGTCGACTGGGCACGCATCACTCCCCAGACCGCGAGTCAGGTCAAGGGCCGGGGACTCGAGGTGAACGCGCACCCGGACAGCGTCGAAGGCCTCTACATCTGGGACCGCGCCGGGAAGATCGTCCCGGCCCTCGCCAAGGTGAAGGTGCGCCAGGCGCTGAACTACGCCTTCGACCGCGAGTCGATCGTCAAGAAGGTCAACCTCGGCTACGCCACCGCCACCTCGCAGATGGCCACCCCGGGCAGCAGCTGGTACGACGAGTCGCTGGCGAAGAACTACCCGTACGACCCGGCCAAGGCAAGGAAACTGCTCGCCGAGGCGGGCTATCCCAACGGCTTCACGGTCACCATGCCCGACGTCTCGTCGGTGGGGCCCAACCAGCAGGCCGTCATGACGCAGTCGTTGCAGGACATCGGCATCAAGGTCAGGGTCGACAAGATCCCGCGCACCGAGCTGTTCACCGCCCTGCAGTCCGGGAAGTACGCGATGTCGTGGTTCAAGCTCCAGTCCGGCCAGCCCTGGGACTTCATCCAGACCGAGCTCGCCAAGGACGCCGCCTGGAACCCCGCCAAGGACTTCGACCCGAAGCTCAACGCGCTGATCGCCAGGGCCCAGAAGGCGACGGGTGAGGCGCAGACCGAGGTGTACCGCGAGATCAACGCCTATCTGCAGGCCAACGCGTTCAACGCCCCCTGGGACGTCCTGGACGCCGTGCAGGGCAACTCCAAGAAGATCAAGGTGACGTCCCGGGACTATGTGTCGGCCGTACCGATCTACCAGATGGCCCCGGCGTCCTGACGTCGCGACGGATGAGAGAAGGGACATCCCGATGGTGACATTTCTCGTACGCCGCGTCCTGGCCGGCCTGGTGCTCCTGTACGTCCTCGCGACGGCGGCGTTCGCGATGATGAGCCTGACCGGGACCGATGCCGCGCGCAACGTCATCGGCACCATGGCCACGCAGGAGCAGGTGACGGCCAAGACCCGTGAACTGGGCCTGGACCGGCCCTGGCTGACGCAGTACGGGGACTGGCTGAGCCATGCCGTGCGCGGCGACTTCGGCACGTCCTGGTTCACGGGTGAACCGGTCACCGACACCCTGCTCGTGAAGGCGCCGGTGTCCCTGTCGATCGTGGTCGCCGGTCTCCTCCTGGCCACCGTCCTCAGCGTCGCGCTCGGCGTCGCCGCCGCCGTCCGGCGCGGCTCCCTCGACCGGCTGCTCCAGCTGACCGCGATCGTCGGGTACGCGGTGCCCAGCTTCCTGATGGCGCTGCTGCTCTCGGCCACGGTCGCCGTCCAGCTGGGCTGGCTTCCCGCCACCGGGTACGTGCCGTTCACGACATCGGCCTCGGGGTGGCTGCAGTCGATCACCCTGCCCGCGATCTCGCTGTCCGTCGGCGCGATCGCGGCGACGGCTCAGCAGATCCGCGGCTCGGTGATCGACGTCCTGCGCCAGGACTTCGTCCGGACGCTGCGCAGCCGGGGGCTGAGCGAGCGGAGGGTGCTGTTCCGGCATGTGCTGCGCAACGCGGCGCCGCCCGCTCTGACGGTCCTGTCGCTGCAGTTCATCGGCCTGGTGGGCGGCGCGGTCGTCACCGAGAAGGTCTTCGGGCTGCCCGGGGTCGGTTCCACGGCGGCCGAGGCGACGGTCAACGGCGACACCCCCCTTGTCATGGGCGTCGCGGTCTATCTCGTGTTCATCGTCGTGGTGGTCAACCTCCTGGTGGACGTCGCCTACGGCTGGCTCAACCCGAAGGTGCGGGTGCGATGACTGTTCCTGAGACGAATCCCGGCCCCGCCGCGCCCGGAGGTGCCGCTCCGCTCCCCCGCCGCAGCAGCCTCCCGCGCCGGTTGCTGCGCAACCCCATGGCGGTGGTGTGTCTGGCGGTCCTGGCCCTCGTCGTCCTGGCGAGCGTCTGCGCCCCGCTGCTCACGTCCGCGAGCCCCACCCGGTCGTCCCTGAACGACGCGTTCGCCCCGATGGGCGGCAGCCACCCGCTCGGTGCCGACAGCGTGGGCCGTGACATCCTCGCGCGGCTCCTGTACGGCGGGCGTGTCAGTCTGCTCGGCGGGGCCATCGCGGTGGCCGTCGCCCTGCTGATCGGCGTTCCGTCCGGGCTGCTCGCCGGCTACTACCGCGGTCGGCTGGACGCCGTCGCCAGCTGGGTGGCCAGTCTCGTCATGGCCGCACCCGCGATCATGGTGCTGCTGGTGGCGATCGCGGCGATCGGCCCCAACACCAACGCGGCCATGGCGGTCCTCGGCGTCATCCTCGCCCCCGGCGTGTTCCGGCTCGTCCGCGCCTCGGTCACGTCGGTGCGCGAGGAGCTCTACGTCGACGCGGCCCGGGTCTCCGGCCTCGGCGACGCGCGCATCGTGCGCCGGCACATCCTGCCGGTGGTGCAGGCGCCCACTATCATCCAGTCGGCACAGATGTTCGGGGTCGCCGTCGTCATCCAGGCAGGCATCGAGTTCCTCGGTCTGGGCTCGGCGGGCCAGGCCACCTGGGGTGCGATGCTCAACGACGCCTTCGCCAACCTCTACACCGCGCCCGGCCTCCTGGTGGCGCCGGGGCTCGCCATCGTCGTCTCCGTCGCCGCGCTCGGCCTGCTCGCCAACGCCCTGCGGGACGCGCTGCTGGAGAGCGGGTACGCGGTGCCGGGGGCGCGGGCGCGGCGGGAGAAGGCGCCGAAGGCACGGAAGGCGGCACGCGCGTCCACCGACCCGGCTGCCGACACCGGTGCCGACGACGGCGACGCCCTCCTGACCGTGCGGAACCTGAAAGTGACCTACCCGAGCCCCGGAGGCGAGTCCACCGTCGTCGACGGCGTGTCCCTGAGCGTGCGGCGCGGCGAAGTCGTGGGGCTGGTCGGCGAGTCCGGTTCGGGCAAGAGCCAGACGGCGTTCTCCGTGCTGGGGCTGTTGCCGCCGGAGGCTCGGTGCGAGGCCGACCGGATCTCCTTCGACGGCCGGGACCTGCGCCGACTCGACCGCAGGTCCCTGAACTCCCTGCGGGGGAGGCGGATCGCGTACGTCCCCCAGGAACCGATGTCGAACCTGGACCCGTCGTTCCGGATCGGCACCCAGCTCGCCGACCCCGTGCGCCTGCACCTGGGGATCTCCGCGAAGGAGGCGCGGGAGCGTGCCCTGGCCCTGCTGGAGCGCGTCGGCATCGCCGAGCCGGAGCGGGTCCACGACTCCTACCCGCATCAGATCTCGGGTGGTATGGCACAGCGCGTACTGATCGCCGGAGCGGTCTCGTGCGACCCCGACCTGCTGATCGCGGACGAGCCGACCACCGCGCTGGACGTCACCGTGCAGGCCGAAGTGCTCGACCTGCTCCGCGAGTTGCAGCAGGAGCGGCAGATGGGCCTGGTGCTGGTCACGCACAACTTCGGTGTGGTCGCCGACATCTGCGACCGCGTCCTGGTGATGCAGACCGGACGGGTCGTCGAATCGGCCCCGGTCCGACGGCTGTTCACCGATCCGCAGCACCCGTACACCCGGATGCTCCTGGCATCCACGCTGGAGGACGCCCCGCCGCGTACGCCGCTGCCGGACATCCCGCCGACCGCCGCACCCGTGCAGGAGAAGGTATGACCGCCGTATCGAGTACCGCACCCGCGCCCACGTCGCCCCCGAACCTCCTGGAAGTCGACGGCCTGGTCGTGGAGTACGCCGCCAAGGGATGGCGCAGGCCGCCGTTCCGGGCGCTGCGCGGGGTCTCGCTGGACATCAGGGCGGGCGAGACGGTCGGGCTCGTCGGCGAGTCGGGGTCGGGCAAGACCACCCTCGGCCGCGCGGTGCTCGGTCTGGCGCCGGTGACCGAGGGCGAGATCCGCTATGCGGGCCGGGTGATCTCGGCCCTCGGCGGACGGGAGCGGCGCGCGCTCAGCGACGAGATCCAGGTGGTGTTCCAGGACCCGTACACGTCGCTCAATCCCGCGATGACCGTGGGCGACATCCTCAGTGAGCCGCTGCTGGTCTCGGGCACGAGCCGCGCGGACGCCGACGCCCGCGTCCGCTCGCTGCTGGACGACGTCCGGCTGCCGGCCGACGCGGCCCACCGGCTGCCGCGCGAGTTCTCGGGCGGCCAGCGGCAACGCGTCGCGATCGCCCGCGCGTTGTGCCGGGATCCCCGACTGATCGTCTGTGACGAACCGGTCAGCGCCCTGGACCTGTCCACCCAGTCCCGGGTGCTGGACCTGTTCGTCGAGATCCAGGAGCGCACCGGTGTCGCATATCTGTTCATCACCCATGACCTGTCGGTGGTCCGCTGTGTCAGCCACCGGGTGGCGGTGATGTACCGCGGCGAGATCGTGGAGTCCGGTGGCGCGGCCACGGTGACGGCACAGCCGCAGAACCCCTACACGCGGCGGCTGATGCTGGCTGCCCCCGTGCCCGATCCGGACCGGCAGCGGGAACGCCGTGAGCAGCGCCGGAGCCTCGCGACCGCGCAGGGCGGCTGAACGGTGCCCGCGGCGTACGGATTCATCGCGTATGGGGGTCCGGAGACCCAACGCTTCCTCGATCTGCCCAAGCCGGTCCCCGGGCCGGGCGAACTCCTCGTCGACGTGTACGCGGCGGGCGTCAACCCGGTGGACTGGAAGGTCCGGGAGGGCATGCACCGGTCCTTTCTGCCCCTCGATCTGCCGGCCGTCCTGGGGCGGGAGGTGTCGGGGGTGGTCGAGCGACTCGGCGAGGGGGTGGACGAGTTCGCCGTCGGCGATCCGGTCTTCGGCAGCAGCGCCCGGGGGTGCGGCGGCTACGCGCGGTTCGCGCTCCTGACGGCGAGCCGTACGGTGGTGAAACCCGCCGGGCTCTCCTTCACCGACGCCGCGGCACTGCCCGTGGCGGCCGGGACCGCGTACGACGCCGTGGGCCGACTCGGCCTGGCTGCGGGTGAGACGCTGCTGGTCCTGGGCGTCGGTGGCGGTGTCGGGGTGGCGGCGGCTCAGATCGCGCGGGAGGCCGGGGTCCGCGTGGTCGGCACCGCCGCCCCGGCCAAACGGGAGTGGGTCGGGTCACTGGGCGCGACAGCGGTCGCCTACGACGGCGACGGCTTCGGTGCCCGGCTGGCGTCGGTCCTCCCGGACGGGACGGACGCGGTCCTCGACCTCGTGGGCGGCTCGGCGCTGCACGAGGTCGGGACGCTGATCCGGCCGGGTGCCCGGGTGCTCACGGTCGCCGGTCCCGAGACGGCTGCCCGGTTCGGGGCGCGGCCCCTCTCCCGCCGGGACTTCAGGGAAGGGCTCGGCGAACTGGCCCGCCGTGTCACGGAGGGCCGTCTAAACCCCCAGGTCCGCCGGATCCTCCCCTTCGTGGAGGCGGGAGCGGCACTGCGCGAGGTGGAGGCCGGTCACGCCTGGGGCAAGGTGGTGATGGACATGCGCTCATGACCGCGTATCAGTGATCACCACGTATCAGTGATTCAAGGATGTCGATCCCGACCGGAATGGACTCCTCGCCGACATCGAAGGTGTCGCTGTGGTGGGGCCCCGGGCTCCCGGCTCCGACCATCAGGTACGCGCCCTTGCCGCCGCGCTGCTGCACATGCCGGATGAGGAGGTTCGCGTCGTCGCTGCCGGCGAACGCCCGGGTCCGGTGCACCTCGTCGACGTCCGGGTGAGCGGCCGCGGCGGCCACGATGCGGTCGACCAGGTCGTCGTCGGGGGCCACCGTGGCGGACTGCCCCATGACGGCCAGGTCGACGGTGACGTCCTGGGTAAGTGCCGCGCCCCGCACGATCGAACGGATCCGGTCGACCAGTTCGTCGACGACGTCGTCGTCGGTCGCCCGGGCCTCGCACGTCATCGCCGCCGAGGACGGCACGATGTTCGTGGCCTCCCCGGCCACGAGGGTGCCGACGTTGAGGCGGGTGTCGACGGAGCCGTAGCGCGGGATGGCCATGATGGCCAGTGCGGACATCGCCGCCGCGATCAGAGCGTTGCGTCCGGACTCCGGCGCGCCTGCCGCGTGGGAGGCCTTACCCGCGAAGTCCACCTTCAGCTTGCGGGTCGCCAGGCCTCCGGTGAAGCTGCCCACGACCTCGCCGATCCTCATCTCGCCCGCCATGTGCACGGCGAGCATGGTGTCGATCTCGTCCGCGGCTCCGGCGTCGATCATGGTCTGGGCTCCCCTGACCCCTTCCTCCGCCGGCTGGAAGAGGATGCGCAGCGAGCCCGGGAAGGCGCGGTCGGCCAGACGGTGGAGCAGGCCGACGCCGATGGTGGCGTGCGCGTCGTGGCCGCACGCGTGCATCGCGCCGTTCGTCGAGGCGAAGCCGTGTGCGGCGGGGACGTGGGACGGGTCGGAGGACTCCAGGATCGGCAACGCGTCGATGTCCACCCTGAGACCCCAGCGTGGGCCCGGCCGGTCGCCCACGAGGTCCACGACGAGCGCCGTGCCGTTCTCCCGGAAGTACCGAGCACGGTCGCTCGGGACACCGGACTCGACCGCGCGGGCCTCCCACGCGTCCCGCTCCGCCGGGGAGGGCAGGCCCACCACACGCTCGAGGTGGTGCGCGGCCTTCCCCGTGATGACGGAGACCGGGAGTCGCTCGATGGCCTTCTCGATGCGGGCCGCCGTGCCGATCTCCAGGAAGGCGGGCTCGGGGTTGCGGTGCAGTTCCCTGCGAAACGTCGTCAGCTGCTCGGGGTCCACGTGCCGCCTCTCCTCGTGCCTGGTTTGTCGTTCGTCGTTCATGGTTCCGGGGCGATTCTTCGGCGTGATCCCACCATGGACCATGTCCGGGGTCCGGTGAACAGACCCGTGCCTGAGCCGGTCCCGTCCCCAGCAGGACACTGCCCAGGGGTGGACACCCGCTTGACGTGGGCTTTACCGGGATGGGGACCGCTTGACGTCGGCTTTGCCCGGCGGGGCCCATCGTTCGTCTGATCTTCGCCGACGACGCGCGGCCGGGTACTCCCGCGCGCACCTAGGGTTACGGCGCTCCCACCCCCCGTACGCCCGTCAGTTCTGTCCGGAGGACAGTTATGACCGCCGTCAAGGCTCCCCAGCGCAACAGACGCCGTCCCCTCGCCGCGTTGGCCGGGGCGGTGTCCCTCACCGCCGCGTCGATCGGCCTGTGGGCCGTCACCGGCTCCACCGCTCACGCCGCCGCTCTCCCGACCCCCGACCACGTGGTGGTCGTCGTGATGGAGAACCACGCCTACTCCCAGGTGATCGGCAGCTCCAGCGCCCCGTACATCAACAACACCCTCAAGGCGGGTGGCGCCAGCCTCACCCAGTCCTACGGCCTCACCCACCCCAGTGAGCCGAACTACTACATGCTGTTCTCGGGCTCCAACCAGGGCCGCACCGACGACAGTTGCGTCGGCGTCGGGTCCATCTCCGCCCCGAACCTCGCCTCCGAGCTGATCGCCGCCGGGAAGACCTGGGCGAGCTACAACGAGTCGCTGCCCAGCCAGGGCTCGACGACCTGCAGCAGCGGCGACTACGCGCAGAAGCACAACCCGTGGTTCGGCTTCTCCAACGTGCCGACCAGCACCGCCAAGACCTTCGCGCAGTTCCCGACCGACTACACGACCCTGCCGAAGGTCTCCTTCGTCACCCCGAACCTGTGCAGTGACATGCACGACTGCTCGGTCTCCACGGGCGACACCTGGATCAAGAACAAGCTCGGCGCCTACGCCACCTGGGCCAAGACCCACAACAGCGTCCTCGCCGTGACCTTCGACGAGGACAACAAGCTGTCCGGCAACCGCATCCCCACGGTCTTCTACGGGCAGCACGTCACCCCCGGCAGCTCCAGCTCCACCACGTACAACCACTACAACGTGCTGCGCACCGTGGAGGACCTGGCCGGTCTGAGCGCACACGCGGGCAACGCCGCGTCGGCATCCGACATCACCGGTATCTGGAACTGACGCCTGTGTATCTCGCGGATTCCCGTGGCACCAAGGCCGCCGTCGTCCCGGACTCCCGTCCGGGGCGGCGGCCGGCCGCCGTGCCCGGCACGGTACTGGCCCTGGGTGCGGTCAGCCTGATCACGGACATCTCCTCGGAGATGGTCACGGCCGTCCTGCCCCTCTACGTGGTCACGGTCCTCGGCCTTTCGCCACTCGGATTCGGGCTCCTGGACGGCATCAACAACGGCGTCGGGGCCCTGGTACGGCTGGCCGGCGGCCACCTCGCCGACCTCGGAGGCCAACGGCACAAGGTCGTGGCGGGCTTCGGCTACGGCCTGTCGGCGGTGTGCAAGCCGCTGTTGCTTCTCGCCCACAGCCTTCCCGTGATCAGTGCCGTGCTCGCGGCCGATCGCACCGGCAAGGGGCTGCGCACCGCCCCCCGGGACGCGATGATCTCGCTGGCCACCGAACCCGCGACACGGGGACGGGCGTTCGGGGTGCACCGCGCCATGGACACCACCGGCGCGCTGCTCGGCCCGCTCGTCGCCTTCGCCGTGCTGCGCGCCACCGTCGACGGCTATGACGCGGTCTTCGCGGTCAGCGGCTGTGTCGCCGCGCTCGGGGTCCTGGTGCTGGTGCTCTTCGTACCCCGCCGCGTCGCCCCCGCCGTTGCCGTACCGCTGCCGGGGCCGGAAGCGCCGTACGGGCAGGAAGCACCGTACGGGCAGGACCGTCCGGCGCTGCGTGACGCGCTCGGGCTGCTGCGCCGTCCCGAGCTGCGCCGGCTCACCGTGTGTGCGACCCTGCTCGGCCTGACCACCGTCAGCGACTCCTTCCTGTATCTGCTGCTCCAGCGCGAAGGGGCCCTGCCCGCACATCTGTTCCCGCTGCTGCCGCTGGGCACCGCCGCTGTCTTCCTGCTGCTCGCCGTCCCTCTCGGTGCGCTCGCCGACCGGATCAGCCGTCGTCGGCTCTTCCTGGCCGGCCACGGGGTCCTGCTGCTCGGCTACGGCCTGGTGCTCTCCCCCTGGCACGGTGTCCCCGCCGTGGTCGCCGTCCTCGTGCTGCACGGCACCTTCTACGCGGCCACCGACGGAGTCCTCGCGGCGGCCACCGCGGGTGCCGTCCCGGCGCGCCACCAGGGCGCCGGGCAGGCGCTGGTGGGCACGGGCCAGGCGCTGGCCCGGTTCGTGTGCTCGCTGGCCTTCGGCGCGGCCTGGAGCCTGTGGGGCGGCCGGACCGCGCTCGCCGTCACCGCCACCGCCCTGGCCGTCAGCGCGGTCGTGGCCTCGTTCGTCCTCCGCACCACCGATGAGGTACCCGCATGACCAGAACCACCCGCATGCTGATCCTGCTGGCCGCCGTCCTGCTGCTCGGGACCGTCGGCGCGGGCGCGGTACTGCACGCAGCCCACCGGTCGGACATGCGTGACCGGCAGCAGGCGGACGGCCCGACCGTCCGGGCCGGTACGGTCTCGCTCCGGTCGGCGCCCGGCCGCCGGTTGCTGTTCCGGAACCTGGCCTGGGGCCCGCACCGCGACGAGATCGCCACCGTCCCCGCCGACCGTCCTGAGGGACCGCGCACCACATCGGGCGTCAAGTGCCTGCGCTTCCACGCGGCAGCCGGTACGGGCATCTGCCTTCAGGCGGTGCACGGCGCGCTGGAGGACAGCTACCGAGCGGTGGTACTCGACGCGCACCTGCGCGTGTTGCACCGGTTCCCGGCAGCCGGCATCCCCACCCGGGCCCGGGTCTCGCCCTCGGGGCACCTCGTCGCCTGGACGGTCTTCGTCAGCGGCGACTCCTACGCCGGCACCGACTTCTCCACGCGCACCGCCATCGTCGACACCCGCACCTGGGCGATCGACGACAACCTGGAGACCTTCCACATCGTCAAGGACGGCCGGCCCTACCGCGCCGCGGACATCAACATCTGGGGTGTCACGTTCGCCGACGACTCCCGCTTCTACGCCACGCTGGCGACCGGCGGCCGTACCTACCTCGTCCGCGGTGACGTCGGCGCACGCACCCTCACCACGCTGCACGGCAACGTCGAGTGCCCCTCGCTCTCACCCGACGGCACCCGCGTCGCCTACAAGAAGCGCGTCAAGGGAGCCTCACCCGACGCCCCCTGGCGGCTGTACGTCCTCGACCTGCGCACCATGAAGGAGACCGCCACCGCCGAGCAGCGCAACATCGACGACCAGGCGCTGTGGACCGACGACTCCACCCTCGTCTACGCCCTCCCCGGCGACTACGGCTCGGACCTGTGGACCGTCCCCGCCGACGGCAGCGGCACGGCCCGCCGGCTCCTCACCTCCGCGGTCGCCCCCGCCGTCCTGGACTGACAGGCGCCTGTCGTGTCCAGTGCGGGGTCATGCGAGTCGAACGTGCCCGAACACGTCTTGACGCATGCGTACCGCACGGTGATCGCGTGACAGGCGCGACGGTTTTCTGGTGACAGGCGGGACTGTCCGGTCCCCCCGGGCGGCTGGAAGGCTCAAGGTCACACGGCCGAGGGGGGTTCGGGGATGGACAAGCGGTACGAGGTGTACGCGCTCGCCGACAGGCACTTCTACGAGACGCCGGACCGGCTGTCGGCCGGTACGGGCGGCTCGCCGGCGCAAGGCGGTACGGCACAGGGCGGTACGGCACAGGGCGGTACCGCTCCCCTGTACGAGACGGCCCGACGCCCGGCACCCGACGGCTGGCGCGCGGCCCGGATCGGCGACTGGCTCACACTGACCCCCCTCGACGAGGGCGGCCGGCCGCGCCCCGGGCCGACGCAGGGCTGGAAGATCCACTGTTCGGCCACCCGTGACAACGCCGAGCGGATCGCGGCGGCCGTGTGGGACTACTGCGTGCCCCGGCTGATCCCGTTCAAGTTCGTGCCGGGCCCGCATCTGCTGCACCTGCGCAACGCCAAGTACGCGGGGCGCGACACCAGCGGCAAGTTCGTGACGATCTATCCGACCGACGAGGAGCAGTTACACCTGATCCTGCGCGAGCTGGGCGAACAACTGGCCGGCCTGGAGGGGCCGTACATCCTCACCGACCTCCGCTGGAACGACGGGCCGCTGTACGTCCGGTACGGCGCCTTCGCACGCTCCTTCGTCGTCGACGAGCGCGGCACGCTCGTCCCGGCGGTCCGCGACGGCGAGGGCACGCTGGTGCCGGACCGGCGGCAGCCGGCCTTCCAGGTCCCCGAGTGGGTGACGTTACCCGAGTTCCTTCAGCCGCAGCTCGCGGCGCGGAACACGACGACGGTCGGCGACCTGCCGTACCGCATCGAGAAGGCGCTGCACTTCTCCAACGGCGGCGGGGTGTACCAGGGCACCGACACCCGCACGGGCCGCAAGGTCGTCCTCAAGGAAGGGCGTCCGCACGCGGGGCTCGCCGCGGACGGGGCCGACGCCATGGCCCGGCTGGAGCGCGAGAAGGACGCCCTGGAGCGCCTCGCGGGCCTGGGGGTCGTACCCGAGGTGCGGGACTGGTTCATGCTCGGCGACCACCGTTTCCTCGTCATGGACTTCGTCGAGGGCCGCCCGCTGAACTCGTTCTTCGCCGAGCGGCACCCCCTGCTCGCACCCGATCCCGAGCCGGGCGCGGTCGCCTCGTACACGGCGTGGGCGCTGCGCGTGCACCGGGCCGTGGAGGAGGCGGTCGAGGCGGTGCACGCCCGCGGGATCGTCTTCAACGACCTGCATGTCTTCAACATCATGGTCGCCCCGGACGAACAGTCCGTGTTCCTGCTGGACTTCGAGGCGGCGGCTCCGGTCGAGGAGCAGGGCAGGCAGATCGTCGCCCACCCCGGCTTCCTCGCACCGCCGGACCGGACGGGCGTGGACGTCGACCGGTACGCGCTGGCGTGTCTGCGGCTCGCGCTGTTCCTGCCGGTCACCTCTCTGTTCGGGGTGGACCGCGGGAAGGCGGCGCATCTGGCCGAGGTCATCGCGGGGCAGTTCCCGGACGTACCACGGGAGTTCCTCGACCGGGCGGTCGCGGAGATCACTCGTGACGTGCTCCCGCGCTCTGCCGCGATGTCGTCGTTCGCGTCGCTCGCGGAGCCTGGCGACTGGCCGTACAGCCGTGACTCCATGGTCAAGGCGATCCTCGCCTCGGCGACGCCCGAGCGGGACGACCGGCTGTTCCCGGGCGATGTCGCGCAGTTCTCGGACGGCGGCGGGCTGGGGCTCGCGTACGGCGCCGCGGGTGTCCTGTACGCGCTCGCCGAGACCGGGGCCGAACGGTACGACGAGGGCGAGCGCTGGCTGCTCGACCACACCGACCCGGTGCCGCTCGGGACCCCGCTGGGCCTGTACGACGGGCTCGCGGGCGTCGCGTACGTCCTCGACCGGCTCGGGCACCGGCAGCGGGCACTGGACCTGGTCGAGCTGATCCTGGGCGAGAAGTGGCAGAAGCTCTCCTCCGACCTGCACGGGGGGCTGGCCGGGCTCGGGCTCGTCCTGGGTCACCTGGCGGGCACGACCGGCGAGAGCGAACTGCGCGAGCGGGCCGCCGAGACGGCGCGACTGCTGGTGGAGCGGCTGGCCGAGCCCCGGTCCGAGCCGCCCCGCCGCCGCGCCGGACTCCTCCGGGGAGCGAGCGGGCCCGCGCTGTTCCTCCTGCGGCAGTACCAGGCGACCGGCGACCACACCCTGCTGGACGCGGCGGCCGAGGCGCTGCGGCAGGACCTGGAGAGCTGTGTCGTGCAGGAGGACGGCGCTCTGGCGGTCAACGAGGGGTGGCGGACGATGCCTTACCTCGGCGACGGCAGTGTAGGGGTCGGGATGGTGATCGACGACTATCTGGCGCTCCGGGACCGTGGCCGCAACGATGCCTTCGAGCAGGCCTGTGAGCAGGCTCGCTCCGGCATCCTCACCGCCGCCACCTACCGCTTCTACGCCCAGTCCGGGCTCTTCCAGGGCCGTGCCGGGATGATCCTGCACCTCGACCGCACGGGTGCGCCACGGGCCCGGCTGGACGAACAGATCGCGGATCTCGGCTGGTACGCCATGCCGTACCAGGGCCAACTGGCCTTCCCCGGGCACCACATGATGCGGCTCTCCATGGACCTGGGCACCGGAACGGCCGGTTGCCTCCTGGCCCTCGGCGCGACGCTCGCCGAGGACGACGAACGCGCGGCCCAGCTGCCGTTCCTTCCGCCGCCGCAACGGCGGCCCACAGACGCGGCTCCGTGATCCGACGGAGTCGTGACGCAACACCCCGTCCCTACAGAGGATCGAGAAAGGAATCACCATGGCACTGCTCGACCTGCAGACGATGGAAGCCGACGAGATGACCGGTGGGGCGCCCAGCTCCCTCAGCGTGCTGTCCTGCGTCAGCGCCGCGAGCATCACGCTCTGTCTCTGAGCGGCTCCCGTCTCTGAGCGGCTCCCGTCTCTGAGCGGCTCCCGTCTCTGAGCGGCTCCCGTCTCTGAGCGGCTCCCGTCTCTGAGCGGTCTCGTCGCGTCGAGGCTTGTGGCTCCGGGCGGTTCCTCCTGTGCCGGGAGGGGCCGCTCGGGGTCCTTCGCGCGTGCGTGAGGGATGCGAGGTGACATGACCACACTTGTTCCGTCGGATGGCTCCACCGCGCTGTTGCGCTCGGCCACCCGTCACAGCGGCGCGCGCTGTGCGGGCCTGGCGCTCACCGCCCTGGCCTCCACGGGAGCGAACCTGCTGCTGCCGACCGTGCTCGGGCGGGCACTCGACCTGCTGCTGTCGGGCGCCGCCGACGCGACGCGCTGGGTGCTGTGGTGTGCCGCTCTGGTGCTGCTGCTCGCCGTGCTGGACGCGTTCGACACCGTGCTCGACGGCACCACGACCGCCCGGACCACGGCGTGGCTGCGCGGGCGGCTGACCGGCCACGTGCTGGCGGTGGGGCCGCGCGCCGTGGTCCGGTTCGGGTCCGGGGATCTCGTGGCGCGGATCGTCGGCATCGCGGCACAGGCCGGGACGGCGCCCGCCACCTTCGCCACGCTGGTCGCGGGGCTCGTCGGCCCGGTGGGCGCGGTGGTGGCACTCGGGCTGATCAGCCCGTGGCTGGCCGCGGTGTTCCTCGGCGGGGCGCCGGTCCTCGCCCTGTCGCTGCGTGTCCTCGCGCGGGACTCCTCGGCGAGTGTGGCGCGCTACCAGCAACTACAGGGGCGGATGGCGGGCGCTCTGTCCGAGGCGATCGGCGGTCATCGTACGATCGCCGCCGCCGGGACGGCGGACCGGACGGTGGCACGCATTCTGCGTCCGCTGCCCGAACTCTCCCGCGAGGGGCACCGCATGTGGCGGGTCCAGGGCCGCGCCGCCGCGCAGGCGGTCGCCGTGGCGCCGCTGCTGCAGGTGGGAGTGCTGGCCGTGGCGGGCTTCCTCCTCACCCGACAGCACCTGACCGTGGGCGAATTGCTCGCCGCGTCCCGGTACGCCGTACTGGCCGCGGGCATCGGGGTACTGGTCGGGCAGTTGTCCGGCCTGGTGCGTGCGAGGGCGGCGGCCCTGCGTCTCGGTGAGGTCCTGGACGAACCCGCCACCCCCTACGGCGAACGTCGTCTCCCGCCCGGCCAGGGCCGGTTAGAGCTGCGGGGGGTCACCGCCCGACGTGGCGGGCGCACGGTACTGGACGGCGTCGACCTCGTCGTACCGGCCGGGACCACACTCGCCGTGGTCGGCCGCTCGGGCTCGGGCAAGTCGCTGCTCGCGGCCGTCGCCGGGCGGTTGACGGACCCCGACGAGGGTGAGGTACGGCTCGACGGCGTCCCCCTGCGCGAACTGGACCGCGGCGAACTGCGCGGCGCGATCGCCTATGCCTTCGAACGCCCCGCGCTGCTCGGCGAGTCCGTCGAGGACACCATCGCCTTCGGTGTGCCCCGCCCGGCCCGGGCCCGCGTCCGGGAGGCCGCCCTGGCCGCACGCGCCGACTCCTTCGTCCGCCGTCTCCCTGACGGTTACGCCACGCCCGTCGCCGATGCCCCGCTGTCGGGCGGGGAGGCCCAACGGCTGGGCCTGGCCCGGGCGTTCGCCCGCGACAGCCGTGTCATCGTCCTCGACGACGCCCTCTCCAGCCTCGACACGATCACCGAGCACCACATCACCGAAGCCCTCCTCCGCCCCGACGAGGGCCGCACCCGTCTGCTCGTCGCCCACCGTGCCTCGACGGCGTCCCGCGCGGACACGGTGGTGTGGCTGGACGAAGGGAAGGTGCGGGCGGTGGGGCCGCACACGGAGCTGCGGCAACTGGCGGGCTACCGGGAGGTGTTCGGGGCGCGCCCCGACAGTGGTGTCCGAGCACGGTCGGGCAGTGGAGGGGGCTGATGCGGAGGACCGGCGTGTACCGACGAGGGCTGCGGTTCCTGCGGCAGCGGTGGCGGGTCGTCGTCCGCCTCGTCCTGTGGTCGGTGCTGGAGACGGCGCAGACCTTTCTCCTGGGGTACGCCCTGGCCCGCGCCCTCGACGACGGGTTCCTGGCCGGCCGGACGGACGTCGGCCTCGGATGGCTCGGGGCCGCAGCCGGCGCCGTGCTCGTCGGGGCGTTCGGGACGGGGCGGGTGTACGGGGGTGTCGCCGGGC
>NZ_VJZC01000190.1 GCF_009377185.1 Streptomyces spongiae
CGCACGTTCGGACCATCAGCTTAACGTCGGAGGTGCGTCAGGGTGTGGATGACGTGTCGACGCCGGACGGGGCCACACCGGCCCCTTCACCGTAGTGAGCCCACGTCCCCGTACGCCTCTCCCCCGAGCTCGAATCCCGCCGTGCCCGCCGTCGCGTCGGCGAGCCACGCGCGGAAGGACTCGACGTCGGCGTCCGGGAGGCCGATCTCGATGGTGACCGCCTCGCCGTAGCGCACGTCCCGGACCTCGCGCCCGGTCGCCCGCAGGTCGTTCTGCACCTTGCCCGCGCGCTGGTGGTCCACGGTCACGGTCGCCAGGCGGAAGCGCCTGCGGGTGATGGTCCCGAGGGTGTCCAGGGCTTCGCCCACCGCGCCCCCGTACGCCCTGATCAGCCCGCCCGCGCCCAGCTTGACCCCGCCGTAATAGCGGGTGACGACGGCGACGATGTACCGCGTGTCCCGCCGCAGCAGCATCTGGAGCATGGGGACGCCCGCGGTGCCGCCGGGTTCGCCGTCGTCGCTCGCCTTCTGGACGGCCGCGTCGGCGCCGATGACGTACGCGTAGCAGTTGTGGCTGGCGTCGGCGTGCTCCTTGCGGACGCCTGCGACGAAGTCCTGGGCCTCCTGTTCGGTGGCGGCCGGGCCGAGCGCGCACAGGAAGCGGGAGCGGTTGACCTCGGTCTCGTGCACGCCCGCGCGGGCGACGGTGCGGTACTCGTCCTGCATCCGGCCAGCCTATGCGCACCCGTCAGGGCGCCTTGCCTCCCCTCGGTACGGTCATCGCCGTCAGCGTCGCCGTGCCGCGGGCGAGGTCCTTCCAGGAGTGGCCGTACCACTCGAGGACGGCGATCGCGGAGGTCGGGAACTTCGTGCGGACGGCGTCCAGGGCGTCGTCGAGGTCGTCCCCTGCCAGGTCCAGGACGAGTTCCTCCAGGCCCGGGTTGTGCCCGACGAGCAGCAGCGTCGCCGCCTCGTCGGGTGCTTCGCGCACGACGTCCAGCAAGTCCGGCACGTCGGCCGCGTACAGCCGGGGGTCGTGGCGTACGGGTGGCGGGGCGCTCCACTCGGCGGCCGCGAGGTCCCAGGTTTCGCGGGCGCGCCGGGCCGTGGAGCACAGGGCCAGGTCGGGCAGGCGGTCGGCCGCGGCGAGGGCGCGTCCGGCGGCGGGGGCGTCGCGGAGGCCACGCGGTCCGAGGGGGCGGTCGTGGTCGGGGACACCGGCGGGCCAGGCGGACTTGGCGTGCCGCAGGACGACGAGCCTGCGCGGCGTGCCCGCTCCGGTGTGCGGGCCCGGGCCGGTCGTGTCAGTCATGGTGCGGCTCCGATGTCGCGGGTGAGGTCGAGGCCGAGGAGACGGTCGGCGTAGGCGTACGTCTCGAAGCGGGCGCCGTCGGACAGGTCCTCGGCGTGCTCCACGCGACGCAGGACGTCGAGGACGGCGGGTACGTCCAGGTCGTCCTCCCACGCGGTGCGCAGGTCCTGGTGTACGGCGTCGGGGACGGGGCGCGACGGGCGGGTGGCCCAGGTGGCGACGGCCTTGCGCCAGCGCGTGAGGGTCGTACGGGCCTCCTCGGCACTCGCGCCGGGATCGGCGGGCTCGGTGCGGGGAACGGCCAGCAGGGCGAGCCGCAGGACGGAGGCGTCCGCCGTGCCCGCAGCCGGGGCGACCCGGACGTGGATGCCGTCCTCCGGCGCGGGGGTGTCCGGTCCGGCCACGTGCAGGGCACGGCCGGTGACCGGGGCGGTGGTCTCGGCCGGGCGGATACCGAGGGCGTCTGCTCGCTCCCGCAGGTCAGCGGGTGGGTCGGCGATCGTGAGGGCGGGGACCCGGCCCAGTTCCAGGGCTCGGGCGAGCACGTCGGCGACCAGCAGCACGCGCAGGGACGAGGTGTCGGCCCCGGTCACGTGTGCCTGGACGCGGGTGAGGGTCCGGCGGACCTCGGTGGGTGCGCCGGTGCGGGCGTCGGTGATGCACAGCACGGGGTGAGCGTAGGCCGGAAGGGCGCCCGAGGGCACCTGGAGCGCCCGGAGGCACCCGGTCGGCGCTCGCGGGCGGGCCGGCGATCACGCCGGTTTTCCGGGAATCGCAGGGCATCCCGCGCTGTTGCCGCCGTCGAGGGCCTTTCGCGATTCGAGAGCGGAGACAGGACATGTACGGCGACCCGGCCACGATCCGCAAGATCCTGACGGAGCTCGGTGACACCTGGGCCGTCGTCGGCCTGTCCACCAACCAGCACCGCGCCGCGTACGGCGTCGCGGGTGTCCTCCAGCGCTTCGGCAAGCGCGTCGTGCCCGTCCACCCCAAGGCGGAGACGGTCCACGGCGAGCAGGGCTACGCCTCCCTCTCCGACATCCCCTTCCCCGTCGACGTGGTCGACGTCTTCGTCAACAGCGATCTCGCCGGTCCGGTCGCCGACGAGGCCGTCCGGATCGGCGCCAAGGCCGTCTGGTACCAGCTCGGTGTCGTCGACGAAGCCGCGTACGAGCGCGCCCGCGCCGCCGGTCTCGACATGGTCATGGATCGCTGCCCCGCGATCGAGATCCCGCGCCTGGGCTGAGGACCCGCTTCGCCTGGTTCGATGGCCGCGTACGGGAGTTGAGCCGTTCCGCGCCCAAGACCCTGGGCATGGCCCACGATCTCGTCGGCGTAGCCTGTGACGGTCAACGCGGACATCATCGAGGTGCCCATGGAGATCGTGCGGGACCCTGCCGACGCCGGCTGGAGACACGACGGGCCGATCCCCGGGTTCGGCTTCGACCCGCCGGAGGCGCCCGTCACCGGCTTCGAGATAGGGGAACTGGCCGCGCTGCGCCGCCGGATGGACGAGGGCCGACTGGAACGCTTCCACCGGGTCGAGTCCCACGCGCTGATCCTCATCACCGAGGGCAGTGGTGAGCACACCGTGGACTTCGTGACCCACCCCTGCCGGCCCGGCACGCTGCTGTGGGTGCGGCCGGGCCAGGTGCAGCGCTTCGGCCCCGCCGACGCGGTGAACGGCACGCACCTGGTGTTCACCCCTGCCTTCCCGCCCCGCTTCACGGGCGCCGACCGTCTGCTCACCAGTTGGCACGGGCCCACCTGCCGACAGTTGGGCGCCGGTCGCGAGTACGCCGTGATCTCCTCGTTGCTGGCCCAGTTGACCGCCGAGTACTCCCACCCGGACGGCACGGTCTCCGCCGAGATCCTGCGGTTCGTGCTGGCGGCAGTGCTGTTGCAGATCGACCGGCTGCCGGAGCCGGGCGCGGAGTCCGGTGCGGGTGGCAGCGAGGTGTACGCCCGCCTCATCGCCGAGCTGGAGCGCAGCTACGCCAGCACGCGCCGTGCCGAGGACTACGCGCGCCGGCTCGGCTACACCGTCAAGACCCTGACCAGGGCGTGCCTCGCGGCCACCGGGGAGTCCGCGAAGCACGTCATCGACACCCGTGTGGCCCTGGAGGCGCAGCGCCTGCTCGCCCACACCGACGAGCACGTCGCTGTCATCGGCCGCAGGCTGGGCTTCAAGGAACCCACCAACTTCAGCAAGTTCTTCACCCGCCTCGCGGGCACGACGCCGGGTGACTTCCGGGCCGCGCACCGCGACGGCGGGTGAGGGGCGGACTCAATTGCGATGGGCTCTGCCCCGACGGGCTCTGCCTCAGGAACTCGCCACGCGGCCGCGGGTCACCAGCTTCCTCAGCAGCGGCCAGGCCAGCAGCAGCACGATCACCGCGTACACCGTCACCGCGAAGGGTGTGTTGACCAGTCCGGTGACGCTGCCGTCGCTGATCTGCAGGGCGCGCCGCAGCTGCTGCTCGGCGTTGGGCCCGAGGATCACTCCGATGACGGCGGGCAGGACCGGCAGCCCGTAGCGCCGCATACCGAAGCCGATCAGGCCGATGATCAGCAGGATCACCAGGTCGATCACCTCGCCGCCGACCGCGTACGCGCCGACCGCCGCGAAGAACAGGATCCCGGCGTAGAGGTACGGCCGCGGGATGCGCAGCAGCTTCGCCCACAGCGGGGCCAGCGGCAGGTTGAGCGCGAGCAGCAGCACCATGCCGACGAAGAGCGAGGCGATCAGGCCCCAGACCAGGTCGGGTTCACGTTCGAAGAGGAGCGGGCCCGGCTGGATGCCGTACTGCTGGAAGGCGGCCAGCATGACGGCCGCGACGGCCGTGGTGGGCAGCCCGAGGGTCAGCATGGAGACCAGGGTGCCCGCCGCCGAGGCCGACGCCGCCGACTCCGGTCCCGCCACGCCCTCGATCGCGCCCTTGCCCCACTCGTCCTTGTGCTTCGACAGGCGCTTCTCGGTGACGTAGGAGAGGAAGGTGGGGATCTCCGCGCCGCCCGCCGGGATCGCGCCGAACGGGAAGCCGATGAACGGGCCGCGCACCCATGACTTCCAGGTCCGCTTCACATCGCCGCGGCCGAGCCAGGGGCGGCCCACCGGGATCGGCTCGCCCGTGGTGCGCCGCAGGTGGGCGGCCACCCACAGGGCTTCGCCGATCGCGAACAGACCGACCGCGACGATCACCACGTCGATGCCGTCGGCGAGTTGGAGCGAGCCGAAGGTGAGGCGCTGCTGGCCGGTCATCTGGTCCAGGCCCACCAGACCGATCGTCAGGCCGATGAGCAGGGAGGCCAGTCCTCGGATGCGGGACGAGCCGAGCACGGACGTCACGGCGATGAACGCCAGCACCATGATGGCGAAGTAGTCGGGCGCGCCGATGTCCACGGCCAGGTCGGCGACCGTGGGCGCGAGCGCGACCAGCAGGATCGTGCCGACCATGCCGCCCGCGAAGTGGCCGATGGCGGCGGCCGCGAGCGCCTGTGCGCCGCGCCCGGACTTGGCCATCGGGTTGCCCTCCATGGCCGCGACCACGGCAGCGCTCTCGCCGGGGGTGTTGAGGAGGATGGAGGTGGTCGAACCGCCGAACATCGCGCCGTAGTAGATGCCCGCGAACATGATGAACGCGGCGACCGGGTTCAGCCCGTAGGTCACCGGCAGCAGCAGCGCGACCGCCATCGCGGGGCCGATGCCCGGCAGGACGCCGATCGCCGTGCCGAGCAGCACGCCGAGGGCCGCCCACAACACGTTGACGGGGGTGAGGGCCGTACCGAAGCCGTCCATGAGGGAGTTGAGGGCGTCCATGTCACAGCACTCCCATCAGGGGACCGCCGGGCAGCGGCACTCCGAGCAGGTTGTTGAAGATGGCGTAGGTCGCCAGGGAGAGGACCGCCGCGATGAGTGGGTCACGGTCGAAGCGGCGGCTGCCCAGGGCGAACGCCGCGCCCCAGAAAAGGAGCGCGCCCGCTACGGGGAAGCCGAGGGGGTCGATGAGGACGGCCGCGCCGAGGAAGACGCCGGCGAGCAGGGCGACGGTGCGCCAGTCGGCGGGTTCGGACAGGTCGATGTCCTCGCCGGTCTCGGCCTGGCCGCGGCCGCCGCGCAGCACGTCCACGGCGAGCAGGGCGGCGATGACCAGGAGCCCGACGCCGACCACGAGGGGCACGGTCTTCGGGCCGACCGGTCCGCGCTGGGCGATCTCGACGTCCATGGTGAGCGCGTCGGTGAGGACGAGCACGCCGAGGACCAGCAGCATGGCGCAGACGCCGAGTTCGGAGTGGTCGCGCAGCCAGGAGCGGCGCTGGGTCGTGGGCGCCGGGGAGGTGTCGGTCGTTTCCGTCGTCACAGTCCCAGCTCCTTCAGCACCGACACCACGCGCTTGTCCTGGGCGACCAGGAAGTCGCCGAACTTGTCGCCGGTGAGGAACGCGTCGTCCCAGCCGTTCTGCTTCATGGACTTCTGCCATTCGGGCGAGTCGTGGAGTTTCTCGATGAGCCGGGTGAGCTTGTCCCGCTCGCTGTCGGAGAGGCCGGGTGGGGCGACGATGCCGCGCCAGTTGGTGAAGTTCACGTCGTAGCCCGCCTCTTTGAGCGTGGGCGCGTCGAGGCCGTCGACGCGCTCGGGGCCGGTGACCGCGAGGAGGCGCAGCTCGCCCGCCTTGATCTGGTCGAGGTACTCGCCCACGCCGGAGACACCGAAGGCGACCTTGTTGCCGAGGATCGAGGCGAGGAGTTCGCCGCCGCCGTCGAAGGGGACGTAGTTGACGTCCTTGGGCGCGATCCCGGCGGCCCGCGCCATCAGCATCGGCGCGAGGTGGTCGGGTCCGCCGGGTGAGGAACCGCCGCCCACCGGGAGCTTGCCGGGGTTCTCCTTCCAGGCGCCGATGAGGTCGTCGATCGTCTTGTACGGGGAGTCCTTGGCGACCACGACGACGTCCTGCTCCTCGGTGAGCCGGGCGATCGGGGTGGTGTCGGCGAGGGTCTTCGGCGCGTCGTTGGAGCGGACGGCGCCGACGACGCCGAGGCCCATGGACATGGCGAGCTTGCCGTTGCCGTGCTCGCTGACCAGCCGGGTCAGGCCGACGGTGCCGCCGGCGCCGGGCAGGTTGAACACCTCGATGTTGTGGGTGAGCTCGGCGTCCTCGGCGTTCTTCGCGGCCGTACGGGCCGTGATGTCGTAGCCGCCTCCGGGCGTGTTGGGGACCATGAAGCGCAGGCCGGGGATCTGCGTGCCGGTCTCGTTGCCGCTGCCGGTGGTCAGCAGCGGCGGACCCACGAGCACGAGCACGGCGGCCCCGGCCAGGGCGAGGGGGGCGCGCAGGCGCACGAATGCCACCACCTGTCTGAAAAGTCGTCGCGGGTGTGGGGAACCCCGTGGGGGGAGGGTGATGTGCGTCACAGCATGCCCGCACGTCGGCGGCCTGTCTCTCTTGCGGAACCAACGGTGGTTGTGGTCTTTGCGGTCACTCCGTGCGGCGGCGGGGCGGGCAGGCTACCGGGAGGGTGCGTGCCGGAACAGTCCCCGCAGGTCTCTTTCCTCCGCCGCAGGCGAGGGCCATGATGGGGCGACTCGGGAGACGAGCCGCCCGGGTCGTGTCAGTGGTGGAGTTTGAGTCAACTGTGGTCGCCACGTTCCGTCGCCATACCCTCGCGGGCCAGATGCTGGTGCTCCAGCTCGCCATCGTCGTGATGGTGCTGCTGGCCGTCGCCGCTGTCTCGCTCGCGCAGTCGGAGGCCACCTTCAACCGGGTCGAGGGCCGCCGGGTCGCCGCGCTGGCCGAGCAGTTGGCCGCCAATCCCCTGGTGCGGAGCCAGCTCGGGCAGCCGGGGCCGCGGGAGGCGCTGGCCGCGCTGGTGCAGTCCACGCGGGTGCAGTCCGGCGTCACATCGGTCACCGTGGCCGTCGCGGACGGCCGTGTCGTCAGCTCGACGAATCCCACGGTGGTCGGCGACCGGCTTCCACTGGGGGAGGGAGTGGCCTCGGGGCGCGGCTGGTCCGGCTCGCTGACCTGGGACGACAGCCACGAGCTGGTCGCGCAGGTACCGGTGCTCGGGGCGATGGAGGACAACCTCGGGCAGAACCTGGGCACGGTCATGATCGGCGAGGCGTCCCCGACGGTGTGGCAGCGGCTCAGCGGGGCGTCCTCGTACCTGCTGGCCTACCTCGGCATCGCCAGCGGTCTGGGCCTGGCCGGGTCCTGGCTGCTGTCCCGGCGCGTCAAGCGGCAGACGCTGGGGCTGGAGCCGCGCGAGATCGCCGGTCTGGCCGAGCACCGGGAGGCGATGCTGTACGGCATCGCGGAGGGCGTGATCGCTCTGGACCCGCAGCACCGGCTCACCCTCGTGAACGACATGGGGCGGCGCCTGCTGGAGCTGCCTGAGGACTGCGTGGGCAAGAGCCTGTCCGACCTGGGCATCGAGGGCCGCCTGCGGGACGTCCTGACCGGCGCCCGCGAGAAGGCGAACGACGAGAAGGCGAACGAGAAGAAAGCGGACGAGAAGAAGGCGGACGAAGCGACGACGGCTCCGCGGGACGCGGTCGTCATCCGGCACGGGCGGGTGCTCGTGATGAACCGGATGACCGTCACCAAGGACGGCCGCCCGCTCGGCTCGGTCACCACCCTGCGGGACCGAACCGAACTGGCCCGGCTGGAACGGGAGATCGGCTCCTTCCGCAGCTCCTCCGAGCTGCTGCGCGCCCAGGCCCACGAGTTCGCCAACCAGTTGCACACCATCTCCGGGCTGATCGAGATCGGTGAGCAGGACGAGGTGGTGCGCTACATCCGCGCGCTGAACCAGCGCCGTCAGTCGCTCGACATGACGCTGACCCGCCGGGTGCGGGACACCACGGTCGCCGCCCTGCTGATGGCGAAGACGTCCCTCGCGGCCGAGCGGAAGGTCACTCTGCGCATCTCCGACGACACCGCCCTCGACCGGCTGACACCTCAGGACGCCGCCGACGTGGCGACCGTGGTCGGCAACCTCGTCGACAACGCCGTCGACGCGGCCACCGCGGGCGAGCGGGCCGACGGGGAAATCGCCTGGGTGGAGGTCGAGCTGCGGCAGGACGCCGCCAGTGTGGAGATCGTCGTACGCGACTCCGGCCCGGGCATCGCGCCCGAACTCGCCCACGAGGTCTTCGTCCACGGTTTCACCACCAAGGCCGCCGAGGAGGGCGAGCGCGGTATCGGCCTCGCCCTCACCCGGCTCGTCTGCGAGCGCCGGGGCGGGGAGATCGCCGTGGCCAACACGCCCGACGGCGCCATGTTCACCGCCCGCATGTCCGTGAGCCACCCCGCCGGCGCGGTGGCGGAAGGAGCGCCCCGATGAGCCCGCTGCCCGCGACGACTCCGACGAACGGCACGAACCACATGAACAGCGCGAACGGCATCACTGGCATGAACGTGACGAGCGACGCCATCGACGTTCTCGTCGTCGACGACGACTTCATGGTGACCCGGGTCCACCGCACCTTCGTCGAACGCGTCGAGCCGTTCCGTGTGGTCGGCACGGCCGGCACCGGTGAGCAGGCGATCGCCGCGGTCGACGACCTCCGCCCCGACCTGGTCCTGCTCGACCTCTATCTCCCGGACATCTTCGGCCTGGACGTCATCCCCCGGCTGCGCACGGCCGGGCACGACTGCGACGTCATGGTCATCAGCGCCGCCCGCGAGGCCGACGCGGTGCGCGGCGCCGTCCGGCACGGCGTGGTGGACTACCTCCTCAAGCCCTTCGAGTACGAGGACCTGCGCGTCCGCCTCGAACGGTACGCCGCCCAGCGCGGCCGGCTGCTCACCACCGTCGTCCGGGGCCAGGCCGACGTGGACCGCGTCCTGGCCGGAGCGTCCGCGCAGAGCCCCGGCAACACCCTGCCCAAGGGCCTCAGCGTCGAGACGGCCGACATCGTCGAACGCGCCCTCCGCGCCACCGACGGCACCCTCTCGGCCACCGAGTGCGCGACCGCCACGGGCATCTCCCGCGTCAGCGCCCGCCGCTACCTGGAGTACTTCCACTCCTCCGGCAACGCCGACGTGTCCCTGCGCTACGGGGCGGCCGGGCGGCCGGAGCGGCGGTACAGCTGGCGCGGCTGACCGGGCACGGGTCAGACGTGTGCGACGACGGCGACGGGGACGGTGGCGTGGTGCAGGACGGCGTGGGTGACGGGCCCGATGTGGGCTCCGAACGGGGCTCGGCGGAAGCGGCGGCCCACGACCACGAGGGACGCCTCCTGGGACGCGTCCACGAGATGGTGAGCCGCCTTGCCGGGGCGGGCCTCCTCGACGACCTCGACGGCGGGGATCTTCTGCTTCCAGGGGCGCAGCACCTCGGCCAGCACGGCGCCGTCCCACCGGCCCAGCTCGGCCTCCAGCTCCCGGTGCTCGGGGATGCCGTGCGCGAAGTGGGGCGGCGGCTTCCAGCAGTGGACGACTCTCAGGGCCGTGTCGCGCCGGGCCGCGGCGTCGAAGGCGAACCCGATCAGGGTGTCGTTCGGCCTGTCGGTGTCGAGGCCGAGGACCACCGGCCGGTACGGGGTCGCGGCGGACGGGATGCCCGCCTGGTCCCTCAGGTGCTCGTCGGCGGCCTGCTCCTCGGCCCGTACGAGCACCACGGGCACCGTCGCGTGCGCGACGACGGACTGGCCGACGGAACCGACCAGGAAGCCGCCGATGCCGCTCAGGCCGCGGGACCCGATGACCAGCAGCTCGGCGTCCTTCGTCTCCTCGGTGAGCACCTCGGCGGCCGCGCCGGAGAGCTGTCCGACGATCACCTCGACAGCCGGGTGGCGCAGCCGGATGCCCTCCGCCGCCCTGCGGGGAGCCGGTTCCCTCCACTCGTGCTCGATGTCCGCGCCCAGCAGCGGGGCCTGCCCCATGGGTTCCGGGACCGGTTCCCAGACGTTGACGAGCCGCAACGGCAGCCCTCGGAGACCGGCCTCACGTGCCGCCCACTCGGCGGCGGCCATGCTCTCGGGCGAACCGTCGAGCCCGACGGTGACAGTGCGTGACATCGTGCGCACCTCCCTGGCCGGAGGGTTCGGTTCGGCACCCGTGCGGATCGAGTACCCGCAGCCGGGGAACGACCCGCATTTTCCCGTTGAAGGCGGACGGCCCATGGCGAGTAAAGGGACTCGGAGCGACGCTGGAGGTGGCAGGTCCGTACACCCCTGTGGAGGCACCGCCATGAACGCTCCCCCCGCCACCCCCATGTTCCGCGCGCTCCCCGCCGAGCACCGCCAACGCCTGATCGCCATGGCCCACCAGGTGGCCATCCCCCAGGGCACCCGGCTCTTCGAGGAGGAGGGCCGCGCGGACCGGTTCTGGGTGCTCCGCACCGGCACGGTCGACCTCGACATGCGGGTGCCGGGCCGTCGCGCGGCGGTGATCGAGACCCTGGGCTTCAACGACCTGGTCGGCTGGTCCTGGTTGTTCGCCCCGCACACCTGGCACCTGGGCGCCGAGACGACGAGCCCGGTCCGGGCGTACGAGTTCGACGCCGTGACCGTGCGCGCCCTGTGCCAGGAGGATCCCGCGTTCGGGCTGGCCGTCGCCGAGTGGATCGGTGGCATCCTCGCCCACCGGCTGCGGTCGGCGCGGACCCGGCTGCTGGACCTGTACGCCCCGTACGGCAGCGGTGGTCGCTGACCCGGTCAGCTGCCACCGCCTCGACGCGGACTTGGAGTCACCGTGCACAGCACCCCCCGCATCGTGAGCGACGTGATGACCCACACGGTCGCGGCCGTCGGCCGTGGGGCGGGCTTCAAGGAGATCGTCCGGCTGCTGGAGCAGTGGAGGGTCAGCGCGCTGCCCGTCCTGGAGGGCGAGGGCCGCGTCGTCGGAGTCGTCTCCGAGGCGGACCTGCTGCCGAAGGAGGAGTTCCGCGCCAGTGAACCGGACCGGCCCGTCCGGTTCGGCCGGCTGGCGGACCTGGCCAAGGCCCGGGCGGTCACGGCCGGGGAACTGATGACGAGCCCGGCTGTCACCGTGCACGCGGACACCACGCTCGCCGCGGCGGCCCGCACCATGGCGCACGCCAGGGTCAAACGGCTCCCCGTCGTCGACGACCACGGCCTGTTGGAGGGCATCGTCAGCCGTGCGGACCTGCTCAAGGTGTTCCTCCGGGACGACGAGGACATCGCCGAGGAGGTGCGGCACGAGGTGGTCTCGTATCTGTTCCCGGCACCGTTGTCGCCGGTCCACGTGGCCGTCCACGACGGCGTCGTCAAGGTCACCGGCCGTGTCAGGGACGCGGCACTGATCCCGGTGGCGGCCCGTATGGTCCGCGCCGTCGAGGGCGTGGTGGACGTCGAGTGCGATCTGACGGGCCCGCACCGCACGCCGGAGGCGTACTGACCACCAGGGCCCACTTCGCCCTCCGTCAGACCGGCAGCAAGCGGGTCACCAGCTCCCCGAGACGACGGGCGTTGCGGCACGCGTGCATGTCGACGACCTCGGCGTAGTCGTGGGCCGCCGAGTCGCCGGTCGACCAGTAGGCGGGCCCCTCGGGGTTGAGCCAGTGGACGCGGCGGGCGCGGGCGGCGATGCGCCGGAGGGCCGGCACGTTCGGGTCGAAACCGTTGGTGCGGGCGTCGCCCAGGACGAGTACGGAGGTGCGCGGGCCCACCGCGTCGAGGTGGCACTCGGCGAACTCGCCCAGCGCGGAGCCGTAGTCGCTGCTGCCGTGCCAGCCGGACACGGCGGCCTCGGTGGCGATCCTCTGGCCCAGTGCGGCCGGGTCGGCGGCGCCCGTGGTGATGAGGTGGGTGACCTCGTCGACGCGGTTGACGAACGCGTACACACGGACCCGGCTGAACTGGTCGCGCATGGCTTGGACCAGCAGCATCGTGAAGTTCGCGAACCCGGCGACCGAGCCGGACACGTCACACAGGAGCACGATCTCCGGGCGGGCGGGCCGGTGTCTGCGGTACGCCGGGCGCAGGGGCACTCCCCCGGTGGACAGGGAGCGGCGCAGCGTACGGCGTATGTCGATCTGGCCGCGGGCCGCCCTGCGCCGGCGGGCGGCGAGCCGGGTGGCGAGTTTGCGGGCCAGCGGCTGGAGGGTGCGGCGCAGTTCGGCGAGCTGCTCGCGGTTCGCGACGAGGAAGTCGATCTGGTCGGCGCTCGGGGCGATGGCCCGCCGGGCGATCTCGTCGGTGCCCCGGCGCTCGGCGACCCGCCGCCTCGCCTCGCCGCCGACCCGGCCGCGGTAGTCCTCGATGCGGCGCCGGATCTCGTCCGCTTCGAGCCGTTCGGTGAAGTCGCCCGGGCCCGCCCCACCACCGCCTCCGGTGCCTCCCCCGCGGCCGGCGGCGAGGATGCGGGCGAGCAGTGTCTGGGGGCGGAGCCGGTCGAGTGTCTGGTGGGCGGACCAGCCGCCGGTGCCCGAGCCGGCCGAGCCGTAGGCACCGAGCATGTCCACGGCCTCGCCCGCGAGCTGGGTCAGGGCCGTCGCGTCGTTCGCGGCCAGGGCCTCGGCGAGGCGGTCGCGCAGCTCGGTCACGTCCGCGGCGGGCGCGGCGCGGGTGGCCGCCAACTCGCCCATGCCGAGCGGGAAGTACAGGTCGAAGGTCGCGTCGAACACGGCGCGCTGCCGGTCGGCCCGCAGCAGCGCGGCCGCCAGGCCCTCGCGGATCCGCTCCCGGTCGGCCAGGCCCAGCACCTCCAGGACGGCCGCCGCGTCCACGGTCTCGGCCGGACCGACCCGTATCCCGTGGCCGCGCAGCGCCCGTACGAAGGCGGTGAGCCGCTCGGGCAGCACGGTGCTCGCCGGGGCGCCCTGCGTGCTCATACCAGGGTCAGCCCCTGGGCGGCCTTGGCGATGTCGTCCTGGTGTTTGAGGACGACGCCCAGGCTCGTCCGGACGACCGACTCGTCGAGGGTGTCCGCGCCGAGCGCCAGCAGGGTGCGCGCCCAGTCGATCGTCTCGGCCACCGAGGGCGCCTTGCGCAGGTCCATCGCGCGCAGGGCGCCGATCACACGGACGAGCGAGTCGGCGAGCACGGCGTCCAGGCCGGGCACCTTCAGCCGTACGATCCGCTGCTCCAACTCCGCGTCGGGGAAGTCGAGATGGAGGAAGAGACAGCGGCGGCGCAGTGCCTCGGACAGTTCGCGGGTCGCGTTCGAGGTGAGGACCGTGAAGGGGCGCTGCGTGGCGGTGATCGTGCCCAGCTCGGGGACGGTGACCTGGAAGTCGCTCAGCACCTCCAGGAGGAGGCCCTCCACCTCGACGTCCGCCTTGTCGGTCTCGTCGATGAGCAGCACGGTCGGTTCGTCGCCGCGGATGGCGGTGAGCAGGGGGCGGGTGAGCAGGAACTCGTCGCTGAAGATGTCGGTGCGGGTCTCGTCCCAGGTCTCGTCGCGGCCGGCGGTGATGCGCAGGAGCTGCTTGGCGTGGTTCCACTCGTACAGGGCGCGGGACTCGTCGATGCCCTCGTAGCACTGGAGCCGGACCAGCCGGGCGCCGCCGACGCGGGCCACGGCCTTGGCCAGCTCGGTCTTGCCGACGCCGGCCGGGCCCTCCACCAGCAGGGGTTTGCCGAGCCGGTCGGCCAGGAACACAGTGGTGGCGACCGCGGTCGAGGCGAGGTACCCGGCCTCCGCCAGCCGCTCGAGGACGTCGTCCACGGAGGAGAAGAACCCGGTCGCGTCGCCCCTGGGACGGTCTCCCTGCTCGGCCATGTACCCGACTCCCCCCTCGCCCGGCGTACGGTGCGTCGTCCGGTCCTGCGTGCGGTACGTACACAAGTTACCAAGCGGTCGCTTCGCGCGCGCCCCCGTCGGCCGAACGTTCACGGTCACTCCACCGTCACGAGACGCCCGACGAGATCGCTCCACCCGGCCTCCAGCCGCTCGAGCGTCATCCTGCGACGCTCGATGAGGTGATCGACAAGGGTGATGTCCAGGTATCCCAGAAGGGTCTGCGCCAGGAGCTCGATGTCGCCCTTCGCCCCCGACTGGCGCAGGAGCATGCAGATGTGGCTCAGCCGGAGGAGGGCCGCCCCGCCGGTGTGACGGCGGGAGACATCCGCGCGGGCCGCCAGGTACAGGTCGCGGTGGGCGTACTCATGCCGGATCACCGCCGCGCCGAAGGCCCTCAGTCGCTCGACGGGCGGCGCGCCCGGACCGAGCGGGGGCGGTCCGGTGAGGAACGCGCTCTGCAGCTCCCGCTCGTGATGGTCGAGGAGCGCCAGAAGCAGCCCGGTGCGGTCGCCGAACCGCCGGAAGACGGTGCCCTTGCCGACCTCGGCGGCGGTGGCGACGGCTTCCATCGTCAGGTTGGCGGCCCCGCACTCCCCCGCGAGGCGGGCGGCCACCTCCAGCAGCCTGGTGCGGTTACGCGCCGCGTCGGCCCGCAGTCGTGGCTGGTCAGTGGGCGTCAGGACGAAATCCATCAGCCCGTCGAAGGGGTCGTGCTCCTGGGACACGGGGAGGGGCGGCAGCGGCTCGGTCATGAAAAGAGAGTAACGCTCACCACAGACAAGTGGACCGCGGTCCGGATAGGTGCTACAAATTTCAACGGACCCCGGTCCGTTTAACAACCTCGGTCCGCTTGACCACCCCGGTCCGCTCAGATCGCCATCGTTTTTTGCTAGGAGTCAGCTCATGTCCGTTCGCATCCTCGCGCTCGTCGGCAGCCTCCGTGCCGGTTCGCACAACCGTCAGCTCGCCGAGGCCGCCGTCAAGCACGCCCCCGAGGGCGTCGAGATCGAGCTGTTCGAGGGTCTCGCCGAAGTGCCGTTCTACAACGAGGACATCGACGTCGAGGGCAGCGTCCCCGCCGCCGCGATCCGCCTGCGCGAGGCCGCCGGACAGACCGACGGCTTCCTGTTCTTCTCCCCCGAGTACAACGGCACGATCCCGGCCGTCCTGAAGAACGCCATCGACTGGCTGTCCCGCCCGTACGGCGCCGGCGCGCTGTCCGGCAAGCCGGCCGCCGTGGTCGGCACGGCGTTCGGCCAGTTCGGCGGTGTGTGGGCCCAGGACGAGACCCGCAAGTCCGTCGGCATCGCCGGCGCCACGGTCCTGGAGGACGCCAAGCTCTCCATCCCCGGCTCCGTGGTCCGCTTCGCCGAGACCCACCCGGCCGACGACACCGAGGTCGTCACCGGTCTGACCCAGGTCCTGGAGCAGCTCACCGCCTCCGCGGGCTCGGCTGCCGCCTGATTCCGGGCGACGCGCGCAACACACGGCTGCGCACGCCACCCACGGCTGCGAAAGCCACCCACGGCTCCGGGCGGAGGCACACGGCCTCCGCCCGGAGCCGTTCCGCGTACCCGCCACGTACCCGCCATGTACCCGCCCGGCGCTCAGTCGTGCTCGGGCCGCTCCGTGAGCCGGTGGTCGGCCAGGCTCAGGGCCTCGTCCACCACGCGGCGCAGATGGCCGTCACGCAGGGAGTAGATCACCCGCCGCCCCTCCTTCCGGGTGCCCACGAGTCCCGCGAGCCGGAGCCGCGCCAGATGCTGGCTCACCGCCGGGCGCGCCGCGCCACACGCCTCCGTGAGCGTGGTGACGTCGGCCTCCCCTCCGGTCAGCGCGTGCAGGAGGGCCAGCCGCGTACGGTCGCCGAGCAGCCCGAGGAGTTCGGCGGCCAGCGCGAACTGCTCCTCCCCGGGCGCGCTCGGGTGACCGCCCGGCCCGCTCCCGGTGTGCGGCTGCGCATCATGCGCAGATGACAGGTGCATGCGTGCGCTCATACGCACATAATGGCCCTGTGGGCGCGAGCACGTCCACTCCCGCGTACCGCACCTCCCGCGCACCGGAAGGGGAACGACGTGAGCGACCGCCACCACGAGCACGGGAACGGGCACCCACATGGGCATGCCCCCGAGCACGACCACGGCCACTCCCGGCACCATCACCCACACGC
>NZ_VJZC01000019.1 GCF_009377185.1 Streptomyces spongiae
CCGCCACCCCATCCACCGCCGCGCCCCGAGGAACGTGAGCTCCGCCTCCACCTCGCCCGGCAGCGTGCACAGCCGTATCCCGGTCTCCTGCCGCACGGCCCGCAGCACCTCCGGACGGTTCGGCGCACTGCTCACCACGGCTGTGGCGAACGCCAACGGGTCCGCCGCCCCCCACCGTTCGGCCGTCCGGCCCGCCGCCGCGACCGCCTCGCACAGCCGCTGCACGGACTCGTCGGGGATGCGGCCCCCGTGCGCCACGTGCTCGGAGAGTCTCAGCCGCCACTTCGCCGTGTGCACCGGCAGCGGGACACCTCCCTCGGCGTCCGCCACCACGAGCCGGACGGTGTTCGATCCCACATCCACCACGCTGATACGCATGGCTGCGAAGTACCCGACAGCGGTCACGGCACGCGTGTTCTGCGCACGGACACGCAGCACAACAGCGCATACGAGCCACGCACTCCCCGAGCACAGGACGCACGCCCCCGATCAGACGGCGCACACCCCCGATCATGAAGCGCAACCCTTGATGCATATGATGTGCAGGTGCAGGACTACACCATCAAGGAAGCGACACCCGACGACCTCGACACCGCCCGCGCGGTGATGCTCGACACCGTCTACCGGGACTTCGGCACCGGCTACGTGCCCCGGTGGCACGGCGACATCATCGACCTCCACGGCGCGTACGTCGCTCCCGCGCGCCACACCCTGCTGGTCGCCGCCGACGGGCGGGACGGAGAGGTCGTGGCCACCGCCGCACTCGACTCCAGGGGGCCGGCCCATCCGCCCAACCCCCGCCGGGTGGCGGAGCGGTACCCGTCGGGTGAGACCGCACAACTGCGGCGCGTCTACGTACGCCCCGAGCACCGGCGGCGCGGCCTGGCCCGCCGACTGGTCGCCGCCCTGCTGGATTTCGCGGCGGCGGACGGCGGTTACCGCTCCGTCTATCTGCACACCGACCCGGGCGTGACCGGCGCCGAGGCGTTCTGGCGGTCGATGGGCGAGGTGGTGTGCGACGAACGGCAGGAGTCCGGACAGCAGGTCGTGCACTTCGAGATCTCCTCCTTCCGGTCCACCGCGCCGCATCGCGAAGCCGCCCCCCACGGCCTTCCGGCCGAGCTCCTGCGCTCGCTGTGACGACCCTCCCCATGACACCCATCCCCACGAGGACCATGCGCTCCGTCCCCCGGCGCCGGCTGCTGGCCGGCCTGCTACTCACGCCCGTACTGACCAGCTGCTTCGCGTCCGGCGGAGACACGTCCGGAGAGGACTCCGCGGACGGCTCCCGCCTCCGCGTCGCCCTCGCCTTCCCGCCCGCCGAGAACCTCTCCCCGTACGGCGCCGACGCCACCCTCCTCAGCCGGCTCGGTGTCACCGAGGGACTCACCGCGCTGGACGCCAACGGATCGGCGGCCCCCGCGCTCGCCGAGTCGTGGACCCGCGAGAACGACCGGACCTGGCTGTTCACCCTGCGCGAGGCCACCTTCCAGGACGGCACGGCCGTAACCCCGGCCGCCGTCGCCGCAGCCCTCACCCACGCGACCGAGGCGAAGCCCGTGACAGCGGCGCTCTCCGGCGTCGCCCTCAAGGCGGCCAAGGCGGACGGCAACCGGGTGCGCGTCACCACCGAGGACGCCGACCCCGCCCTGCCCCTGCGCCTGTCCAGCCCGGGCCTGGCGGTCCTCTCGCCCAAGGCCTACGGCAAGGAGCGCAACAAGCCCAACCCCGTCGGCACCGCCACCGGCCCCTTCGAGATCACCAAGGTCTCCGGCACCACCTCCGCCACCCTCGACCGGAACGACGACTACTGGGGTGGCCGCGCCCAGGCCTCCGGCGTCGACGCCCGGTTCATATCCGACGGCACGGCCCGCACCAACGCCCTGCGCACCGGCCAGGTCGACATCGCCGAGGCGGTCCCCGTCTCCCAGGCGGCCGCGCTGGAGAAGGGCACCCGCCACGAGACGGCCACCACCCGCACCACCAGCCTCCTCCTCAACACCGACAAGGGCGCCTTCAAGGACCCGGCGCTCCGGTCCGCCGCCCGCGAGGCCGTCGACACCTCCGTGTTCGCGAAGGACGTGTACGAGGGGTACGCCGACCCCGGCGTCGGCGTCTTCGGTCCCGCCGTCACCTGGGCCGCCGACAAGCGCGTCAAGCCCGCCGGGCGTGCCAAGGCCGCCGACGCGGACGGCACTTCGGTGACCGTGGCCACGTACAACAACCGGCCCGAACTGCCCGAGGTCGCCCAGGTGCTCCAACAGCAGCTGGAGAAGGCCGGGTTCAAGGTGAAGCTTGAGGTGCGCGAGTACTCGCGGCTCGAAAGCGACGCCCTGTCAGGGAAGTTCGACGCGTTCGTCGGCGCCCGCAACAGCCTCCTCGACACGGGTGACCCGGTGTCCATCCTCGCGAGCGACTACTCCTGCGACGGCTCCTACAACCTCGCGCTGCTCTGCGACAAGAAGGTCGACAAGGCCGTCACGGAGGCCGAGGCGCTGTCCGACAGCGCCAAGCGGCAGCAGGCGGCGATGGACGCGGAGGCAGCGATCCTCGGCACGGACGCCGTGGTGCCTCTGGTTCACCAGCAGATCATCACCGGCGTCGGCACCTCCGTGCAGGGAGTGATCTTCGACCCGTACGAGCGCACGCTCGTCGGCACGGGGACGCGACGCTGAGCCGGATACTCTGGCGAGCCCTGCTCGCCGCCGCGCTCCTGTGCTGCATCGGCCTGCTGCCGTGGCTGTCACGCACCGACCCGGCGCTCACCGTCCTCAAGGCCCGCTCGGCCGAACGCACCCCGAGCCCTGAGGTACTCGCCGCCGTTCGGGAGCAACTGGGTCTGGACGCGGGCCCGTTGACACTGCTCGGCCGGTGGCTCGCCGGGCTGGCGCGCGGTGACGCGGGACGGTCGTGGATCTCCGGGGACGAGGTGGGCCCCGGAATCCTCCAGGGTCTGGGCATCTCGCTCCTGCTGATGGCCGTCGCGCTCATGGTCGCGGCAGTCACGGCGGCGGCGATCACATCGCGCACCCTGTGGCTGGGCTCGCGCCGCCGTCTCGACGAGCGCGGGGGAGGGGGCGGCGCGTCGGCGGTGCTGGCGGCGCTGCCCGAGTTCCTGACGGCGTCCGTACTGGCCGCCGTGGTCGGTGTGCAACTCGGCTGGCTGCCCGCCCTCGGCTGGTACGGGCCGCAATGGACGGTGCTGCCCGCTCTCGCTCTCGGTCTGCCCGCGGGCGCGTTGCTCGGCCGGATGCTCGACGACATGCTGCCCGGCGCCTTCGCCGAGCCCTGGGCGCTGGCCTCCGCCGCACGCGGTGTACCCGCCCGCTCGATCGCCCGGCAGGCGCTGCGCCGCTGTGTGCCCGGACTCCTGCCGAACATCGGCCTGTTCGTCGTCGGTCTCACCGGCGGTGCGGTCGCCGTGGAGCAGATCTTCGACATCCCCGGACTCGGCCGCACCACGCTCCAGGCCGCGATCGCCCAGGACCTGCCCGTCCTCCAGGCCGGAACGCTGGCCCTGGTCCTGCTGGCCGCGGCCGCCGGAGCCCTCGCCCGGCTCGCGGCCCGCCTCCTCATCGGCCCCGCCCTGCGCGACGGCGCCCTCCAGTCCCTGCACCGGCCCACACCGCCCGCTCCGAGGGCCACCCCACTGCTGTACGGAGCCGTCCTCCTCGGCGGCATCGCGACGGGCCTGACCCGTGACCCGCTGGCCCTGGACACCGGTGCCAAGCTCCAATCCCCTTCCTGGACACACCCGTTCGGCACCGACGCGCTCGGCCGCGACGTCCTCGCCCGCATCGGCCACGGAGCGTTCGGCACGCTCACCCTCGCGGTGGCGATCAGCGCGGCCGCCCTGCTCACCGGTGTTGCCCTCGGTCTGCTGCCCCGGCTGTCGGGTCCGCTCGTGGACACCGTCAACGCCGTACCGCCCGTCCTCGCGGGCCTGTTGACAGCCGGAGTCGCCGGAAGCGGCGCGGCGACACCCGCCCTCGCGGTCGCCGTGGTCGCCTGGGCCCCGCTCGCCGCGCACACCACCGCCCTGCTGGAACAGGAGCGGGCCACCACGCATGTGGCGGCCACGAAGGGACTCGGCGCGGACCGGTGGTATCTGCTCCGCCACGAGTTGCTGCCCGCCGTCCTTCCCCCGGTCACCCGCCACGCCCTGCTCCGCCTGCCCGCCGTGGCCCTCGCCCTCACGGCCCTCGGCTTCCTCGGCATCGGCACCCAGCCGCCCGACCCCGAGTGGGGCCTCCTCCTCGCCGAGAACCAGCCGTACGTCGAGCGCGCCCCCTGGGCGGTCCTCGCGCCCGCGGCCGCCCTCGCCCTTCTCGGTGTCCTGGCCGTCAAGTCGGCGGGCGGAGTACGTCTGCCGCACCGGCTCGCCGCCGTGACGGTACGACAGCAGAAGCACGCCACAGCCGGAGCGACCACCGTCGGGAAACCCGGATGACCGAGCAACTCACGAAGGCCACCGGGCGCCGCCCCCGCACCTGGACGCGGCTGAACCCCCTGCTACGACTGCTGATCCTCACCCAACTCGCCTTCAACGTCGGCTTCTACGCCGTGCTGCCCTTCCTGGCCGAGCACCTCGGCACCGCGATCGGCCTGGCGGGCTGGATGGTCGGCTTCGTCCTAGGTCTGCGTACCTTCAGCCAGCAGGGACTGTTCGTCGTGGGCGGCGCGCTGGCCGACCGGTACGGCGTACGGCCCGTCGTGCTCGCGGGCTGTGTGCTGCGGATCGCCGGGTTCGCGTGGCTCGGGTACGCGGGGGAGTCCTGGGCGGTCATCGGCGCGGTCCTGCTGATCGGCTTCGCAGCCGCGTTGTTCTCCCCGGCCGTCGAGTCCGAGGTGGCCCGGCAGGCGGTGGCCTGGGAGGAGGAGGGCGGCGGCTCCCGGACGAACGTGCTGGCCCTGTTCACGGTGGCGGGCCAGGCCGGGGCCTTCGTCGGGCCCCTCCTCGGCGCACTGCTGCTGGAGGTGGACTTCCGCACGGTGTGCCTCGCGGGCGCCGGGGTCTTCGTCCTCGTCCTCGCCGGACACTTCTGGCTCCTCCCGCAGCACATACCTGGCCGGGTGCGCGTGCGGGCGAAGGGCGGCCTGCGCTCGCTCACCCGCAACGGCCGCTTCCTGGCGCTGTGCTGCGCGTACGGGGCCTATCTGCTGGCATACAACCAGCTGTATCTGATCCTCCCCGACGAGGTGGAGCGCGCGACGGGTTCGCAGGCGCCTCTGTCGTGGCTGTTCGCGCTGTCGTCACTGCTCGTGGTGACCGCCCAGCTGCCGGTCACCCGCTGGGCCGGGAACCGCCTCGACCTGCGGCGCTCCATGGGGGCGGGGCTGCTGCTGATCGCGGCCGGCTTCGCGGTCGTCGCGGTGGCGCGCCCGGCCTCCTGGACGGGGACGGCGGGCCTGCTGCCCGCGGCGGGGTTCGTCGTGCTGCTCACCCTCGGCCAGATGCTGGTCGCACCCGCGGCCCGCGCCTGGGTACCGGACCTGGCGGAGGACGGACGCCTGGGGCTGTACACGGGCGCGATGTCGTCGGTGTCGGGACTGATCGTCCTGGTCGGCAGCTCGGCCACAGGCTCCCTGCTCGACACCACCCTCCCGCCCGCTGTGCCGTGGCTCATCCTCGCCGCGATCCCGGTCGCGTCCGTGGCGCTCCTGCCGCGTCGCGGGTAGCGGGGCCGGTGGCGGTACGCGTCGCCCGCGGCGTGTTCAGGCGGGGGCAGTAAGGGGTGCGTTGTGGTGCCGGGTGCGCGGCCGTGCTTTTAAGGGGCGCGGGGAACTGCGCGACCAGCCACGACGAACCCGCAGTCGGTCGCCGCACCCCAACCCGGCAGACGAAACCCTGTACATTCCTTGACCGGAATATAACCACAGAGGCATACTGAACCCATGCCCGACGGCTCACTCTGGACCGCCCTGGCGGACCCCCACCGGCGCAACATCATCGCGCTGCTGCTGGAGCGCCCCCGCCCCGTCGGCGAGATCGTGGAGGCGTGCGGCCTCAGCCAGCCGAGTACGTCGAAGCACCTCAAGGTGCTCCGGGAGGCGGGCCTCGTCCGCGTACACCAGCAAGCCCAGCGCCGCGTCTACGCCCTCGACTCCGCCCCCATCGCCGAACTAGACGCCTGGCTGGCCCCCTACCGCCAGCTGTGGAACGAGCGCCTCGACGCGCTCGGCCGGCGCCTCGACGCGACATCGGACGCGACCGATAGCGACACACCGAAGGACTGATCCACCATGGCCGCAGAACTCACCGGCACCTACCTCACCCTCGACGACGGCCGCCCCGCCGTCCGCTTCAGCCGTACCTACGACCACCCCGTCGACCGCGTGTGGCAGTTCGTCACCGATCCCGACGAACTCGCCCACTGGTTCCCCTCCCGCGCCGAGATCGAACTGCGCCCCGGCGGCACCGTCACGTTCAGCGGCGACCCCCACATGGAGGACTCCACGGGCACGGTCCTCGCCGTCGACCCGCCCCGCCACCTCTCCTTCAACTGGGGCGGGGACGAACTGCACTTCGATCTGGAGGCGCTGGACGACAAGCGCACCCGCTTCACGCTGACCAACGTCCTGGAGGCCACGAACACGGCCGCACGCAACAGCGCCGGCTGGGAGGCGTGCCTGGCCGCCCTGGACGCGTGGGCCCGCGGCGAGGACATCGGGGGACCGCACGCCGGGGCCACCGCGCCCTGGCAGGAGACCTACCGCGGTTACGTCGACGCCGGGGTGCCGTCCGGTGCCCCCGTTCCAGGGCTGGAGTGACCGCTCACCTCACGTGATCGGTCACGCCATCTGCCGCCGTACCAGCTCATGCAGCCGACCACCCGTGTCCGCGAGCAACTGCGCCGGCGGGCCCTGCTGGGCCACCTTCCCGTCCTCCATCACGATGACGCGGTCGGCGTCCAGCACCGTGGACAGGCGGTGCGCGATGACGACACGGGTGGCGTTGAGGGCCCGCGTGCTCTCGATGACCTTGCGCTGCGTCTCGTTGTCGAGGGCACTGGTCGCCTCGTCGAAGAACAGGATGCGCGGACGCCGGATCAACGCCTGGGCGATCATCAACCGCTGCCGCTGACCGCCCGAGACGGCGCCGCTGCCCTGGACGATGGTGTGCAGCCCCATCGGCATCCGCTTGATGTCCTCGGCGAGCCCCGCCATCTCGGCCGCCGCCATCGCCTCCTCGGGCGTGTACGGCTCGGTGCCGCAGATGACGTCCAGGATCGAGCCGCTGAACGGCTGCGCGTGCTGGAGCACCACTCCGCACTGGCGGCGCACCGCCGACTGGTCCAGGGCCCCGAGGTCCTGGCCGTCGTACAGGACGCTGCCCGAGACCGGCTTGTCGAAGCCGATGAGCAGCCGCAGCAGCGTGGACTTGCCACAGCCGCTCGGGCCGACGATCGCCACGAACTCACCCGGTGAGATCTTGAACGACACGTCGTCCAGGACCAGGGGGCCATCGTCGGCGTACCGGAAGGACAGCCGTCGGGCCTCCATCGCCCCGGACAGCACGCCAGGCCGGGTGCTCGCCGTGCGCACCTCGGGCTCGGCCTCCAGGACCGGCTTGATCTCCTCGAACAACGGCAGCGCGGACACCCCCGACACGAACGCGCCGGTGAGCTGGGTGACCGAGGTCAGCAGCATGGTCACCGAGGTGTTGAAGGTGAGGAAGGAGGCCGCCGACATCGAGCCGCGTGCCGGACCCGCCAGCAGCATGAACATCAGCAGCGTGCACAGCGGCAGGTAGACCGCGCCGAGCACCGTGGTGAGGTTCTTGATGCGGCCCACCCGCTGCTGGAGCTCCCTGCTGCGCGCGAACTCACCCGCCCAGGCCGCGTACGCGTAGTTCTCGGCCGCCGCGACCCGCAGCTTCGGCAGGCCCCGCAGGGTCTGGAACGCCTGGTTGTTGAGCTTGTTGCTGAGGACCACCAGGCGACGCTGCCAGCGGACCTGCCACAGGCCCAGCCCGAGGAACACGGCGGCGATGACGACGAGCATGCCGATCGCCGCAAGAGCCATGGGCACGCTGTACCAGAGCAGCAGCGACAGGTTCATCACGCCGACCGTGACCGACTGGGCGACCACCGGGCCGACGCCCGCGAGCAGCCGGCGGATCGAGCTGATGCCCATCGCGGCACTGGCGAGTTCGCCCGTGGAGCGGGAGGTGAAGAACTTCGTGGGCAGTCTCAGCAGCCGGTCCCAGACGGCCGGTTGCAGCGTGGCCTCGATCCGGCCCTCCAGCCGGAGGATCGTGAGGTTCTGCAGCAGCATGAACGCCGCCGACACCACACTCGCGATGATGATGGCCAGGCAGACCTGCACGATCAGGTTCTCCTGCGCCTTCGGCACGTACTCGCCGAGGACCTTGCCCGTCGCGACCGGCACGAGTGCGCCCAGGGCGACCGTGACCAGCCCGCTGACCAGCAGGTTGCCGAGGTCGCCGCGCGTTCCACCGAGACTGAAGCGCAGGAGGCGCAGAGGGCTCAACATCCGTTCGGGCAACGGGCGGTAGAACATCACCGCACGTTCCTCGAACTCCGCCGCGTTCGCCTTCTCGATCGGCGTCTCCCGGCCGGAGGACGGCTGCACGGCCACGTATCCGCCGCGCCGCCACAGCAGCGCGACCGGCGCGCCCGACAGGGCCCGGTGGCCCACCAGCGGGCCGGTGTTCTCCCGCCACCAGCGCCCGGTGAGGCGTACGGCACGGGTACGGACGCGCGAGGCGACCGCGATGCGCTCGACCGGGTCGATCCGGTCGCTCTCCGTGCCGCTCTGCGCGGGCTCGGAGAGCTTGATGCCCGCCGCGCCGGCGACGAGTTGGCAGGCCGCGTACGTGGCGTCGTCGTCCGCCGACGTAGTGCGCCGCGCCGACGGCTTGCCCATGGAGGCCAGCAGCGTCCGGTCGGCCTGGGCACGCACCGCCTCGCCCGCCTTGATCCCGGCGGCCGTACGGTCCTCGTGGGTGCGCTCCAGCTGCTCGATCCACCGGTCCAGGGTGGCCAGCAGGCGGTACTGCTGGTCGACCATGCCCTGCCAGACCCCGGGGTCCATCAGCAGGTCGGCCGCCGCCTCGGTGCCGTACAGGGAGCCGTACTGGACGCTGCCCGGAGGCACCTGCATCCAGAAGACGTCGTCGTCGGTGAGCGCGGCCGCGTTCTCGGTGGCCATCGGTGCCTGGAAGAGGATCGACAGGCTGCGGCCGACGCCCAGGGCGAGGGCGTACTCCAGCGGGCTGGTCGTGGGCGGTACGTACTGCGGGTTGCCGTACTCGTCGTAGGACCAGCTGGCGGTGTCGGGCTGCTGGTACAGCTCGCGCAGGCCGATACGGCGGACGACGCAGTCGCGCAACGGGCGGGCCACCAGGGTGTGCTGGGGCCCGGGGACCGGGCCGAGCAGCAGGGAGCCAGCCTCCAGGCGGCCCAGATGGTGCCAGTGGCCCTGCTGCACGGCGTCGACCGCGAACAGGTCGAGCGCGCCCGAGGCGACGAGCCAGAGGACCTGGGGGCCCTCCAGGTCGAGGCGGCTCTGGCCGGTGCAGTCGATGTAGGTGCCCATGGCGCCGAGTGCGCCGAGGACGACATCCCCCTCGTGCCCTTCGTGAACGGTCGTCATCTCACCGCTCCCTGACCAGCTGGGCGTACGCGCCGCCGTGCGCCACCAGCTCGTCGTGCCGTCCGCGCTCCACGATCGTCCCGTGGTCGAGGACGACGATCTCGTCGCTGTCGCGGACCGTGCTGAGCCGGTGCGCGATCACCACGCAGGCGCAGCCCCGCTTGCGCAGGTTGTCCATGACGACCAGTTCGGTCTCCGCGTCCAGCGCGCTCGTCACCTCGTCCAGGACCAGGATGCTGGGCCTGCGCACCAGCGCGCGGGCGATCTCCAGGCGCTGGCGCTGGCCACCGGAGAAGTTCCGGCCGTCCTGCTCCACCCGGCTGTGGATGCCGCCCGGCCGGCGCATCACCACGTCGTACAGCGCCGCGTCCTCCAGCGCGGACACGACCGCGTCGTCCGGGATCGACGGGTCCCACAGCGCCACGTTGTCCCGGACCGTGCCCTCGAAGAGGAACACGTCCTGGTCGACGAAGGAGACCGAGGCGGCCAGCGCGCCGCGCGGGATGTCGTCCAGCCGCTGACCGTCGATGCGGATCACACCCTCCCACGGTGTGTAGAGGCCGGAGATCAGCCGGGAGACGGTGGACTTGCCGCTGCCCGAGCCGCCCACCAGCGCCACCTGCTGTCCCGGGCCCACCGTCAGGTCGAAGCCGGTCAGCAGCGGCTTGTCGAGCGGGCTGTAGCCGAACGAGATGTTCTGCAGCTCGACGTGCCCGTGCAGCCGGCGCGTGGACTGGGCCCCCTCCCGGCGGGCGTACAGCGGGTCCGCCTGGAAGTTCTCCACGTCCTTCAGGCGGGCCACGTCGGCCGCGAAGTCCTGGATGCGGCCCGCGACGCCGTTCAGCCGGGTGATCGGCGCGGTGAAGCGGGTCACCAGCGCCTGGAACGCGACCAGCAGACCGACCGAGATATGGCCCTCGACCGCCCGCATGCCGCCGATCCACAGGATGAGCGCGCTGTTCAGCGTGGCCAGCGTCGGCGCGACCACACCCAGCCAGGCGCTCGGCACCCCGAGGCGCTGCTGCTCCTCCAGGGTGGTGGCGTGCTGACCGGCCCACTTGCGGAAGTAGCCGTCCTCGCCGCCGGTGGCCTTCATCGTCTCGATCAACTGCAGGCCGGTGTACGAGGTGTTGGTGAGCCGTGCGCTGTCGGCGCGCAGTTTCGCCGTACGGGTCGCGCGCAGCTTGACGACCACCCGCATCGCCACCACGTTGAGCAGGGCCACGCCGATGCCGACGAAGGTGAGCTGCGGGTCGTAGGTGTAGAGCAGCACCGCGTAGAGCACGACCACGACCGCGTCCACGCCCGCCGCCGCGAGGTCACGGGCCAGGGTCTCGGCCACCGCGTCGTTCGACTGGAGTCGCTGTACGAGGTCGGCGGGGCTGCGCTGGGAGAAGAAGGTGACCGGCAGGCGCAGCAGATGGCGCAGGAAGCGGGCGCTGGAGAGTGTCGAGGAGATGATGCGGCCGCGCAGCAGGTTGGTCTGCTGGAGCCAGGTCAGCACGACGGTCAGCGCCACCGTCGTGCCCATCGAAGCGAACAGCACTCCCAGGAGCGAGGTCTGGCCGCCGATCAGGAACATGTCGATGTACGTACGGCTCAGCGCGGGCACGGCCGCGCCCACCGCCACCAGCAGCAGGCTCGCCAGTACGGCGGCGGGCATGGTGCCCGAGGTGCCGCGCAGCCGGGCCGGCATGGCGCCGAGCACGCCCGGCCTGCGCCCGCCGCGCGCGAAGTCCTCGCCGGGCTCCATGACGAGGACGACCCCGGTGAAGCTGGCGTCGAAGTCCTCCATGGGCACGAACCGGCGGCCCTTGCCGGGGTCGTTGATGTGCACGCCACGGCGGCCGAAGCGGCGCCCCATGCCGTCGTAGACGACGTAGTGGTTGAACTCCCAGAACAGGATGGCCGGCGCCTTGACCTCGGCGAGCGCGGCCAGGTCCATCTGCATGCCCTTGGCGGTCAGCCCGTAACTCCGGGCCGCCTTGAGGAGGTTGCTCGCACGCGAGCCGTCGCGGGAGACACCGCAGGCGATGCGCAGTTCCTCCAGTGGGATGTGACGTCCGTAGTACCCGAGCACCATGGCGAGGGACGCGGCACCGCACTCCACGGCCTCCATCTGGAGGACGGTCGGGGTCCGGACGGTCTTCTGCTTCCGCTTGGGCCTGGGCGCGGGGCGCTTCGGCGCCGCCTTGCGCCGGCCGCGCACGGGTGGTGGAGCGGTCTCCTGGGACGCGCCGGACGCACTCACGGCAGCAGCCAATCGATCGGACGCTGATCGGCCATGCGGATCGCACCTGTGGCCATGGTCATGGAGGTGAGCTTGTACGGCGGCCCGTCCTGCGAGGACCACTTGTAGCCGGACTTGGTGGCGGCCCTGCGGTCCAGCCGCACCAGCACGGCCACGGGACGGCCCCTCTTCGTGAACTGCTCGCCCAACTGGCTGTCGCCGAGGAACGCGGTGATCGACTGCGGGGTCTGGGCGGCCCGGTCCACGGACTTCACATGGCCGCGCAGCACGCCGTACTCCTGGGTCGGCACCGACTGCACGGTGAGGTCCACCGAGGCGTCCTCGGGGATCGTGGCGGCGTTCTCGGCGGGCACGTACACGGTCGCGTACAGCGGGTCGTCGGCCTTGGCGACCTTCTCGACGGCCGCGACGTCGGCGCCGGGGGAGATGATCTGGCCCATCTGGGCGGCGAGCGCGGTGATCCGGCCCGCGGCGACGGTGCGTACGACCGTCTCGCCCTGCTCGGTACGGACCTTGAGGACGGGGGCCTTCGCGGGGAGCCGCTGGCCCTGCTGGGCGAGTACGGCGGTGACCTGTCCGGCGACGGGGCTCTGGAGGACGTAACTGCCCTGCCCGTGCGTCAGGATGGCGGGCGCGCTGACGGTGGACGCCACCGAACCGGTCGCGGCCCACACGGACGCGGCGGCCATCACGACCACCGTCACCGACAGCACCAGCCAGCCCTGGGGGCGGGCGAAGCGCACCGGGAGATCGAGTTCCTCGGGCGACTGCAGCTTGGCGAGGGCCTGTTGGCGGAACTGCACGGGACTTCCCTCACCTGCTCGGAAGGAGTGCGAAGCGCCCGCGCGCGAAGGAGGGGACGTTACCGGGTCCCGTGCGGCGGGCGGGTTTTACGGCAACCGAGAGCCCCGGAACCGGGAGACGGTTCCGGGACTCAGGGTCGATGAGGTGCGGCTCAGAGACCGGCGACCAGGCCCGTGACCGGGGCCGTGTTCAGGCCGGTGGTGCCCTCGACGGTGCCGACAACCGTGTCCACGGTGGAGGACAGCGGCACAACGCCGTCCAGCGCGCCGGTGAGGGTGTTGACCGCGTTCACGGACAGACCGCCGGAGACGTTGTCGAGGTCGGCGTCCGAGATCTCGACGGTCTCAACCTGGGGGGTGGAGTTCATGTTGGAACTTCCCTTCGTATGGATATTCATAAGGGGGAGAGCGGCCCCCTTCTGGAACAGACGGTCGGCCGCCCCGCAGGCTTCGTCCGCCGGTTCCCCGGGGAACCTTCGGGCGCCTCCCGCGGTGCGATGGATCAAAGCACGCCCGCGCTCCGCGCTTCCAATCAACGACACGTCTCACCAGGCAACTTGAGACCGCGATGGGTGCAACGGTGCAGAACCGCACACGACTGGGTGGCGACTTCTTCACACAGGGCGCGGCATCGTCGCATCCCCGTCGTTGCCACCCGCACAACGAAGGGGACACTCCGGTCGCAATGACGCGGCACGCTCTCGGGAGCTGTGCGGATTCGTCGTGTGCCGTGCCTTGGTTGCGCAATCGGTGTGGAGATTCGCTGAAGCCAGGATTCGGCACCGTGTCGTGAACGGATCGCTACTGATCGGTAGCGGATCGTGTGGGGTGCGCCTGGAGTGCGCTCAAGGTGCTGTCGTGACCGGAGTGAGGCGTTCCTGCGGCGTGCCCGCATCTGTCGTCGCGTTCGCTTCCGCGACGGGGTGCCGCGAGTTGGTGGGCTCCGGGGTGGCCGTCATGGGGGAGTGGGCGAAGCGCGTCGCGCCCTCGGTCGCCCCGCGTCGGCGGCCGGTGATGCCGGGTCCGACGGGATGCAACCCCGCAGGACCGTCCGCCGTCACACCGTCAGACGTTCACTCAACTCCCGTGCGGAAAGCCAGTGTTCAAGGGGGCATGGGGCGACGTTGTCGGAAATGATCTTCTCTGTCCTGACACGATTCAGCGTTCTCAACTGATTCTTACGTCCGTTGAACACCCCACCCGACACGTGCGTATCAACAGGCATCCAGGCGCCCCAGTCACTGTCGGACGGGTGGCCCTGGCCCCCGTCCCCAGGAGGTTCAGAGTTGAGTCACAAACGCACACCCAAGCGCAAGGCTGTCATCGCGGCAGGAAGCGTGGTGGCGCTCGGAGCGGCGGCACTTATCATCCCCAACGCCATGGCGGGGCAGTCGGACGACAACACCAAGGCTGCCGCCCCCAAGACGTTCACGGCGGCCGACGTCCCGGACGTGGCCGGTCAGCTCGAAGAACTGCTCGGTGACGCGTTCGCGGGCTCCTACTACGACGGCGACCAGCAGCAGATCATCATCAACGTGGTCGGCGACAACAGCCAGGTGATCCAGCAGATCGAGTCCGCGGGCGCCGTTCCGAACGAGGTCGAGAACAGCACCGAGGCGATCAAGGCCGCCGAGGCGACGCTGAAGGCGGACGCGTCGATCCCGGGCACCGCCTGGGCCGTCGACCCGAAGACCAACGAGATCCGTGTCACCGCCGACTCCACCGTCACCGGCGCCACGTGGGACAAGGTGCAGTCGACGGTCAAGTCGCTCGGCGACGGCGTCGCGACCGTCAAGAAGTCCGCGGGCACCTTCAAGACGTTCGCCGAGGGCGGCGACGCCATCTTCGGCGGCGGTGCACGCTGCTCGCTCGGCTTCAACGTCACCAACGCCGAGGGCAACCCGGCGTTCCTGACCGCGGGTCACTGCGGTGTCGCGGCCGCCGAGTGGTCGGAGGAGGAGAACGGCGCGCCGATCGGCACCGTCGACGCGCAGACGGCCACCTTCCCCGGTGAGGGCGACTTCGCGCTGGTCAACTACGACGACCCGGCCACCGAGGCGGCCAGCACCGTGGACACCGGCGACGGCAACCAGGTGGAGATAACCGAGGTCGGCGAGGCCACGGTCGGCCAGCCGGTCATCCGTATGGGCTCCACCACCGGCCTCAACGACGGCGAGGTCACGGGCCTCAACGCCACGGTCAACTACCCGGAGGGCACGGTCACCGGGCTCATCCAGACCAACGTCTGCGCCGAGCCGGGCGACAGCGGCGGCTCCCTGTTCACCGAGGACGGCGCCGCCATCGGTCTGACCTCCGGCGGCAGCGGCGACTGCACCGCCGGCGGCGAGACGTTCTTCCAGCCCGTCAGCACCGCCCTGGAGGCGACCGGCGCGACCCTCGGTGAGGGCGGCGCGGCCGGCGGCGGCGAGGCCGGTGCCGGTGAGGAAGCGGGCGCCGGTGAGGAAGCGGGCGCCGGTGGCGCTGCCGGTGCCGGCGAAGAGGCCGGTGCGGGCGAGGAAGCCGGTGCGGGTGGAGAGGCCGGTGCCGGCGAGGAAGCCGGCGCGGGTGGAGAGGCCGGTGCCGGTGAGGAAGCCGGTGCGGGCGAAGAGGCCGGAGCCGGTGAGGAAGCCGGTGCCGGTCAGGAAGTGGAAGTCGAGGACGGCGGCGGCATCAGCGTCACCAACCCCTGATCCACCTCCCGGCCCCATGAGCCGCTGACCCGGCCGTATCCAGCGGTTCCGGACCGGGCAGCGCAACGGTCCGGCCCTCCGGCGGGAGGGCCGGACCGTTCTGCGCCTCCGGGCACATGGGCACTGAGCACTGATGCCCGCCCCGGAACTGTCACAAGGGCTGCGCGGCCGTCCGGGAAGCGCTGTAATTGCGGACGTGGTGAGTGAGGACACGGTGAGGCGCGGATCGAGAACGTCGCGCGCCGAACTCGCTCTCCAAGCCCCGAGCAGGGGCGACCCCCACCGACGGCTGCGCTCCGTCCTCGAACTGGCGCTCGCCTATACGAGCGCGACCGCCGCCGCCGTGTACACCCCGGACGACGACGGCGACCTGCTGCGCCTGGTCGAGTCGGTCGGCGTGTCCCGAAAGCTGTACGGGCTGCGCGACAGCTACCCCGCATCCGGTACGTCCCCGGTGGCCGAGGCATGCCGTGCGCGGCGAGCCCTGTGGCTGCCGTTCGCCGAGCTCGCGCGGGACGCCGACGTACGGCGCTCACAGGCCGGGGACTTCTCGCTCGGGGTGCTGCCGCTGAGGGACGGCGGCTGTCTGCTCGCCGTCAGCGAGAGCGCGGACGGCTTCGACACAGAGGACCGGGAGTGCCTCGCTCCGCTCGCCGAGGCGGCCTCGGGCGCCACCGCCGGACCGCGTCCCGCACCGGGCGCCTCGTTCCGCCTCGACATGGGCACCGGGCGCGTCGATGTCGACGACGACGTACCGGTGCTGTTCGGGCTGCTGCCCGAGGACTTCGACGGCCGGGTCGAGACCCTGCTGGCCAGGGCCGTGCCGGAGGACCTGCCCTCCCTGATGTCCATGGTCGAGTCGGACCCGGTGTCCCTCGGCGAACGTGAACTGGAGTTCCGTGTCCTGCAGCCGTCGGGCGAGCCCACGTGGCTGCGGCTGCGCGCCCGGCTGCTGCCCGCGACCGAGGACCACGCGGCCCGCCTCGTGGGCACTCTCGCCGACGCCGCGACCTTGCGTTCCCGAGTCACCGACGTGGCCCGCGTCCAGCGCCTGGCCTCCGCACTCGCCACCGCGGGCACCGTCCGTGACGTCAGCAAGGCCGTGGTCGCCGCCCTCCGCAAACCGCTCCAGGCCGACCGGATAGCCCTGGCCGAACTGGAGGGCGACCGCCTCGTCGTCACCGTCCTCGACCCGCCCGACCCCGAGGCATGGCCCGAGCTGTGGCGCCTGGAGTGGCGCTCCGAGTGGCCCGACGCGCCCGTACGCGCCATGCCGACCCTCGCCGCGGCCCTCCGCGAGGGACGCGCCGCGATCTGGCCCGCCGGGACCGCCCTGGAACCCGCGCTCGCCGACGTCGGCCCCGGCGGCCTCGCCGTCCTCCCGCTGCCCGCCGGCGGCCGGATGGCCGGGGCCTGCCTCATCGGCTGGGACAGCCCGCACGACTTCGACCCCGACGAGCGCGCCCTGCTGACCGCCTCCGCGGGCCTCGCCGGGCAGGCCCTGATGCGCGCCCACGCCCTAGACGCCGAGCACGAACTGGTCGGCATGCTCCAGCGGAGCCTGCTCCCCCGAAGGCTGCCCCGGTTGCCCGGCGCGGTGGCCGTCGCCCGCTACCTGCCCACCACGGCGGGCCTGGAGGTCGGCGGCGACTGGTACGACGTGATACCGCTGCCCGACCACCACGTCGCCCTCGTCATCGGCGACGTCCAGGGCCACAACGCCAAAGCCGCCACCCTCATGGGCCAGATGCGCACCGCCCTGCGCGCCTACGCCGTGGAGGGACACCCGCCGGACGTCGTCGTCTCCCACGCCAACCGGCTCCTGATGGGCATGGAGACCGACCTCTTCACCACCTGCTGCTACGTGGACATCGACATGGAGGAGGGCTCCGCCTGGTGCGTCCGCGCCGGACACCTGCCCCCGGTCCTGCGCCACCCGGACGGCACCACCGAGATCGTCGAGTCCGAAGGCGGCCCGCCCCTCGGCGTCCTCACCCAGGCCGACTTCCCCCTGACCCCGCTGAGCCTGCCGCCCGGCACCGTGCTCGCCCTGACCACGGACGGCCTCGTCGAGTCGGCCGACACCGACATGGAGGACGGACTCGACCGGCTGGCCGAGGACCTGGCCGCCGCCGACCCCGACAACCTCGGCCTCATGGCCGACGCGCTGCTCGGCGGCGCCAACCGCGACGACGACGTGGCGCTGCTCCTCATACGCTACGACGGCATGGACCTGCGCCCCCTGCGGGAGAGCTGGACCGTGTGGCGGCTCCCCCAGGCGGTCGGGCACGCCCGCCGCTTCACCCGGCGCACCCTGCGCGCGTGGGGCGTGCGCTTCGAGGTGGACGCCATCCTCCTCGCCGTCTCCGAACTCGTCACCAACGCGCTCGTGCACACCGACGGCCAAGTCCGGCTCGACCTCACACTCGTCGACGACCGCCTGCGCATCGCGGTCGCCGATGCCTCCCCGCGCACCCCGGTCAGACCGACCAGCATGGCCTGGGAGGCGACCGGCGGCCGAGGCATCCTGCTCGTCGAGGCCATGTCGTCGGCCTGGGGGACCGTACCGGCGGGCGGCGGCAAGCAGGTGTGGGCCGAGATCCCCATCGGTGAAACCCCGCGCCCCGGGTGACATCCTGGAGGCGTGCGTCTGCTCCTGATGGCCGACACCCACCTCCCCAAGCGGGCCAAGGCCCTGCCCGCGCCGCTCCTCGACGAACTCCCGTACGCCGACGTGGTCGTCCACGCCGGCGACTGGGTGGACACCGCCACACTCGACCTGCTGGAGAGCCATGCCTGCCGTCTGATCGGCGTGTACGGCAACAACGACGGCCCGCCCCTGCGCGCCCGGCTCCCCGAGGTGGCGTACGCCGACCTGGACGGTCTGCGCCTCGGCGTCATCCACGAGACGGGCCCCGCCCAGGGCCGCGAACGCCGCTGCGCCGAGCGCTTCCCCGACCTCGACGTCCTCGTCTTCGGTCACAGCCACATCCCGTGGGACACCACCACGGACACCGGTCTGCGCCTGCTCAACCCGGGCTCACCGACCGACCGCCGCCGTCAGCCCCACTGCACCTACATGACGGCCGCGGTGACGGACGGCCGGCTCGAGGACGTACGACTGCACGCTTTGCCGCCCCGGACCTGACCGCTCACGCCTGCCGTGGGTTCGGCTTGAGCACGGCGAAGACCGCGCCCGAGGTGTCCGCCAGCCATGCGATCCTGCCGACGTCCGGCACGTCGTCCGCGGGCATCAGCACCGAGCCACCGTTCTCCTGCGTCTTCCGTACGATGTCGTCGGCGTCCGCCACGGCGAAGTACGGAACCCAGCTCGCCCCGTGGCCGCCCTCCTGGAGCGGGACCACCCCTCCGAAGGACGTGTCCTGCTGGTCGCCCTCCTTGAGGCTGAGCACCCGGTACGTCATCCCGGGCGCCCGCATCTCCTCCGAGCGCCAGCCGAAGAGGCCGCGGTAGAAGTCGATCCCGGCCACCGGGTCGGACACGTGGAGCTCCACCCACAGCAGGGCGTTGTCCTCGGACGTCTTCTCCAGTCCGCCCGCCGTCCTGCCCGGCTGCAACACCGCGAACCGGGCCCCCTGCTGGTCGGTGAGCTGGGCCATCCACCCCTCTCCCATGACGTCCGTGGGCGCCACCCGCACCGTACCGCCGCCCTGCTCGACGGCCCCGGCCGTGGCCCGGGCGTCATCGGTCCGGAAGTACACCGTCCAGGCGGGGCTCGCACCCTCCTCGGTGAGCGGGCCCAGGGCGGCGACGGTGCTGCCGTCCTTCTGGAAGAACCCGTACCCGCCGGCCTCGGGGCCGGCGGAGACGAACTGCCAGCCGAAGACGCCACCGTAGAAGGCGGTCGCCTCCTTGGTGTCCGGGCTGCCGAGGTCGATCCAGCAGGGTGATCCATGGGTGAAGTCTGTGCCGAGCACGCGCGCCTCCTGGGGCTTGGTGGGACCACCGCTCCGCAGCCCCGTACGAACCCCGCAACGATGCCCGCGCCCACCTGTTCCCTCCCGGCGCACGACGCGACGGGCCGCCGGAATCACACTCCGGGGTGACGCTCCTCATCCAGGTGAATCAGCGGCCGCGCACCCTAGGGCCCTTCTGATGGATCTCCGCGGCGTCACGACGCCCGGCACGCACCCTCGCCGCACGGCGCGAAGGGACAGGTGGCTCCGCCACATGACCCTTCACACCGCACTCCCCCAGCCTTCGGCCGGGGGGACCCCCAGCGCACGCACCGGACGCCGCTCCTTCCTCCACGGAGATCCATCAGAAGGGCCCTAGCCGCACCGCGTGTCCTCGTCGACGGGTTCCTTACGGCGGACACAATGTCAGCCTCGGCTGGGCCTCGCCATACGAGACGTGAGATGCGATCCGACTTCACCCGACGCGCCCTCGCCACCGCCTTCCTGTCCCTGCGGGTGCGGAACTTCAGGCTCTTCACGGTGGGACAGGTGGTGTCCGCCTCCGGTACCTGGATGATGGTGGTGGCCCAGGACTGGCTCGTCCTGTCCCTGACCGGGGACTCCGGCAGCGCGCTGGGGCTCGTCACAGCGCTGCAGTTCACGCCGGTGCTCCTGCTGACCCTGCACGGCGGGCGGCTCGCGGACCGCTTCGACAAACGTCGCCTGCTGGCCGCCGCGAACCTCGGCTCGGCCCTGCTGGCGCTCCTGCTCGGCGCGCTGATCCTGGCGGGCCGGGCGCAGCTGTGGCATGTGTGCCTGTGCGCGCTGGGGCTCGGCATGGTCAACGCCGTCGAGGCGCCGACACGCATCTCCTTCGTGAGCGAGATGGTCGGCGCGGAACTCCTGCCGAACGCGTCCGCTCTGAGCGCCGCGTACTTCAACACGGCCCGGATCGTCGGGCCGGCACTCGCGGGACTCCTCCTCAGCGTGTTCGACACCGGTGTGGTGATGCTGCTCAACGCGGTGAGCTATCTGGCGACCGTGGCGGCGCTGGCACGCATACGGCCGGAGGAGCTCCACCGTGCCGAGAGGACGCCGGAACGCACTCGGGTGGTCGACGGGCTGCGCTACGTGTCGACCCGTCGGGACCTGGTCATGCCGTTGGCCCTCCTGGTGATCATCGGAACGTTCGGGTTCAACTTCCAGCTGACGCTGCCCCTGATCGCGAAGACCGAGTTCCACGCAGGCGCGGGGGCCTTCGGGCTGCTGACGGTCGCGCTCGCCGTCGGCTCGCTCTGCGCCGCGTTCGCCACCACGGCACGCCGTGGGCGCCCCTCGGCCCGTACGGTCCTGGTGGCCGCACTCGCCTTCGGGGCGCTGGAGGCCGCGGCGGGGTGCGCGCCCACGTTCACCGCGGCGGTGGTCCTCCTCGTGCCCACCGGCTTCGCGACCGTCTGGTTCGCCCAGGCGATCAACCACCGGGTCCAACTCGGCACCGATCCGCAGTACCGCGGTCGCGTCATGGCCCTGTACACGCTGATCCTCCAGGGCTCCACGCCCCTCGGTGCCCTGTTCGTCGGCGCGCTCGCCGAAGAGGCGGGTGCGCGCTCGGGGCTCTGGGTGGGAGGTCTCGCCTCACTGGCCGCCGGCCTCGTCGCCGTGGCCGTGGAAAGGCGGCGGCACGGACGAGGGCCGCGCGAACCGGACACGCGGGAGGCCGACCGGCAGCGACGGACGTCCGCGCCTCAGTGACCGGGCCGAGGGTCCACATGGATCTTGGGGCCGGGACCGGCGCCGGCCGGGCGCTCCCCGGCGAGCACTGGGCCCACCTCGTCGAGACCCACCGTGGCCGCGACGAGCGGCCTCGGGTCGACCGATCCGGCGGCGTACGCGCGAATGGTGGCGTCGAGACCCGGGGAGGCGGACAGGACACCCACGGCCGTCACGTCCTTGAGGGCGAGACTGCGCGTGTCGATCCTGCTCGGTTCGCCGGCCAGTCCGATGTACACGAGGCGGCCGGCGGGTTCGACCAACTCCAGGGCGAGGCCGGGTAGATGGGCGGCGTTCGAGGCGTCGACGACAGCGTCGAACGGCAGGTCCGGCACGGCGTCCTCCGCCCACACGTGCTCGAATCCGAGACCGCGGGCGAAGGCGAGGGAGCTTTCGGTCACGCCCATGAGGTGGACCTCCGCACCGGCGGCGCGGAGGAACATCGCGACGAGCAGCCCGATGGTTCCCGGGCCCAGGACCAGCACGCGGTCCCCGGGCTGCGGTGCGGCGGCCCGCACGGCGCGCAGGGCGTTGCCGCCCGGCTCCACGAGCGCGCCGAGCACGGCATCGACGGAGTCCGGCAGGGCGTGCAACGAGGAGGCCGGTACGGCGAGTTGCTCCGCGAGAGCCCCGGCCCGGGCGCCGCGGATGCCGACCTCCTGCCGCTTCCGGCACACGTGCTGGTGGCCGCGCAGGCAGCGGCGGCAGGTGCCGCAGCCGAGCATCGTGTCGCCCATGACGCGGCGGCCGAGCCAGCCGGGGTCGACACCGTCGCCGACCGCCGCCACGCGGCCCGCCCACTCGTGGCCCGGCCGCATCGGGTAGGCGGAGTGTCCCTGGTGGAGGTAGGCCATCGTGCCCGTGAAGAACTCCACGTCGGTGCCGCACACACCGACCCGCTCGACGTCCACGACGACCTCGCCGGGGCCGGCGACCGGCGCAGGGAGGTCCTGAACCTCGTACGCGCCGGGGGCGGTCAGCACGAACGCGCGCATGGAGGGCTGCTCACCGGGGCCCGAGCACGTGCTGGCGCTGCGTGCCGAGGTGCTTGATGCCCAGTTCCATCACGTCTCCCGGCTGGAGGTACACGGGCGGGGTGAGGCCCATGCCGACACCGGGCGGGGTGCCGGTGTTGATCAGGTCGCCGGGTTCGAGAACGAGGAACTGGCTCAGGTAGTGGACGATGAAGTACGGGTCGAAGACCATCGTCTTGGTGCTGCCGGTCTGTCGGCGCACCCCGTTGACGTCCAGCCACATGTCCAGGGCGAGGACGTCGTCGATCTCGTCGGTCGTGGCCAGCCAGGGACCGGCGGGGTTGAAGGTCTCGGCGGACTTGCCCTTGGCCCACTGCCCGCCCCGTTCCAGTTGGAAGGAGCGCTCGCTGACGTCGTTGACGACGACGTAGCCGGCGATGGCGTCGCGCGCCTCCTCCACCGAGTCCAGGTAGCTGGTGCGGCGGCCGATCACGATGCCGAGTTCCACCTCCCAGTCGGTCTTCGTGGAGCCGCGGGGGATGCGCACGTCGTCGTGGGGGCCGACGAGGGTGTTGGGCGACTTGGTGAACAGGATCGGCTCGTCGGGGACGGGCATGCCGCTCTCGGCGGCGTGGTCGCGGTAGTTGAGCCCGATGCAGAGGATCTGGTGCGGGCGCGCGATGGGGGCGCCGACACGTTCCCCCGCGAAGCGGGACACCTGACCCGCCTGCGCCCGCTCGGTCACGACGGGGCGGACGCGGTCGAGGCCGCCCGATCCGAAGAACGCCTCGTCGAAGTCCGTGACGACGTCGGAGAGGTCGACGTACGTCTCGTCGTCGATGCGGGCCACGGGCTTCTCGGCGCTGCGGGCGCCGATACGCATGAGGTACACGGGTCTGACTCCAGGGTCGGGTCGATGGGGGAGTGACAGGGGTTTCAGGAAGGTGGCTCGCCGAGAGGGCCGAGCAGGGCGCGGATCTCGTCGAGCGCGTCGACCAGGGCCGCGAGGGGCGTCCGGTAGGCCAGTGCGCTGATGCTCACGGCTCCGGAAGGGGTCGTCGGCGAGGTCAGGTACGCGGGCAGGGCGAGGCAGTTGACGCCGGTCTCGTTCTCCTGGTCGTCGACGCCGTAGCCCCGTGCGCGGGTGGCGGACAGTTCCCTGTGCAGGTCCGCGGCCCCGCACAGGGTCCGTGGCGTGCGGCGCTCCAGGAGGGAGCCGCCGATCCACGCCTCGACCTCCTCCAGGGAGCCCAGCCGCCGGGTGAGCAGCAGCTTGCCGACGGCGGTGGTGTGGGCGGGGTTGCGGCCGCCGATCGTCGACGTCAGCCGGACGGCACCGGTGGGAGGGTCGACCTTGGCGCGGTAGACGACCTCGCGGCCGTCGAGCACGGCGTAGTGCACCGTCTCGCCGAAGCGATGGGCCAGCGCCTCCAGTACCGGACGAATCCGGACGTGGTCGGGGCGGGCCTCGTGGTGGGCGAACGCCATCCGCAGGAACTCGTCGCCGAGCCCGTAGCGGCCGCGGGCGTCCTGGTCGGCCAGGCCGGCCCGGCGCAGCGCACCGAGCGCCCGGTGGACGGTCGGCTTGGGGCTGCCGATCGCACGGGTCAGCTCCTCCAGGCCCGCACCGTCGGGATACCGGGCGAGCTCCTTGAGAACGGCGAGCACCCGGTCCGAGCCCACGAGACGGCTGCCGCCGGCTCCTGGCGCGCCGTCCTCGCCGGGGTCTGTCGATCCGTCGGAGGTCTGCGTACGCTTCATGACGTTCCGAACAGTAGACCGCCGTACCGACTATTGGAAGGGGCTCAAAGGTGACGCTCCGCAGCGCACAGTGGTACGCGGGTCAGGACCGCAACGCCTACATCCACCGGGCGTGGATGCGGCGGGGCGTGCCGGGCGACGCCTTCACCGGCCGGCCGCAGATCGCCATCGCCAACACGGCCTCGGACCTGACCCCTTGCAACGCGCATCTGAACGAGGTCGCGGCCTCGGTGCGCAACGGCGTGTACGAGGCGGGCGGTATCCCGCTGGACCTGCCCGTGGTGTCGCTCGGCGAGACGAACGTGCGCCCCACGGCCATGCTCTGGCGGAACATGGCCGCGATGGCCACGGAGGAGATGCTGCGGGCCAACCCCATCGACGGCGTCGTCCTGCTAGGCGGCTGCGACAAGACGATCCCGTCGCTGCTCATGGCCGCCGCGTCCGTGGACCTGCCCGCGGTCGTGGTCCCCGGCGGCCCGATGCTCAACGGCACCTTCCGCGGCGGCCTGCTGGGCTGCGGCACCGGCGTGTGGCAGCTGTCGGAGGAGGTACGCGCGGGCACGCTCACCCAGGAGCAGTTCACGCGCTCCGAGTCGGCGATGATCCGCAGCCGCGGCCACTGCAACACCATGGGTACGGCCTCGACGATGGCGCTGGTGGCCGAGGCGCTGGGCACGGTGCTCCCCGGCGTGGCCGGCACGCCCGCCCCCGACAGCCGTCTCCTGGAAGCCGCGCACCACACCGGCCGGCTCGCGGTGGACATGATCGCCGCCGACCGGCGACCGGCGACGTTCCTGACCAAGGCGTCCTTCCACAACGCGATCGTCGCGCTGGCCGCGATCGGCGGTTCGACCAACGCGGTCGTCCACCTCCTGGCGATCGCGGGCCGGTTGGGCATCGACCTGTCGCTCGACGACTTCGACCGCATCGGCTCCCACGTGCCGGTCCTGGTGGACCTCCAGCCGGCCGGCCGCTTCCTCATGGAGGACTTCCACCGCGCCGGAGGTCTGCTCGCCGTCCTGCGCGAGGTACGCGACCTGCTCGACCCCGACGCGCTGACCGTCACCGGCAGGCCGTTGGTCGACTCGCTCGACGACGCCCCGATCTGGGACGGCGAGGTCATCCGCACCCGCGCCGAGCCGCTGGTCGCCGAGGGCGGGATCGCCGTCCTGCGCGGCAACCTCGCCCCCGACGGCGCGCTCGTCAAACCGGCCGCCGCCTCGCCGCACCTTCTCCAACACCGTGGCCGGGCCGTCGTCTTCGACTCGATCGAGGACTTCCACGCCCGCGTCGACGACCCGGACCTGGACGTCGACGCCGACTCCGTCCTCGTCCTGCGCGGCTGCGGCCCCAAGGGATATCCGGGTATGCCCGAGGTCTCCAACATGCCGCTGCCGAAGAAGCTCCTGGAACAGGGCGTGCGCGACATGGTCCGTGTCTGCGACGGCCGGATGAGCGGCACGGCGTACGGCACCGTCGTCCTGCACGTGGCTCCGGAGGCCGCGGCGGGCGGTCCCCTCGCGCTGGTGCGAACGGGGGACGTCATCGTCCTCGACGTCCAAGCCCGCCGTATCGACGTCGACGTACCCGCCGACGAACTCGCCGCCCGCAAGCCCGATCAGGCCACGGTCGACGGCTTCGCCGCGCCCCGCCGAGGCTGGGAGCGGCTCTACGTCGACCACGTCCTACAGGCCGACACCGGCGCCGACCTGGACTTCCTCGTCGGCTCCAGCGGCTCCGAGGTGAGCCGTGAGTCGCACTGACGATCTCCTCGCCGCCGACGCCACGCTGCTCGCGCGGCTGGAGGCGGCGGCACCGGGCCTGGTCGCCGCCCGCGCCTCCGACCGGCTCTCCTTCGCCCATGACGCCTCGCACTACCTGCTGGTGCCCGAGGCCGTGGTCACCCCGAAGGACGCGGCCCAGGTGGCCGAGCTGTTGCGCACGAGTGCCGCCCACGGGCTGTCCCTGACGTTCCGCTCCGGCGGCACCAGCCTCTCCGGCCAGGCGACCAACGACGGGATCCTGGTCGACACCCGCCGCGACTTCCGGGGCATCGAAGTCCTCGACGACGGCGCCCGGGTACGCGTCCAACCGGGCGCCACCGTACGGGCGGTGAACACCCGTCTGGCCCGGTACGGCCGCAAGCTCGGCCCCGACCCGGCCAGCGAGAGCGCCTGCACGATCGGCGGTGTCGTCGCCAACAACTCCAGCGGCATGGCCTGCGGCACCGAACTCAACACCTACCGCACGCTGGAGTCAGCCGTCCTCGTGCTGCCGAGCGGCACGGTCCTCGACACCAGCGCCGCGGACGCCGACGAGCGCCTGCGCACGCTCGAACCACGCGTCCACGAGGGACTCGTCCGCCTGCGCGACCGTGTACGCGGCAACTCCGCGTCGCTGGAGACGATCCGCCGTCTGTACGCCATCAAGAACACCATGGGCTACGGCGTGAACTCCTTCGTCGACCACACGCGCCCGGCCGACATCCTCACCCACCTGGTCATCGGCAGCGAAGGCACCCTCGCCTTCGTCGCCGAGGCGACCTTCCGCACCGTCCCGGCGCACCCGCACGCGGCCACCGGACTGCTCCTCTTCCCGGACCTCGCGGCGGCGACCGGCGCCCTGCCCGAGCTCGTGGCCGCCGGGTTCGCGACCGTGGAACTCCTCGACGCGACCAGCCTGCGGGTCGCCCAGCGCGATCCCGAGGCCACCAGGGTGCTGCGTGAACTGGAGGTCCGTGACCACACGGCGCTGCTCGTCGAACACCAGGAGCCGACCGCCGAGGCGCTCCAGGCGCGTATCACCCAGGCGGCTCCCGTCCTCGGCGCCCTTCCGCTGACCGCCCACGGCGCGCTGAGCTCCGAGCCGAGCACCCGCGCCGCCCTCTGGCACATCCGCAAGGGCCTCTACGCAGCCGTGGCCGGGGCGCGCCCCTCCGGCACGACCGCCCTGCTGGAGGACATCGCCGTCCCCGTCGACCGGCTGCTGCGCACCTGCACTGACCTCACCGAGCTGTTCGACCGCCACGGCTACACCGGCAGCGTCATCTTCGGCCACGCCAAGGACGGCAACGTCCACTTCCTGCTCAACGAGGACTTCGACGACCCTCAACTGGTCGAGCGCTACCTGGCGTTCACCGAGGACATGGTCGACCTCGTCCTCGGCCACGGTGGCACCCTCAAGGCCGAGCACGGCACCGGGCGCATCATGGCGCCGTACGTCCGCCGCCAGTACGGCGACGAGCTGCACGACGTCATGCGCGAGGTCAAACACCTCCTCGACCCGCACGGACTCCTCAACCCCGGGGTCCTGCTCAGCGACGACCCCACCGTCCACATCCGCCATCTCAAATCCACCCCGACCGTCGAGGAAGAGGTGGACCGGTGTGTGGAGTGCGGCTACTGCGAACCGGTCTGCCCCAGCCAGGACCTGACCACCACCCCACGCCGACGGATCGTGCTGCGCCGGGAGATCGCCCGCGCCCGGACAGCCGGTGACGCGGGTCTGCTCGACCGGCTGGAGCGTGAGTACCAGTACGACGCCGTCGACACCTGCGCGGTCGACGGCATGTGCCGAACGGCCTGTCCTGTCCTCATCGACACCGGCGACCTCACCCGACGTCTGCGCGCCGGACGACGAGGCCGGACCGAACAGAGGGCGTGGGCCTCGGCCGCCCGACACTGGGACGGCTTCACCAGAGCGGCGTCCGGAGCACTCACCCTCGCCCGCGCCACCCCCGACGCCCTGCCCTCCGCCGCCACCGCCACCGGGCGGAGACTGCTCGGCCCGGACGTGGTCCCCGCCTGGTCCCCGGAGCTTCCTCGCGGCGGGACGAGAAGAGAGCCGCGCGCCGCCCGGACCCCGCGGGCGGTCTACTTCCCCGCCTGCGTGTCGACGATGTTCGGGCCCGCCGAACCGGAGGCGGGCCCCGGAGTCCGCGACGCCTTCCTCGCCCTGTGCGAACGGGCCGGAGTCGAGGTTCGGGTGCCGGAGGAGATCGCCGCCCTGTGCTGCGGCACACCATGGAAGTCCAAGGGGCTCACCGCCGGCCACGCGGTCATGCGCGAGCGGGTCGCGCCCGTCCTGCGCTCGGCGACCGAGGACGGGACGTTGCCGGTCGTGGTCGACGCGGCGTCGTGCACCGAGGGCCTGGCGCGCATGCTTGACGAGGAGGACATCCGGGTGGTGGACGCGGTGGCGTTCGTCGACTCGACGGTCCTGCCGGGGCTCCCCGCGGCCCGCCGCATCCCCTCCCTCGTCGTGCACCCCACCTGTGCCTCCACCCAACTCGGCCTCAACCCCGCGGTCCTGCGCGTGGCCGCGGCGATCGCCGAGGACGTCGTACAGCCGGAGGACTGGAGCTGCTGTGCCTTCGCGGGTGACCGCGGGCTGCTTCACCCGGAGTTGACGGCCGCCGCCACCGCCGCGGAGTCGCGAGCTCTTCGAGCCGTGAACGCGACGGCCTACGCATCGGTCAACCGCACCTGCGAACTCGGCATGACCCGCGCCACCGGTCACCCCTACCGGCACCTGCTCGAACTCCTCGACGAGGTGACCCGGCACTGAGGGGGTGCCGCTGTGGGACGCGGCGGCAACTGGCCTTGGTGCCAGGGCTGTTGGGGCATGGTACGGTCGCGCGATGTCCAAGATCGAGATTGACTTGGTGACGGCCGAGTTCTTCGGGGCCTTCGACAACCGGGGCGGCAGGACTGCCGATGTGGCACGCATTCGAAGGCTGGTTCTTCCCGAGGGCGTGATGGTCAAGACCGGCCCGGAGTTCACGGTCTACACCGTGGACGAGTTCATCGAACCTCGCCGGCGACTGCTGAGGGACGGCCGGCTCGTGGAGTTCTCCGAGTGGGAGACCTCCGAACGGACCGAGATCGCCGGCGACATCGCGTCGCGCTTCTCCGCGTACCGCAAGTCCGGGACCTTGGACGGTGAGCCGTTCGAGGGCAGCGGGACCAAGAGCATCCAGTTCGTCCGTACCGCGGAGGGCTGGCGCATCACGGCAGTCTCCTGGTACGACCAGCCCTGACCACCGTGGCCATGCAGGCGGAATGCCGAAGGCGCTCGGAAATCCGCTCGCCGAAGGTGAGGTGGTTCGGCAGACTCCGGGCCGTGGATCGGTTGACGGAGATCGCGGACAGGCTGACCGAGGTCAGCGGCGTCGTCGGGGTGTGTCTGGGCGGGAGCCGGGCGCGGGGACGACATCACCCTGACTCCGACTACGACCTGGGCCTGTACTACCGCCCACCGCTGGACACGGCTGCCCTGCGCCTCCTCGCGTCCGAGCTGACCGGCGAGCCGGTCGAGGTGACCGAGCCGGGCGGCTGGGGGCCCTGGGTGGACGGCGGGGCGTGGCTGACCGTTGACGGTCACCGCGTCGACTGGATCTACCGCGATCTGGACCGGGTGCACCGGATCTGGCAACAGTGCCTGAAGGGTCACTTCGAGGTGGGCCTTCAGGCCGGCCACCCTCTGGGGGTGTACTCCCACGCGTACGCCGGTGAGCTGGCCCTCGGGCGCGTTCTCACCGACCCCGGGGGTGAGCTGCATGCCTTGCAGCAGGAGACCCGCCGCTATCCGGAGCCGTTGCGCGAGGCACTGATCGCCAACGCGCGGTGGGAGGCTCCGTTCATCCTGGCCAACGCCCGCAAGGGTGCGGTGCGCGGCGACACCTTCTATGTCGCCGGCTGCCTCTTCCGCGCGGTGGGGCTCCTGGTGCAGGCACTGCATGCTCACGCCGGTTGCTGGGTGCTGAACGAAAAGGGCGCGGTTCAGGTCGCGGGAGAACTCCCGGCCGCGCCCGCGGACTTCACCGAGCGGGCCCACGCCTTGTTCGCCGCCCTCGGCACCGCACCGGACGGACTCCGCGCCGCGCTCGATGCCGCTGACGCACTGACCGCCGAGGTGTGCGGACAGCTCGCACCCTGAGGGGATCCACGGTGCCGTCGTCGTCCTACGGCCGGTTGCCGCCGCCCGCTGTGCCGGTCGCGCGGCCGGAGGGTTCGATCTCCTCGTTCTTCATGGCGCGGGCCTCGGTTTTGAAGACGCGGGCCGACTTGCCGGCGGAGCGGGCGAGGTCGGGGAGCTTCTTGGCGGCGAGGACCGCTATGACGACGATGAGGATGACGGCGAGTTCGCTCAGTCCGAACATGCGGATCCTGTCCTGTGGTGGGCCCGGGCGGGCGGGGTCATGTGAGTTCCGGGAGGGTTCCTGGCCGGGGCCACGCCGGCCGGGCGAGCGTCAGCCCTCTTCCTCTTCCTCGTCTTCGAAGAAGTCCCCGACCTCGTCGACGACTTCGGCCGCGACCATGCCGCCGACGACACCGACCGCGAGTCCGGCCGCACCGGCCGCGACGGCTGTACCCATGCCGGGGCCGGAGCGGTGGCCGTCGTGGTGGTGCTCGTCGTGCGCGTGGCCGTGGTGGCCCTCATGTCCGTACGCGGCCTGGGGGCCGTACGCCGCGCGGTGCTCGACGAGCCGGCGGATCCAGCCGTCGACCAGGGTGTTCCAGTCCTGGTGCTCGGCCCCGTCGTGGGAGACGGTGAAGCGGGTGAGCGCGTCGTGGCCGGAGGAGAAGAGGCCGCCGCGCTTGTCGGCCTCCAGGACGACCTCCATGCCGCCCGGTGATGCGAGGAAGGTCAACTCGATCTCGTTGACCTGGTGCGCGTACGAGGGCGCCGGGGTGAGCTCGATCTCCTGGTAGAAGGGCAGTTGCTGACCGGTGCCGCCGATGCGGCCGTACTCCAGGTCGGCAGACCTGAAGCCGAAGTCGAGCCGGCCGAGAGCCTCCAGGATCGCCTCCTGGGCGGGCAGCGGAGCGACCGTCAGCTGGTCGAGGTCGCCCTTGTCCTTCGCGCCGGCCACCGCCAGCTCGGTGCGCACGCCGAGGACGATGCCCAGCGGCTGGCCGTGCAACTCGGTGATCGGGGTCTCCCAGGGCAGCGTCACGCTGAACGGCACATCGCGCTGCTCGCCCGCCGCGAGCCGGAAACCGCCTCCGACGGTGAACCGGCCGAAGGCGACGGTGCCCTCGCTCTCGCCTTCGGCCTGCTCGGCCTCGACCCGTGCCACCAGCTCCAGCGTGACGTGCTCGATGTCGAAGTCGGAGCCACCGCCCTTGAGGTGGACCTGGCCGGTCAGGCTGCCGCCCGGTCGGGCCGCGCCCGGGTCGAGGACCGTGTCGACCGTGGGGCCGCCCACGCCGAGCGAGCCGAGCAGTCGTTTGAACACCATTGCGGCGTCCACTCCTTTACGTGCGTCTGTCCGGGGAACAACCGGGACCACCCGGCCGTTCTCTACAAGCGAGTAGAAGCATAGGGGTGATGAGCCCGCCGGAGGGGCAGTCTCGGCTCTCCGTCCGGGAAAGTCCGAAAACTGCCGCAACCTTTTGGCTGTCACGGCCTCGACCGGGGTGCTTTACTCTCCCTTTACCATGAGGGAGGGCGTCATCGCTCTCCCCGCCACCACGGGTCCACCCGACCCGCCGAACCACGAAGGAGCCACGGTCCCACCATGGATGAGCCTCCCAGTACCAGCACAGCCATCCCCGGCCCACCGCCTGTGTCGCCCGTCTGTGAGGGATCGGGGGTGGCTCGGTGACCGAGGTCCTGCTGCTCCTGGCGGCCCTCCTCCTCACCCTGGCCTGCGCCGTGTTCGTCGCCGCCGAGTTCTCCCTGACCACCGTCGAACGCGGTGAGCTGGAGCGCGCCGCCGAGGCCGGTGAGCGCGGTGCCGAGGGCGCGCTGAAGGCCGTACGCCGTCTGACGTTCCAGCTGTCCGGCGCTCAGCTCGGCATCACCGTCACCTCGTTGGTGATCGGCATGCTCGCCGAGCCGTCGCTCGCGGCGCTGTTGCGCGGCCCGCTGGAGGCGGTCGGCCTGGGCGGTGCCGCCTCGTCGGTGGCGACCGTGCTGGGCGTGGCCGTCTCCACCGTCGTGCTGATGGTGGTCGGTGAGCTGGTACCGAAGAACTGGGCGATCTCCCGGCCGCTGGCCGTCGCCAAGGTGGTCGCGGCCCCGCAGCGCGGCTTCACCGCCGCGTTCGGGCCGTTCATCCGGCATCTCAACAACACGGCGAACCGCTGCCTGCGCCGCTTCGGCCTGGAACCCGCCGAGGAACTGGCCTCCGCCCGCGACCCCGAGGAACTCGTCGCGCTGGCCCGGCACTCGGCCGCCGAGGGCGCGCTGGAAGCCGACTCCGCCGAGCTGTTCGTGCGCACCCTGCACCTGAGCGAGCTCACCGCCGAGAACGTGATGACCCCGCGGGTCGACGTCCGGGCACTGGAGGCCCATGCGACGGCGGCCGACGCGGCGAACCTGACGTACGCCACCGGCCTGTCCCGCTTCCCCGTCTACCGCGACAGCCTCGACGAGGTCGTCGGCACCGTCCACATCCGCGACGTGCTCGCCCTGGAGCCGGAGAAGCGGCAGCTCACGCCCGTGACCGAGCTGGCCACGGAGCCGCTCCTGGTCCCGGACAGCCTGACCGCGGACCGGCTGCTGGAACGGCTGCGGGCGATGCGCACCATGGCCGTCGTCATCGACGAGTACGGCGGCACGGCAGGTGTCGCCACGGTCGAGGACATCGTCGAGGAGGTCGTCGGCGAGGTACGTGACGAGCACGACCCCGTCGAGGCCCCCGACCTGTTGCCCGCCCCGAGGACGGGGGAGGGGCGCGCGGCGTGGGAGGCCGACGGCTCCGTCCGTATCGACCGGCTCACCGGGATAGGGCTGATGGCGCCGGAAGGTCCTTACGAGACCGTGGCCGGCCTGATCGCCACCCGTCTGGCGCGCATTCCGGCCAAGGGCGACGTACTCGATGTCGACGGCTGGCGGCTGGAGGTCCTCGACGTCGACCACCGCCGCGCCGACCGCGTCCGGATCACCGAACCCGCGTCCCTGCCGAGCCAGGAGCGGCCGGAGGTGGCCCGATGACGGTTCTGCAACTTGCCATCGGTGCCCTGACCCTGCTGACCAACGCGTTCTTCGTGGGCGGTGAGTTCGCCCTGATCTCCGTGCGGCGCAGCCAGGTCGAGCCGCGCGCGAAGGAGGGCGACAAGCGGGCCCGGATGACCCTGTGGGGCCTGGAGCACCTCTCGGCGGTCATGGCCACCGCGCAACTCGGCATCACCGTCTCCTCGCTGGTGCTCGGGGCGGTCGCCGAACCGGCCATCGCGCACCTGCTGGAGCCCGCCTTCGAGGCGGCCCGTATCCCGGACGCCCTGGTCCACCCGATCGCGTTCGTCATCGCGCTCACCGTGGCGACGTATCTGCACATGCTGATCGGCGAGATGATCCCGAAGAACATCGCGCTGGCCGCTCCCGTACCCACCGCGCTGCTGCTCGGCCCGCCCCTGGTCGCCCTCACCCAGGCCCTCAGGCCGTTCGTCTTCGGTATCAACGCCTTCGCCAACGCGTTGCTGAGGCTGCTCAGGGTGGAGCCGAAGGACGAGGTCGAGGCGGTCTTCACCGACGACCAGCTCGCGCGCATGGTCGTCGACTCCAGCGAGGCCGGCCTGTTGTCGCCCGCCGACGGCGAACGGCTGCGCGACGCGCTGGAACTGGGCACGCGCCCGGTCGGTGAGATCCTCGTCCCCACCCACAGGATGCGCACCGTCGGGCACGAGGTCACCCCGGCCGAACTGGAACGGACAGCGGCCGAGGCGGGCTACTCCCGCTTCCCTGTCACCGGCCCCGACGCGACCCTCATGGGCTACCTGCACATCAAGGACACCCTCGGCGTCACCGAACGCGACAAGCCCTTCCCGCGCGGCGCGTTCCACCCGGTCATCCGCGTCCGCATCGATACCCCGCTGGACGACACCCTGACCGCTCTGCGCGCCGACGGCAGCCACCTCGCCGCGGTCACCGGCCAGACCGGGGCGGTCATCGGCTTCGTCACGATGGAGGACGTCCTGACCGAACTCGTCGGCCCGGCACCCGCCACCACGTGAGCACCTCGGCCGTCCCGCGCGCTCCGGCGGGGCGGGACGGCCCGGACGCGCGGGACGCACGGGCGCGTACCCTGCGGGGTTGTGCTGTGACCAGTGTGTATGGCTAGGGTGCTGAGGATGTTCTGCGCCGGCACACCGTCCCCATTCGAGGTAAGACGCCACATCGTGGTTCTGGGTTCACTCGGGAGGTCCTGTGAGTGACAGCGTGCGCTCGGTGAACCAGGCGTCCGACCCGTCGGCCCGGACCCCGTCGCACCACCCGCGGCCCCCGGCGGGGGAGGCCGCCGTCCCGGCGCCAGGGGCGGGGCCGGTGGACAAGCGGCGGGACGCCTTCTTCGACAACGCGAAGTACCTGGCGATCGTCTTCGTGGCCATGGGGCACGCCTGGGAGCCGCTGCGCGGTGACAGCCGGGCCGCGGCCGCCCTGTACATCGCCGTCTACACCTTCCACATGCCGGCGTTCATCGTCATCTCGGGTTACTTCTCGCGGAGTTTCGACGCGAGCCCGGGCCGGATCCGGCGTCTGGTCACCGGCATCGCCGTCCCGTACGTGATCTTCGAGGTCGCGTACTCGCTGTTCAAGAGGTGGGCCGACGACGACCCCGGCCACCCGATCAGCCTGCTGGATCCCTGGTACCTGACCTGGTTCCTGGGCGCGCTGTTCATCTGGCGGCTGAGCACACCGCTGTGGAAGGCCGTCCGCCGGCCACTGCCGCTGGCCCTCGCCATCGCGGCCCTGGCCTCCGTCTCGCCGGACATCGGTGACGATCTCGACCTGCAGCGTGTCCTGCAGTTCCTGCCCTTCTTCGTGCTCGGGCTGTGCCTGAAGCCGGAGCACTTCCAGCTGGTACGGCGCCGGGAGGTGCGCCTCCTCTCCGTCCCGGTCTTCGCCGGGGCGCTGGCGGTCGCGTACTGGGTGGCGCCGCAGATGAACGCGGCCTGGTTCTACCGCCGCGACAGCGCCCAGGAACTCGCCGCCCCCGGCTGGACCGGCGCGGTGATGACCCTGGCCCTGTTCGGCTGCTCGGTGGTCCTGGTGGCGTGTTTCTTCGCCTGGGTGCCCCGGCGCACGATGTGGTTCACGGCGCTGGGGGCGGGCACGCTGTACGGCTACCTGCTGCACGGCTTCCTCGCCAAGGGCTCCCGCTTCTGGAACTGGTACGACCACGACTGGATCCACCAGCCGCTGGGCGAGATCGCCGTCACCCTCGTCGCCGTCACCGTGATCACCGTGCTGTGCACCCCGCCCGTGCAGCGCGTCTTCCGGTTCGCGATGGAGCCCAGGATGAAATGGGCCTTCAAACGGGACGCCACCGACCTGGCACGCTCCCGGTGACCGGGCCGGCGCGGTCGAGGCGAGGAACCGGGCCGGCCCGCGGCTCATGGCGTGCTGGTGTGCTCGGTCCCTGACGAGTGAGGTGCGTCGTCGGTCTCCTTCGGTCGGCCGAGGGAAGCGGTGCCCCAAAGGATCAGCGCCGCCGCGAGGCCCACGGTCAACTGGACGGTGCTCACCGGACCGCCGGTGAGCCCGATGGCGCAGCCCGCCGCGCCCGCCGCGATGAGCAAGGCCCCGGTCAGATGGAACCGCGGTTGCCGGAAGAGCGCGGCCAGCGGCAGGAAGTGAGTTCCGACGATGACGGAGACGAGGCCGGGGATCAGTTCGGGCACACCACCGGCTCTCGCGCCCATGGCGACGAGCACGATGGCGAGCCACTGAAGGGCGTTGATCCAGGCGAAGCGACGGCGCACGGCCGGAGGAGGGGGTTCGGAACGGGACTTCCCCGGTCTGCGCCCCGCCCGCCACACCCCCGCGGCGATGGCACAGCCGACGAGGGCAGCCACCGGCCATAACGGCGAACCGACGGCGCTCGCGCCCATCAGCCACCACACCAGGCCGAAGACGGTCAGGAATACCGCACCAGCACGCTCCACAAGATCCCCCCGTTTTCTGATGCCGACACAACTCTCCGTGCGACCAGAATCGTTTCTCTGGCCGCACGTCTATCAGAGGAGCACCAGCCCCGTCCGTCAGATCGACGGACTCCTCCGGCCGCATGCCGAGCGGGCCGTCGAATAATCCGGTGCCCCGCATGCGCTGGACGTGCAGACTCGCTCCATGGCGGAGATGCGGGCGTTCCGGGACGCGGTGAGTGGTTGGGCGGCCGGCGGTCCCCGTGAGCCGGCGAATGATCTGGCGGTGCGACTGGGGCTGCGGACGGCGGTGTTACTGGAAGGGCTGAGTGACCTCGCGGCCGTTGAGGCGCTGGCCGCCCGGCACGGCCGCGACCTGGCCGCCGAGGGTGTGGGCGTCGTGCCGATGGGCGGGGCGATGAACGTCGGCCGCTACGCCGGTCTCCTCGGGCCGCCCGGCCTCGGCCTGCGCCTGGCAGGATTGTGCGACGAGGACGAGCAGCGCTTCTACGACCGCGGCCTGGAGCGGGCACGGGCGCCGCACCGGGGCTTCTTCGTGTGCGTGACGGACCTGGAGGACGAGCTCATCCGAGCGTTGGGCACGGCAAGGGTCGAGGAAATCGTCCGGGCCGAGGGGGACCTGCGTGCCTGGCAGACCTTCCTGCACCAGCCCGCACACCACGGACGGCCCCGCCAGCAGCAGTTGCGGCGCTTCCTCGGCACGAAGAAGGGCCGCAAGATCCGCTACGGCCGCCTCCTCGTCGAGGCTCTCGCCCCCGAAGAGGTACCGCCCCCGCTCGACGACCTCCTCACGAGCCTGTGACGTACGGCGGACAGGACAGCACCGTAAAGGTATGGCCATACTCGGATGAGGCGCCTTTGCCCGGTTCGTTCCGGGAGGCGCCACCGCGCACCACCTCGAAACCATGGCGGAGGCCATGTGATAGGGGCACTGCTTTCCAGGACCGTGCGCACCGCCGCGGAGGCGGTGAGCGCAGTGCCCGTGGCGTTGTCGGAGCTCGGACGCCTGCTGGCACCGCGAACGCGGCGGACCTGGCAGGTCCCCGGTGGGATGCAGATCGAGGTCCACCACCTGGGGCGACCGGGGGTGACAGGGGCCGCCCGTGATCTGGAGACGCGGCTGACGGGTGTGCCGGGGGTGGCCCGGGCCGAAGTGAACGGGACCCTCGGCTGTGTGTACGTCGGCTGCGAACCCGCCGAAACCGATCTGGAGCACGTGGTCCGTCTCGTCGCGGACGCCGAGGCCGCGGTGGCCGCCGGCGAGGCGGCCGGCGAGGAGAGCCGGGGCGGCGTCGGTGCGGGCACCGGACGGGCGCCGCGCGCCGTGGGCTTCCCCGGCGGCCCCGAGGCGCAACTCGGTGCGGCGGCCCAGCTGGGGGTGAGCCTTGCCGCCGTCAGCGTGGCGGCGGTGGGCCGAGCCGCCAGAATCCCTGGTCTGCCGCCGGTCCTGCCGGCGCTCATCCAGGTCGCGGAGGCCACGCCGTGGCTGCGCGGCGCCGCCGACCGGCGACTCGGCGAGGCCGCCGCCCAGACCGGCTGGGCGATGGCGAACCTGCTGGCCACCACGCTGACGTTCCGGCCGCTCGGCCCCCTCGTGACCGCCTTCATGTCCCGTGTCCGGTACACGGAGGCCAGGGCCGGGCGCCGGTCCTGGCAGGACTGGGCACTCCGGCTCGCCGAACGGGAGGGAGCGTACCGCCACGACGCGGCGCCGGCCTTCGAGCGGCCGGCCCCGCTGCGGCCGGGACCGGCGGAGCGGTACGCCCACGCGGCCATTCCCTCGGGGCTCGCGGGGTACGGGCTCCTGGCGGCGCTCACAAGCAGCCACGACCGTGCCCTGGCCATGATGATCGGGGGGACACCGAGAGGTTCCTGGCTCGGCCGCGAGGCCTTCGCCTGCGCGGTGGGACAGGCCGCCTCCGGCAGAGGAGCCCTCGTGCTCCGGCCGGCGGCCCTGCGCCGCCTCGACCGCATCGACACGGTCGTCCTCGACGCCCGCCTGTTGGCCACCGGTACCTGGACGGTCGGCACCGTGGTGCCTCTGGCGGCGGCCGGCACATCCTCCGACACGCACCCGACCGCGGACGCGGACGCGGCCCCGGACATCGATGAAATCCACGCCAGGATCCATGAGTTGAGCGACGGCGCCGACCCGTCACAGCCACAGGAACGCGCGGGCTGGGCACTCCGCCCGCTCGCCGACGGCCACGCGGCGGAAGCAGCGTTGCCGGGGGAGACGGCCGCCGTGGTCGCGGATTGGGCCGAGCGGGGAGGCAGAGCCCTGCTCGTGCTCCATGGCGGCGAACCCGTCGCCGTCGTCGGCCTGGTGCCTCAACTGCACCCGCTCGCCGAGCATTTGGTGGAGGCGGCGCGAGGATGCGGGCGAGTGGTGCTCGCGGGTGGCCCGCCCGGGCTGCACCGCCGGTTCGAGCTGGACGAGGCCGTCCCCGTAGGCGGAACACGTACGTCCGCACTGGTCCGCTCCCTCCAGGCGGAGGGCCACGGTGTCGCCGTCGTCGCCTCCCGGGCCGGCCGCGCCCTCGTCCGTGCCGACCTGGGCATCGGGGTGACCACCGGCGCCCGCCGCGTGCCCTGGGACGCCGACGTCGCAGGTCCGCCCGGCGTGGCGCATCTGCTGCTGACCGCCGTACCGCAGGCCCTGCGGCTGACCGGGCGGTGTGTGCGCATGGAGGCGGTCGGGGCCTTCGTGGGTACCGCACTGGCTCTGGCCGTTCCCAGGCCCCAGGCCTGGGCGCGCGCCCGTCTGGTGACCGACGCCGTGACCATCGCCGCGATCGGGATGGGCACCTGGGAGGGGTGGACACTGGGAAGCCGCCCGGCCCCCGTCGCCGTGGAGCGGACTCCCTGGCACGCCATGACGGTCCGTCAGGTCATGGCCCGGCTCGGGACGTCGTCCAAGGGACTCGAAGACGTCGAAGCCGCGCGGCGCCACCGGTTCGACGGACTCGAACGACGGACCGCTCCCGTCACCCTGATCGGCAGGGTGGCGGAGGAACTGGCCAACCCGCTCACCCCGATCCTGGCGATCGGCGGCGGTATCTCCGCGGCGCTCGGTTCCGTCCTGGACGCGGTGCTCATCGGCGGCGTACTCGGGGTCGACGCGTTCGTCGGCGGCGCCCAGCGGCTCGGCGCCGACCGTGCGGCGGAGCGGCTCGTGGCAGCGACGTCCGCCCGGGTACGGCTGCGCAGGGCGGACCGGACCGGAGCCACGGAAACGGCCGCCGACCGCCTGGTGCGCGGCGACATGATCGAGTTGCGGGCCGGTGACGCGGTCCCGGCCGACTGCCGCGTGGTGGAGGCCACGGGCCTGGAGGTCGACGAGTCGAGCCTCACCGGAGAGTCGCAGCTCGTCCTGAAGGAACCCGCGCCGACGGCCGCGCAGGCGGTCGCGGACCGCCACTCCATGCTGTACCAGGGCACGACGGTGGCGGCGGGCAGCGCGCTCGCCGCGGTCGTCGCCACCGGAGCCGCCACCGAGGCCGGCAGCGCCGCGGAGACGGCACCGTCGGACGGCCTCCCGGCCAGCGGCGTGGAACGGCGCCTGAACGCCCTCGGCCACTGGTTCCTGCCTCTGTCCATCGCGGCCGGCGTCGTCCTGTTCGTCGTCGGCCTGGCCCGACGGCAGCCCCTGGGCGTCGCCCTGGGGTCCGCGGTCAGCCTCTGCGTCGCCGCAGTGCCCGAAGGGCTGCCCTTCATCGCGACCGTCGCGGAACTCGCCGCCGCCCGACGGCTGTCGACCCGCAGCACCCTCGTGCGCAGCGCCCCGACCATCGAGGCGCTCGGCCGCACCGACGTGCTGTGCTTCGACAAGACCGGCACCCTCACCGAGGGACGGATCAGCCTCCAGCAGATCTCCGACGGCGGTGAACGGCGCCCGCTCGACGCACTCACACCGCGGCTGCGCCGGGTCGTCGCCGCGGCGGCCCTCGCGGCTCCCGACGGCCCGGCCTCGGCGCTCACCCACCCCACGGACCGCGCCATCGCGAACGGGGCGGAACAGGCCGCCGCCACCCCGGACCTCGTAGCGCCGGACGGCTGGCAACGGCTGGCCGAGCTGCCGTTCGAGCCGGCGCGCGGGTACCACGCCGTGCTGGGCAGGACCGGCGCGAAGGAGCCCCCGAACGCGCGAGGCAAGGTGCTGCTGGTCGTCAAGGGCGCACCGGAGGTCGTCCTGGCCCGCTGCGACCGCGTACGGCAGAACGACACCACCATGCCGTTCGACGCACGGCTGCGGGAGAGGACCGACCGGGAGATCGAGCGGCACGCCCGGCAGGCCCTGCGGGTCCTCGTGGTCGCCGAACGCACCCTGCCCGATCCCGGCACCGAGGCCCCCGGCTCCCTCGACGACGCCGACGTCGACGGCCTGTGCCTGCTGGGCCTGCTCGGCCTCGCGGACCCCGTACGGCCCACCGCGGCCGAGAGCGTCAGGCGGCTGTCGGCGGCCGGAGTACGGATCGTCATGCTCACCGGAGACCACCCCAGCACCGCTGCCGCGATCGCCGGCGAACTGCAGCCGGACGAGGAACTGAGCATGATGACCGGACCCGAACTGGACGCCCTGGACGACGCCGAGCTCGCCACGACGCTGCCCGGGATCTCGGTCTTCGCCAGAGTCACCCCCGCACACAAGGTCCGGATCGTCACGGCGCTGCGCGCGGCCGGGCGGGTCGTCGCCGTCACCGGAGACGGGGCCAACGACGCCCCGGCCATCAGGATCTCCGACGTCGGCATCGCCATCGGCTCCCGGGCGACCCCCGCGGCACGTACCGCCGCCGACGTCGTGGTCACCGACGACCGCATCGAGACCATCGTCGACGCCATCGTGGAGGGCCGGGCCATGTGGGCCTCCGTCCGCAAGGCGCTGGGCATCCTTCTCGGCGGCAACCTGGGGGAGATCGCCTTCGTTCTGGCGACCACGGTGTTCACCGGACGCAGCGCGCTGAACGCCCGCCAGCTGCTCCTCGTCAACGTCCTCACCGACATGCTCCCTGCCATGGCCATCGCCGCCCGGCCCCCGGCGGGCAGCTCCGAGAAGCTGCTCGCGGAAGGACCCGAGGCATCCCTGGGTGCGGCCCTCACCCGGCACCTCCGTCTGCGCGCCACCCTCACCACGGCTGCGGCGGGCAGCGCGTGGATCGCCGCCCGGATGACCGGCACGCGGGCCCGGGCCGGCACGGTCGCCCTTGTCGCCCTCGTGGCCTCGCAGCTCCTGCAGACACTCACGGACGCGGGCCGCGACCCCGTGGTCGCCCTCGCCGCCGTGGGGTCCCTGGTGGCGCTCGTCCTCGTGGTGGCGGTCCCCGGACTCAGCCACTTCTTCGGCAGCCGGCCCCTCGGCCCCGCGGGCTGGACCATCGGCCTCACAGCGGCAGCGGCTTCCGTCCTGCTGCCGGCCGCGCTGGAGCGCATCACACCCCGACGTCACTGACAGTTAACCCTGCGGCCATCCGAACACCGGCCGCACGAAGCCCGGAGGCCGGACAAAGGAGCGGTACGGACACGCACGCACAAGAAAGGCCGTCCGCTGTGACGCACCTGCTCGCCCCCTTCCTGACCAAAGTGGCGGTCGCCGTGCTCGAGGCGATCGTCATGCGTCTGCTCATCCAGCTCTGGAAGACCTACACAGCCGGGCGGCGCCCGGCAGCGACCGCCGCCTGAGGGCTAGTCCCCCTGACCCTTCCCGATCGTGACCCGGTTGAGGTTGCACGGCGGCTGTGGCGCGGAGCCGGTGTACGACGTCGTGCTGTGCGCCTGAAGCGCGACGCTGGTCAGACTCAGCAGGACGTCGGCGTCCGTCACGCAGTCCAGGCGGACGGTCACCCACGGTGACGCGGGCAGCACCCGTATCGCCGTCGACCGCCCCAGCTCGGCGGCCAGGTGCCCGATGGTCAGGGCGGTGAGGTGAAGGTCCGCGCTTCGTTCGTCGTGGAAGTGCACGATCTCGCACAAGTCGGTACGCAGAGCCAGCCCCCTGCCGCAACGGGCCGGGGCGGGCGTGAGGTCGGGCCAGGTCTGCAGTTGCTGCATGGCGCGACGTGCCGCGTTCATGAGCCCATGCTCGCCCGGTCACCGATCAGCCACCAGTGCGCGGCCGGATCGTCATCTCATCGTGAGGTCTCCCGCCCACCACTCATGTCAGGTCACGAGCCGCAGCACGTCCCCCAGGCCGCGCTCACCGGTGCGGTGTTCCGCCGGCAGGATGTAGGTGCGCAGACCGCAGGCGGCCGCGCCACCGTCGCGAACCGGGTTGTCGCCGACCATGAGGGAGGCGCGGGGATCGGCGCCGAGGTCGGCACATGCCTTGACGAACAGCTGCGGGTCGGGCTTCTCGCAGCCCTGCTCGTATGAGATGACGCAGGTGTCGACGAGGGCGTCCAGCCCGTGGTGCGCGAGGTGGGTGCGCAGGTCCCAGGCGAAGTCGCTGACGACGCCGACGCGCAGTCCGCGCTCGCGCAGGGTACGCAGGACCGGTTCGGTGTCGGGATAGGGGACCCAGGCGTCCGGGGCGGTGAGTTCCCGGTAGGCCGCCTCCTCCGCGCCGCGCAGGAAGTCCACCTGCCCCCACCATCCCCGCATGGCGCGGCGGTGCTGCTCGGAAGAGAGATCGCGGCCTTCCTGGAGGGCGACGACGGAGGGCAGCCGGAAGGCGGCGCGCAACTGGTCGGAGATCTCGGTCACCGCACCGGGTTCGTCCAGCACGGCGAGTCGGTCGCAGGCGGCGCCGACCCGGCGCAGCCATGTCTCCAGGTCGATCATCTGGAAGATGGTGTTGCTGAAGTCGAGCAGCACCGCCTGGACCGGAGGGACGGGCGCGGCCATCTCGGCGTCGGTGGGGCGGTAGGCGCTCGGTGTCTCGAACAGGGTACGGATCACAGGGAGGGCTCTTCGGGTTCGATCGTCTCGACGGGGACTCCGAGGTCGCGTATGGCCGTGAGTTCCGCCTCGGGGGTGCCGGTGTCGGTGATGACGGCGTGGTAGTCGGCCACGGTGCCGTACGCGTACGTGGCGGTCTTGCCGAACTTCGAGTGGTCCGCCAGGAGCAGCGCCTGTTCCGCGGAGGCGAGCATGGCCAGCTTCACCTCGACGTAGTCGTTGAGCGGGTGGAAGAGCCGGCCTTCCAGAACGGCGGTGGCGGACATCAGGGCGAGGTCGGCCCGGATCCGGGACAGTGCGCGGGTGACGGTGGGACCGGTACAGGAGTTGAAGTCGCCGCGGTAGTGGCCGCCCAGCAGGGTCACACTCACGCCGGGTGCGGACCCGAGACGCTCCGCGAGGCCGACGGAGTTGGTGACGACGTGGAGCTGGTCCAGCCGGGCCAGCGCGGGGGCGAGGGGGAACAGGGTGGTCGAGTCGTCCATGAGCACCGTGCTGCCCGGCCTGATCCGGTCGGCGGCGGCCGCGCACAGCGCGTTCTTGGCCGCGAGGGCGCTGTTCTCACGGAAGCGGGTGGCCGTCTCCATGGTGAGGGCGGGGAAGGCGACGGCCCTCCCGCGCTCCTTGCGCAGCAGATGGCGCCCGGCGAGGTCGTCCAGGTCCCGGTGCATCGTCATCAGACTGACGTCGAAGTGCCGGGCGAGGTCGTCGATACGGGTCTCGCCGTGATCGGCGACGTGCCGCAGCACGGCTTGGCGCCGCTCCTCGACGGCCGACTGTGACAGTCGCGTACGGGCGGTCACAGCGCCCCTCCTTCCCGGTCGTTCCGGTCTCGTAGTTTCCCACACAGCCTCTGGGAGGCCGGGGCCCGTCCGGCTTCCGGCCTCCGGAGCGGCCGTACGGCGACGGCTGCGGCGTACGACGTACGTGCGCACACACCTCCGTACATACGTGCGTGACCGTGCCCCTACGGCCCGTCCACCGTGACCAGCACCTTGACCTGCTCGGGGTCGACGGACGCGGCGAAGGCCTTGGCGGCATCCTCCAGCGGGTAGGTGGCGGTGACGATCTCGGCGGTGTCCACGGCGCCCGAGGCGATCAGGGACATCGCGGTGCGGTAGTCCTCGCCGGTGTACATCAGGGTCCCCTCGATGCGGATCTCCCGGTCCTGCACCAGGTCCAGACGCACCGGAGTCGGGCCTGCGGCTCCCACGCCCACCACGACGATGTGCCCGCCCTTGGCCACCAACTCGGTGGCCTGGGCCATGGACTGCTGCCGGGCCACACAGTCGAAGAGGACGTCGACCGGACCGCCGAGCGCCGCGTGAGCCCGCTCGACCAGGTCGGGGGCGTCGGCAGGCAGGGCTGTGTCGGCGCCCAGGCGCAGCGCCCTCTCCCGCTTGCCGTCGAGCAGGTCGGTGACGGCGATCCGGGCGGCGCCCGCGTGCCGGGCGGCGAGGAGGGTGAGCAGGCCGATGGGGCCCGCGCCGAGCACGGCGACCGTGCGGCCGGTGAGGTCACCGGCCTTCGCCACGGCGTGCACCGGGGTGGCCAGGGGCTCGACGAGGGCGGCCTCTGTGTCGGTCATGCCGTCGGGGACGCGGTGGACTCGGTCGGCCGGGATGGTGAACAGGTCGGTCATGGCGCCGGGCGTCTGGCAGCCGAAGACCTTCAGTTCCTGGCAGATGTTGTAGCGGCCTGAGCGGCACTGGGGGCACCGGCCGCAGTACAGGTTGGGTTCGATGAGCACCCGGTCGCCCGAGGCGAAGTCCTCGGCTCCCTTCCCTGCCACGGCGACGACGCCCACGGCCTCGTGACCGGGGCGGTAGGGCAGGTCGATGAAGGGATGGTGGCCGGCCGCCGCATGGGTGTCGGAGCCGCACACGCCGACGACCGTGGTACGCACCAGGAGTTCGTCGTCCCCGGGTACGGGAGCGGGCACGTGCTCGATGGTGATGTCGTCGAGGGAGCTGACGAGCACGCGGCGGATCTGCTGGGTCATGGTGGCGGAGTTCCGTTCGGTTGGGGCGTTCACGCCGTGGCGGGACGAGGCTGGACCGGGATCGACGACGCGGCGGCCCTCACTTGACGGCTCCCAGGGACAGGCCGCGTACGAGCTTGTCCTGAGCGGCGAATCCGGCGATCAGGACCGGCAGCGACACCAGCGTGGCGGCCGCGCACAACCGGGCCAGGAACAGGCCCTCGTTGGTGATGAAGCCGACCAGGAAGACCGGCGCGGTGGACGCCTGCGTCGCGGTGAGGTTCACGGCGAACATGAACTCGTTCCAGCTGAAGATGAAGCAGATCAGCGCGGTGGCGGCGAGTCCGGGCATGGCGACCGGCGCGACGACCCGCCACAGCACGGTGAGCAGGCCCGCGCCGTCGACCTCGGCCGCCTCCAGGATCTCCTTGGGGACCTCGGCGAGGAAGGAGCGCATCATCCACACGGCGATCGGCAGGTTCATGGCGGTGTAGAGGACGATCAGCGTCCACACGTTGTCCAGCATCCCGGCGTCCTTGACGAGCAGGTACACCGGCAGCAGGGCCGCGATGGCCGGCAGGAACTTGGTGGACAGGAAGAAGAACATCACGTCGGTCCACTTCTGGACCGGCTTGATGGACAGCGCGTAGGCCGCCGGCACCGCCAGGGCGAGCACCAGCAGCGTCGAGAACACGCTGGCCATCGCCGAGTTGAGGAGGAACGGAGTGATGTCCCGGCTGAACAGCAGTGAGTACTGGTCAAGGGTGAGGGAGGCGAAGGGGGTCGGCGGGTTGGTCGCCGCGTCCGCCTCCTGGTGGAAGGAGGTGAGCACCATCCACGCCACCGGCGCGAAGAACGCCAGCGTGGCCAGCCAGGCGACGAAGGTCCACAGGGGAGACAGCCGCGGCGCACCGCCGTGGTCGTGACGGCGGAACAGCTTCCTGAGCCGCGCGCCGGGTGCGCCGACTGCTGCGTGCGTCATCGGGATACCTCCTCGCGGAACAGCGACGCGATGGTGCGCAGCGCGAAGGTCGCGATCACGATCGAGCCGAGCACGACGACGACACCGGCGGCGGCCGCCTGGCCGTACTCGTACTTGCGGAACATGGTCAGGTAGATCTCGTAGGGCAGGTTGGTCGTCCGGGAGCCTGGGCCGCCCTGGGTGATGGTGTACACCGCGTCGAAGGTCTGCACGACGTAGATCGTGCCGAGCAGGATGCTCAACTCGAGGTACTGGCGCAGGTGCGGAAGCGTGATGTGCCGGAAGGTCGCCATGGCCGACGCCCCGTCGACCTTCGCCGCCTCCAGGACGTCACCTGGCTGCGCCTGCAGACCGGCCAGCAGGATCAGCATCATGAACGGCGTCCACTGCCAGACCAGCGAGATCACGACGGCGGGCATCGGGTACGAGGAAACCCAGTCGACCGTGGGGCCGTTGGAGGCCCCGAACAGCCGGTACACGGCGTTGAGAGTGCCGTTGAGCAGGCCGTAGTCGGGGTTGTAGATGGCGTGCTTCCACAGCAGCGCCGACGCGACCGGCATGACGAGGAACGGGGCGATGAGCAGGGTGCGCGCCAGACCGCGGCCGACGAACCGGCGGTCGAGCAGGATCGCCAGACCGAGGCCGAGGACCACACTGACGAGCACCACCGACGCGGTGAGCACGACGGTGTTGAGCACCGCTGTGCGCAGCCGCTCGTCGGTGAAGACGAACGCGAAGTTGGACAGAGCGACGAAGTGCCGCTGGCCCGGCCTGAGGATGTTCCACTGGAAGGTGGAGATGACGAGTGTGGCCACGAAGGGCAGTTGCGTGACGACGATCGTGAAGACCAGTGCCGGCAGCAGCGGGATGCGGCGCTTCCACTTGGCCGTGCCCGAGCGGGTCCGGGGACGGGCGGCTGGTGGTGCTGTCTTGGGGGGAGCGGTGAGCGTGGTCATGGAAGTTCCTCCGCCAGTGACGGCCGGGTAGGAGTGGAACGGTGCCCGGCCGGGGGAGGGCCGGCCGGGCGGTTCGTGGGGGTCACCGGTAGTTCTTGGCGACGTTCTCGGCGAGCTTCTGGCCGTCGTTCAGTGCCTTGTCCACGCTGGTTCTGCCGGCGATGGCGGCGGAGATCTCCTGGGTGACCTTGGTTCCCAGGTCCTGGAACTCGGGGATGGCCACGTACTGGATGCCCACGGTCGGCCTGGGCTGGATGCCCGGGTTGGCCGGGTCGGCTCCCTCGATGGACTTCAGGGTGATGTCACCAAAGGACGCGGCGGCCTTCTGGTACTGCGGGATCTCGTACGTGCTGGCCCGCTTGCCGGCCGGGACGCGTGACCAGCCGAGCTTGTCGCCGACCAGCTTCTCGTACTTCTTGCTGGAGGCCCACAGCATGAACTTCGAGGCGGCGTCGGCGTTCTTGGTGGTCTTGGGCATGGCCCACGCCCAGGCCCACAGCCAGCCGCTGCTCTTGGTCTCGACGGTCGGTGCGTAGGCGTAGCCGACGTGCCCCGCGATCTTGCTGGACTTGGGGTCCTCCAGCGAACCGGCGGCGCTGGTGGCGTCGTACCACATCGCGACCTTCTTCTGGCTCATGGCGTTCAGGCACTCGGTGAAGCCGGCCTGTGGCGCTCCCGCCTCGCCGTGCTTCCTGACCAGGTCGACGTAGAAGTTCGTCGCCTTCTTGAACGCCGGGCTGTTGACCTGGGCCTTCCAGTCCTTGGTGAACCAGGTGCCACCGAAGGTGTTGACCACGGACGTCAGCGGTGCGCCCAGCTCGCCCCAACCGGCAAGTCCCCGCAGGCAGATGCCCCGCATTCCGGGCTCGGCGCCGTCGACCTTGGCCGCGATGTCGGCGATCTGCTGCCAGGTCGGGCGCTCGGGCACCGTGATGCCCTTCGCCTTCATGACGTCCTTGTTGTACATGAGGAAGGACGACTCGCCGTAGAACGGCAGGGCGTAGAGCTTGCCGTCGGAGCCGGACAGCGACTGCACCATCGGCTTGAGCAGGTCGGCCTTGTCGAAGCTCGCGTCCTTGTCGGCGTAGGAGCCGAGTTCGTGCAGCCAGCCGTTCTTGGTCCAGATGGGCACCTCGTAGGCGCCGATGGTGGCGACGTCGTACTGACCGGCCTGTGTGGCGATGTCCTGGGTGACCTTGTCGCGCAGCTCGTTCTCGGGAAGGACCGTGAAGTTCACCTTGATACCGGTGTCCTTCGTGAACGTGTCCTTCGTCAGCTTCGCGATGTCCTCCATCTGCGGGTTGCCGACCATCAGCACGTTGATGCTCTTGCCACCGCCCGAGGATCCTCCGGCTCCGGAACAGGCGGTGGTGAGCAAGGCGGTGGCGGCGGCGCCGGCGATGAGGGCGTATCTGGTCGATCGCATGACGGGGACCTCTCGTACGGATGGCTCGGGATACGGCGTGGGGGGCTCGGGCTCCCACGGCGGCACCGCTCGTCGGGAGCAGCCGCTCAGCGCGGTTCGTCGGGACCTCGACCGAGGCTCGGCTGGGGGAGGGGATGCGGTTGCGGCGCCCTGGGGTGTCGGGCGCGATATCGATGGCGGAATTATTATCAGGAGACTGCGCCGTTGTTAACACATCTTGCGAGAAAAGTTCCCTGAATCTATCGTCACGTCGTCTCGCAAGGAGGTGCGGGACTGCTTCGCTCCTCCGCATCGGGCCACCGTCGAGGTGGCTGATGACCAGGTGGCGGCCCTGCGGTGAGCTGCGGGCGGCACTCCTCGAGGCCTCGGCGCCTGACACCCGGCTCCGGATCTTCGCGTAGCTCCGCAGGCTGGGTCCGGACACTTCCTCTTCGAGGAGCAGCCCGAAGCCGACCGTGGCTCCTCGTCAGGGCGCGGGTGCGCGCGCACGTGGCTGTCGGCCGAAAATCCCGTGAACCTGCACACTGTCCACCGGCCGTCGGACCGAACCTGAACAGCCCTCACCATCGTGTCGGTGTCCCATGGCCTTGGCGTGGAAGTGTCCGCCCTTGGGAATCGGTGGCAACAGTCGTGGGTGCAGCGTGACGGCAGGCCCTGTGAAGGAGTCGGTATCGCCGGTCATTGCACGGTCACACCGGTGAAGTCGGCTTGCGCACGGGTCCCGTTTGAACCTCGGGCGGCTGGCCGTTCTCACCGCCGACGTGCTTGGATCCTGCGCATGGCGAAATTCGCCGGGAATGGTTCCCGATGGTGGGGCCGGGCGAACTCCGTCATCCAAAAGTGCTTATTCGAAGGGAACAGCGCGTCATGATCGTTACCCCCCAGGTTGCAACGGCCGAGATGTCCGACGCCGATCTGGACACCGTCTCCGGCGGACTCGCGGGCGGCGTGTCCGGCGGCCTCTTCCTTGAGACGCCGCTCGCGGACGTCTGCGCCGATCTCCTGGCTGTCGCCTCGCCCGAGGGTCTTGGGGCGGGCGGGAGCGTCCAGGCCACCGCCGCTCACTGAGCGACAGGCTGCCCACCCGCGGGCCCCTGGATCGGATGATCCAGGGG